>DATHSN010000171.1:0-22770 GCA_035464115.1 Acidimicrobiales bacterium | reverse complement strand
GCCGAGCGTGCGGAAGGTGGTGGGGTGCTCGAAGGTGAAGCGGACGTCGTCGTCGGCCAAGGCCATCAGCGCGACCCCAGGGGCCGGAAGCCGGCCACCTCGAGGGCGAGGTGGTGCTCGCCGTCGTCGCCCTGCTCGCCGCCGATGGCGAACAGCCGCTTGCTGCGCTCGGCCTCGATCGACGCGCCGACGTTGGTGCCCCCGCCGATGCTGATCTCGAGCGACTTCGCGTCGCGCAGCTCGAGGCGGTACACCCACTTGCCGCCCGCCTTGCCGAAGGTGAGGGCCACGGTGAGCGACGACGACGTCGCCAGCCCGGCGGCCTTCTCGATCGGCGTGGTGCTGTCGCCGACCACGTTGTCCATCGTCGAGCCGTCGACCTTCCACGCGCTCGCGATCCCCTCGGTGATCTTGCCCTCCATCGAGCCGTCGAGCATCCGGGTGACGTCGGAGACGACGTCGAGCCCGCTGCCCACCTTGCTCTTGGTGACGACCTGGCCCATGTTCTGCGCCGCGCTCGACAACCCGCTGATGATGCCCTTGGCCATCTGGGCGCTCGCGCAGCCGTCGGACATCCCGATCGAGGCGGAGATCTCCACTCCCCAGTTGTCCCTGAACGTGACGTCGTCCTCGTGGGACTTCTCGGCGCTGAAGCTGGCGGCGAACTCGACGTTCTCGTTGCCGATGCCGACCTCGGCCGACGCCGAGAGGGCGAACGAGCCGTAGGTGCGCCCGCTGGCGTCCTTGGCCCGCGTGCTCGCCTCGGCGGCGCCGCCCGGGCCCAGGGGCTGGGCGAAGCGGTCGCCGAGCGATTCCTTCAAGCCGGCCTGGTTGTAGCGGGTGAAGTACTCGCCCCCGGCGCCGGCGCCCATCTTGGCGAAGCCGGCGTTGACCTCGCCCTCGACCCCGATGGAGCCGCCCAGGTCGGCGAACGCGCTGTCGTCCTTGCCGAACACCTGCTCTTCGATCATGGCGGCCCAGGCCTCGGACCGCTCGATGTCGGTGAGGTCGGTGCCCTTGCTCTTGCCCGACCACCAGTAGGCGAACTTCTTGTTGATGCCCATCGCCGAGCGGTAGCTGCCGTAGGAGAGCGCCTTCATGGTGGCGGCCGTGCCCTCGTTGGCACCGGCCCGCACGAAGAACCCCACCGAGAAGTCGCCCGCGAGCCCGAAGGCCTCGGCGCCCAGGCCGACCGAGAACTTGGCCATGACCTCCAGGCGCTTGGGGTCGCCCAGGGTGGTGACACCGCTGGTGGTGAACCCGGTGGTGCCCCGCCCCGCCTTGCCCTCGAGCTTGAGGCTCACGTAGGCGGGCGTCTCCGGGATCGGGATCTTCAGCGTGATGGCCAGCGACACGGCGTCACCGGGCGCGGGGATGATGGAGTCGAGCAGCTTGCCGACGATGCCGAGGCCCTCGTCGGTGGTGTTGGCGGTGATGGCCTTCTCGATCGACTTCTCGCCGACCTTGTCGGTGCCGGTGCGAGTGTCGACCTGCTGGGCGAGCCGCGACTGCTCGGCCGCGGAGGTGACCGCGGCGCTGGCCGAATCGGGCTTGACGATCTGGTTCTTCCAGACCCGGGCGTCGGCCTTGATGGTGTCGGCCGTGCGCCCGATGGTGGCCTTGGCCGCCTTGCTCGCGGCGGTGGTGGCCGCCTTGACCCGCTTGGGATCGGTGGGCTTCTGGGCGAGGACGGCCCACGCGGCGTCCTTGACCCCGTTGAGCGCCCCGGCGCGGATCGCGGCGCTGTCCCAGGCGCTGGAGAGCCACGACTCCGCCTCGTCGCCGAGCGCGGAGTCGACGCTCTTCTTCCCCTTGCCGTGGGCGATGCCCTTGGCGGCGATGTTCACGTGGGCCTTGGTGGCCGGGCCCAGCTCGGTGTCGGACGCGAGCTGGGTGTCGATGTCGGACCCCGACCGGGCGTCGGCCGCGTCCTTCATCTTGGCTCGGAACGCCCGGACCTCCGGGGAGCGGCGCTTGAGCCTGCTCGCGCCGCCCACCCCGAGGCCCTTGCGGAGGTAGTCGAGCACCCGCTGGCGCTCCGAGCTCAGCGTCTCGCCGATGACCTCCATGGCGATCTGCTGGAGCGTGGCCTCGTGGTCGGAGCGGCGCACCACCGTGACCGCCGGCTTGTCGCGCTGGATGGTGGGCGGGACCGACCGGCGCACGCCGGCGGCGCCCTGCTGCACGGTGTGGGTGAGCTCGTGGGCGAGCAGCGACTGGCCGGACGACGACGAGGCGTCGGGGACGCCGTCGCGGAAGAAGACGTCGCGGCCGAGGGTGAACGCCCGGGCGCCGAGCTCGTCGTTCAGCCGCCGGACCTCGGGGCCTTCGTGGAGGCGCACCGACGACAGGTCGGCGCCCATGGCCTGCTCGAACGGCGCCCGCGCCGCGGGGTCGAAGGGTCGACCGCCGGATGCCGCGGCGGCGATGCGGCGGCTCTGGTCGTCGGCGACCTCACCGCCCTCGGGGCCGATGGGCACCGAGGAGGCGGCGCGGCGCTGGATGCGTCGCAGCGGTTGGTCGAGCGCACCGCCGGCCCCGTCGGCGCCGGCCCCGTCGGAACCGCCGGCGTCGGGCTGGCGCAGCGCCCGCACCACCTGCTCGGCCACCGCGTCGGCCTCGCGCTCGTGGCGGTCGTCGGCGGCGCCGACCACCAGCTTGCGCTGGACCTGGTCGACGAGCGCGGCGGTGGCCCGGTTCCCGGCCGAGCGCTGGAGCGCCAGCAGCGAGGCGGTGCCGCCCCGACCGGCCGCCGCCGGCGAGGAGGTGGTGGACGTGTGGGACGCGGGCGTCTGCTCGGGTGCGGCCTGCTCGGTCTCGCGCTCCACGTCACCCCCCGTCGTCGGGGGCACACGCTAGCCGTCACCGACCGTGAAGGCTCCGTCGTCGAGCGCGGCGCGAGGTCGGGCCGGTCGTCAGCTCTCGTCGAGCACGAAGGTGACGACCAGGTCGACCTGGTAGGTGGCGATCTTGCCGTCGCCGACGTACACCTTCTGCTCCTTGACCCACGCCGACTCCACGTTGCGCAGGGTCTCGGTGGCGCGGGCGATGCCGAGCTCGATGGCGTCCTCGAAGCTCTTCTCCGAGCGGGCCGAGATCTCGGTGTTGCGGGCCACAGTTCCGGTCATGGTCGCCATGAGGGAGCCTCCTGGGTCGTCGTGTGCTGCACCTCGCGTACCCACATGGAGGGTGCCCGACACGCGGTCAGGACGGGGCGTCGGTGATCGCCTCCAGGCGGACCACGGCGCGGCCCTCCTCGTCGGACGCCGCGCGGTCGACCCGCCCCACCAGGGCCCAGTCGTGGTGGCCGGCGGGGTCGTCGAGCACCTGGCGCACCGTGCCGTCGGGAGCGGCGCGGAACCGTGAGCCGCCCCGGGCCTCGGCGCCGATGCCGATGGCGCCGTGCTCGGCCCAGTAGGGCGCCATGGCGCCGGCCAGCTCCTCGGCGGTCCAGTCGGTGCCGAGCCGCTCGGCCAGGTCGTCGTGGGCGTGGCGGGCCAGCAGCTCGACCCACAGGAACAGCTCGT
The DNA here is from genome assembly GCA_035464115.1 of Acidimicrobiales bacterium. Classification (GTDB taxonomy): domain Bacteria; phylum Actinomycetota; class Acidimicrobiia; order Acidimicrobiales; family SKKL01; genus DATHSN01. The sequence continues at coordinate 19,243 of DATHSN010000171.1, read as the reverse complement.
TGCGCACCATCACCCGGAAGGCCCGCTCGTTGGCGGTGACGGTGGTGGCCGGGTCGCCGTGGTGGCCGGTGGCCCCGGCGGCGACGACGGGCGCGGCGACCTCGTGCTCGTCGGGGTGCACGAGCGCCTCCCACTCGTCGATGAGGCTCGAGTCGACCTGGCGGACCGTCTCGCCCAGCCAGGCGGTGAGGTCGAGCAGGTCGTCGGTCTTGGCGTCCTCGGGCACGGTCTGCACCAGCGCCTTGTAGGCGTCGGACAGGTAGCGCAGCACCATCCCCTCGGAGCGGGCCAGGCCGTAGTGGCGCACGTAGTCGTGGAAGGTCATCGCCCGCTCGAACAGGTCGCGCGCCACCGACTTGGGGCGGATGGTGTGGTCGGCCACCCACGGGTGTTGGGCCGCGTAAGCGTTGAAGCGGTCGTAGGTGAACTCGCGCAACGGCTTCGGGTGCTCGAGCTGGTCGAGCTCGGCCATGCGCTGCTCGTACTCGACGCCCTCGGACTTGAGCCGGGCGATGAGCTCGCCGCGGAGCTTGTCGAGCTGGGCGGCGAGGATCACCCGCGGGCTCTCGAGCACCGACTCGACGAGCGACAGCACGTCGAGCGCGTAGCTGTCGGCCTCGGGGTCGAGCCCGCCGAGCGCGTCGAGCACGAACGGCGACAGCGGCTGGTTGAGGGCGAAGTCCTCCTGCAGGTCGACCGTCACCCGGATGGTGCGGCCCTCCTCGTCGGGCTCGGCCAGGCGCTCGACCACCCCCGAGCGGTCGAGGGACCGGTACCTCGAGATGGCGGTGCGGATGTGCTGGCGCTGGGCGGCGCGGGGCTCGTGGTTGTCGACGAGCAGTCGGCGCAGGTCGGCGCAGCCGTCGCCGGGGCGGTCGAGCACGTCGAGCAGCATCGAGTGGGTGACCCGGAAGCTCGACGTGAGCGGCTCGGGTGACGCGGCCACCAGCTTGTCGAACGTCTCCTCGCTCCAGCCCACGAAGCCCTTCTGCGGCGGCTTCTTCTTGACCACCTTGCGCTGCTTCTTCTTGTCGTCGCCGGCGCGGGCCACCGCCTGCTCGTTCTCCACCACGTGCTCGGGCGCCTGGGCGACGACGAGGCCGGTGGTGTCGAACCCGGCTCGTCCGGCCCGACCCGCCACCTGGTGGAACTCGCGGGCGGTGAGCAGGCGCGACGTGGTGCCGTCGTACTTGTAGAGCTGGGTGAGCAGCACGGTGCGGATCGGCACGTTGATGCCCACGCCGAGGGTGTCGGTGCCGCAGATCACCTTGAGCAGGCCGTCCTGGGCGAGGCGCTCCACCAGCCGCCGGTAGCGGGGGAGCATGCCCGCGTGGTGCACGCCGACGCCGTGGCGCACGTAGCGCGACAGGTAGCGGCCGAACCCGGGCCCGAACCGGAACCCGCCGATCGCCTCGGCGATGGCGTCCTTCTCGTCCCGCGAGCACACGTTGATGCTGGTGAGCGACTGGGCCCGCTCGATGGCGGCCTGCTGGGTGAAGTGGACCACGTAGACCGGCGCCCGGTCGTGCTCGAGCAGGTCCTCGATGGTGCGGTGGATCGGGGTGCGGCGGAACTCGTACTCGAGCGGCACCGGACGCTCGGCGCCGAGGACGGCGACGGTGGGCCGGCCGGTGCGGGCCTCGATGTCGGTGACGAAGCGGCGGACGTCGCCGAGCGTGGCCGACATGAGCAGGACCTGGGCCTGGGGCAGCTCGAGCAACGGCACCTGCCACGCCCAGCCCCGGTCGGGCTCGGCGTAGAAGTGGAACTCGTCCATCACCACCTGGCCGACGTCGGCCCGGCGGCCCTCGCGCAGCGCCAGGTTGGCGAGGATCTCGGCGGTGCAGCAGATGACCGGAGCGTCGCGGTTCACCGCGGCGTCGCCGGTGAGCATGCCCACCTGCTCGGATCCGAGCTCGCGGCACAGGTCGAAGAACTTCTCCGACACCAGCGCCTTGATCGGCGCGGTGTAGAAGGTGCGCCGCCCCTCGGTCAGCGCGGCGGCGTGGGCGGCCAGCGCCACCAGCGACTTCCCCGAGCCGGTGGGGGTGCCGAGGATGACGTTGGCGCCCCCGTAGAGCTCGAGGATCGCCTCCTCCTGGGCCGGGTAGAGCGACATGCCCTGCGCCGCCACCCAGTCGGTGAACGCCTCGAGCAGCGCGTCGGGGTCGGCGGTGGCGGGCAGGTGGTCGGCGAGGGGCGAGCGCATGTCGCCCCCGATGCTGCCCTACTCCCGGGGTCGCTGCGGGCGCAGACCCGACGTGTCGTCGCCGTCGCCCCGCCGGGGGACGTCGCCCCCGGTCACCTCGAGCGACTGGCGCACCGCGTGGCCGAAGATGCCCTTGGCCATGAGCGACGACTCGCTCTTGCGGCGCCGCTCGTAGATCTCGGCGCGGGCCCCGTGGGCCTCGACGCTGTCGGGCGCGGCCTGCACCGCCAGCTCGACGAGCTGGCACGCCAGGCGCAGGTCACCGTCGTCGGCGACTTCGCGCGCCCGCGCCGCCAGGGCCTCGGCCCCTCCGGTCAGGCCGGCGATCTCGCTGGCGAACGTCGCCGCCGGCGCCGGCTTCAGGCGCGACGGGTCGCCGTCGTACCAGCCGCCGTACTGGCGCCACACGTTGCGCACGACGAACTCCGGCTCGTCGTAGAGGGGCCGCAGGTAGGGCTTGGCCAACAGGTCGGGGTCGACGCGCACGGTGTGGACGATGGTGTCGAGGGTGGCGCCCTGGTTCATCAGGTCGAGCACGTCGGCGACCAGCCGCTCGAGGGCGGTGGCCACGTCGTCGAGCACCCGGTGGATGCGGTCGCGCCCGGCGATGGGCAGCCCGTGGGCGGGGAGCAGGAGCTCGGCGTCGAGCGCCGCCATCTCGCGCAGGGCCCGGGCCCACTCGACCGGCCAGCGCTGCACCTTCTGGGGGTTGCCGGCGTTGGGGAAGTTCCAGATGAGGAAGTCGCCGGTGCACAGCGCCTTCTGCTCGGGCAGCCACGCCCACAGGTGGTCGTCGGTCTCGCCCCGGGCGTGGCGCATCTCCACCTCGAGCCCGCCGAAGCGCGCCCCGAGCCGGTCGGCGAAGGTCACCCGCGGCCGCACCGCGTCGGCGGGCAGGAAGCGCGCCTGGCCCCCGATGCCCAGGTTCGCCCGCACCCCACCGAACTGGCGGGCGTTGATGATCGAGTTGTAGCCGTTGGTGAGGTCGTAGCGGTCCATGCGGACCGGCACGTTCTCGTGGGCGATCACCTCGGGGTCGGGCCGTCCCGCTCCCCGGGCGTCGGCGACGAACGCGCCGCTGCCGCCCACGTGGTCGACGTGGCCGTGGGTGTAGACCAGCGCCCGCACCGGGTCGGTGCTCCACCCGCGCAGCGACTCGACGACCGCGGTGCCGGTCATGGCACCGCTGGCGTCGAAGCAGACGAGGCCCTCGTCGGTGCGGATCACCACCACGTGGGAGAACGACTCGATCAGCGCCACCCCGTCGGCGAGCTCGGAGAGCTCCTGGGTGACCCGGTTGACGGGCTCGTCGGCCACTCCCGAGTCGATGATGCGCTCGGAGAGCGCGAGCAGATCGGCCATGGTTCCCCCTCCGTGCCGGATGCGGTCGCAGACTACGCCCGGGCGGCCCGGGGACGGGCGGGCGGGGCGGTACGGTGCGCCCGATGTCGTGGAACGAGCCCCCCGCCGACGCTGCGCCCGTGTCCGACGCCACGATCGATCGGCTGGCGGCCGTCGCCGCCGACCTCGACCGGGTCGAGGCCGCCCTCGCCCGGCTCGACGACGGCTCCTACGGCACCTGCGTGGTCACCGGCGAACCGCTCCCCGACGAGCTGCTCGCCGCCGACCCCACCGCCGACCGCCTGCCCCACGCTCACTGACCCGGCCACGCTCACTGACCGTCGCTCGGGCGTTCTTCCGGCAGAAGTGGTCGCTCAGCGACCACTTCTGCCGGAAGAACGCTCCGGCCGGGCTCAGATCTGGCCGGGGACGGTGATCTCGGCGTGGTCGACGAGCTCGACCCGGGAGCCGAGCCGGAGGTCCTCGCCCTCGACGTCGACCCAGCGGGCCTCGAGGTTGCCGATGCGGCGGTGCCGGGCGCCGAGGTGCTCCTCGAGGGTGTAGATCAGCCCGCCGTGGGTGACGACCAGGACGTCGCCCTCGCCGACCTCGTCGTGGATGCGGCCCAACGCGGCGAGGGTGCGGGGCAGGAGGCGGTCGTTGGGCTCCCACGACGGGGGCCGCCGCCCGTCGTCGATCCAGCCCGGCCACTCGGCCTCGATCTCGGGTCGGGTGAGCCCCGACCACTCGCCGGCGTCGCGCTCGCTCAGGCGCTCGTCGACGATCACCGGCCCGATGCCGAGCTCCTCGCCGATGATCTCCGCGGTGACCCGGGCCCGCTCCAGGTGTGACGCGTAGATGGCGGCCACCGCGCCGACCGAGGCGGCGGCATGGCGGGCCTGGAGGCGCCCGAGGTCGGACAGCGGGGGGTCGGCCTGGCCCTGCCAGCGACCGTCGGCGTTCCAGGTCGACTGGCCGTGGCGGACGAGCAGCAGGCGGGTCATCCACCGGACCGTATCGAGCCGGAGTGGGCCGCTGGCGCACGAATGCGGGGCCGGGTGCCGCCGTACACTTCGGCGGTGCCCCGCCTCCGACTGTTCGCGTCCGCCCGCGAGGCGGCGGGCACCGGTGCCGACGAGGTCGATGGCACCACCGTGGGCGAGGTGCTCGACGCCGCCCGGGCCCGGTACGGCGAGCGCTTCGCGGAGGTGCTCGCCGGGTCGAACGTGTGGGTGAACGGCGAGCCGGCCGACGCCGACGACACCGTGGGGCCCGACGACGAGGTGGCCGTGCTGCCGCCGGTGTCGGGCGGCGCGACGTGAGCGCGCCACCAACGCCCGGCGCACGCCCGGCGCCGAAGGCAGGGGGATCGACCCGGTCCCGGACCTCGGGTGCCGGGCAAGCCTCGGGTGCGGGCAGAGCCTCGGGTGCGGGCAAAGCCTCGGGTGCCGGGAAGGCCTCGGGTGCCGGGAAGGCCTCGGGTGCCAGCGGGGCGCCGAGCGGCGCCGGTCGGCCCCGATCGGCGACGGCGAGCGCCAGCGGGGCACCGCGTGGGCGGACCGCTGCCACCTCCCGCGCCGGCGGCCGCCTCCGGGCCGGCGACCACGCCGAGGCGTGGCGCGAATCCCGTCTGGCGCGGTCGCGGTTCGGCATCGTCTACGACGTCCACGGGCCACGGGTGCGGCTCGGCGTCGTCTGGTTCGTCGTTGCGACGGGAGCGTTCGTCGTCGGGGTGCCGGCGTTCGCCGTGCTCGTCGGGGCCATCGCCGCGGTCGCCGCGCTGCAGACCAGCCGGGCCCTGCGAGCCCCGTGGCGGCGCCCCCACCCCGCGGTGGCCGCTGCGTTCGGGGCCGTCCTCCCGCTGGCTGCGCTGCTGGGCACCGCCCTCACCGGGCTCGCCGTCCTGGTGCTCACCGGGGCGGCGGTTGCTGTCGCGGGCACCCAGCCGTCGCGGGGCGGGCCCCTCGCCGACGCCGGCGCCACCGTCCGCGCCGGGCTCTTCGTCGGGCTGGCCGCCGCCGCGCTGGTCCTGCTCGCCCGCGCCGAGATCGGCGCGGCGGTCACCCTCGTCCTGCTGGTGTCGGCCTACGAGGTGGGCGACTACATCGTCGGGTCGGGCGCGGCCAACGTCGTGGAGGGGCCGGCGGCCGGGTTCGTCTCGGTCGGGGTCGCCACCGCGTGGATGGCCCTCGTGCAGCCGCCGCCGTTCGAGGGCGGTGTGGTGTGGGTGTTCGGGGCCCTCGTCGTGCTGCTGGCGCCGGTCGGCCAGGTGCTCGCCTCGGCGATCCTGCCCCGCGCCGGCGCGCCGGCCCCCGCGCTGCGGCGGCTCGACTCGTATCTCGTGACCGCGCCCGTCTGGCTGGTCGCGATCTGGAGCGGGCTCTCGGGCTGACCAGCGCCGACCGGGGTAGCCTCGCCGTCGGCGACCGACAGGGGAGGACCATGGACCTGGATCTCGAGGGGGTGCTCGGCTCCGAGGCGGGCGCCGACCTCCATGTGAAGTCCCTCGACCAGATCCGCGACCGGCGGGCCGTCCTCCAGGCGCTCGAGGAGTCGTTGTCGTACCAGCGCCGGGTGGTCCAGGCTCGGCTCGACATCGTGGAGGCCGAGCGGGTCCGCCGCCGCGACGGGCAGGCGGCCGCCGATCCCGACGAGCTGCTGGCCCGCCTCCCGGCGATCCTCGCCGAGCACACCCGGGCCCCGGGCCTGGGCCAGGCGCCCCGCGACGTGAAGATCCCCGAGATCGACGCCGACCTCACCGCCCAGGTCGAGCAGGCCCTGCCCGTGCGGGTCCTGCGCGACCTCACCGTGGTGTCCGAGGCCGACCTCGCCACCGCCGTCGATCGTCTCGTCGAGCTCGAGCGGGCGGTGTCCGACGGTCGTCGGGTCCTGCACGGCCACCTCGACGCCATCGCCGCCGAGCTCACCCGCCGGTACCGCACCGGTGAGGCCTCGGTCGACTCGCTCTTGTCCTGATCGGACCGGACCGCCCGGCGGCGAGCATCGCGCCAGGCGGCACCGGGTGCTGGCGGGCCTACCCTGGGGAGCGTGACCGACGCCCTCGAGCAGCGCTGGAGCGACCTCGGCGAGTTCATCCGCGACCAGCGGCGGACCACGCAGATGTCGGTGCGCAAGCTCGCCGAGCGCGCTGGCGTGTCGAACCCCTACCTGAGCCAGATCGAGCGGGGGCTGCGGCGACCGTCGGCCGACATCCTCCAGCAGATCGCCCACGCGCTGCAGATCTCGGCCGAGTCGCTCTACATCCGCGCCGGCATCCTCGACGAGCGCGACGGCGACCTCGGATCCGACCTGGTCGCCCGCATCGAGGCCGACCCGCACCTCACCGACGACCAGAAGCGCACCCTCGCCCACGTGTACCGCACCTTCCGCGGCGACGCCGCCCCCGCCCCGGCCGACGAGGCCGCCGGCGACCCGGCCGGCGACGCCGCCCCGGCCCCGGGCGACGCTGGCGGCGACACCGACCGACCCGGTTCGGAATCCGCCGGCGGTCCCTGACGTTGCAGCCCCACGTGCGCACCCTCGGCGTCCTCTCGCTCCACACCTCGCCCCTCGCCCAGCCGGGCACGGGCGACTCCGGGGGGATGAACGTCTACGTGCGCGAGCTGGTCGGGTCGCTGGCCCAGGCCGGCGTCGCCTGCGAGGTGTTCGTCCGCCGCTGGCACGACGACCTGCCCGACGTGGTCGAGGTCGAGCCCGGGTTCCGGGTGGTCCACGTCGACGCCGGTCCGGTCGACCTGGCCAAGGAGGCGCTCCCCGAGATCGTCGACGAGTTCGCCGACGCGGTCCTCGACCGCCTCACCGCCGCGCCGGTCGACGCGCTGCACGCCAACTACTGGCTGTCGGGGGTGGCGGGGCACCGCATCAAGCACGCCGCCAACCTGCCGCTGGTCTCCACCTTCCACACCCTCGCCCGGGTGAAGGCCGAGACGGGCGACCCCGAACCCCAGCGGCGCGTCGACGCCGAGGCCGAGGTCATCGGCTGCTCCGACGCCATCTTGGCCAACAGCCCCACCGAGGCCACCCAGCTCGTCGAGCTCTACGGCGCCGATCCGGCGCGCGTCGAGATCGTCCCCCCGGGCGTCGACCACGCCTTCTTCTCCCCGGGCGACCGCCGCGGCGCCCGCGCCGCGCTGGGCCTGGGCGACGGGCCGGTGCTGCTCTTCGTCGGGCGCATCCAGCCGCTGAAGGGTCTCGACGTGGCCGTCGGGGCCCTCGCCGAGCTCGGCGACCCGAGCGCCACGCTGCTCGCGGTCGGGGGGCCGAGCGGCCCCGTCGGCCGGGCCGAGCTCGCGCGGGTCCGGGCCCTCGCCGCCACGCTGGGCGTGGCCGACCAGGTCCGCTTCGTCGATCCCCAGCCCCACCACCTGCTGTCCACCTACTACCGGGCCGCCGACGTCACCATCGTCCCCAGCCGCTCGGAGTCGTTCGGGCTGGTGGCGCTCGAGTCGGCGGCCTGCGGCACCCCGGTCGTGGCCGCCGCGGTCGGCGGCCTGCGTCTCCTCGTCGACCACGGCCGCACCGGGTTCCTCGTCGACGAGCGCGACCCAGCCGCCTTCGCCGCCCACGTGCGAGCGGTGCTCGGCCAGCCCGACCTGGCCGCCGCGCTCTCCGCCGAGAGCGCCCGCCAGGCCCGTCGCTACACCTGGTCCACCACCGCGGCGCGGCTGCGTCGCATCTACGCCGACCTCGGCGCCCGCACCCCGGTCGACTGCGCGGTCTGAGCGCCGACGCTCGCCGTCGCGCCGGCGCGCCGGCGCGCGAGGCCCTCTCGCCCGGTCGGGTCGCGCCGGGAGCACGCCGGTAGGGTCCGACCATGCGTGACATCCCGCCGTCCCCCGACGACCTGGCGGCCGTCGCCGACCGCATCGACCGGTGGACCCGGACCCAGCTGGCCGACAACCCGGTGGTCGCCGCGGTCGAGCGCGACGCCGAGGCGTGGGGCCGCTGGTTCGTGCGGGTCCGGGGCGAGGAGAAGGACACCTTCACCATCTGGCTGACGCTGCGGCAGCGCACGCTGCGCTACGAGACCTACGTGATGCCCGCCCCCGAGGAGAACCACGCCGCGTTCTACGAGCACCTGCTCCGGCGCAACATCGGCCTCTACGGCGTGGCCTTCGCCATCGGCGAGGAGGACGCGGTGTTCCTCACCGGGGGCATCGATGTCGACGTGGTCACCGACGACGAGCTCGACCGGATCCTGGGGTCGCTCTACGCCTACGTCGAGCAGTTCTTCCGCCCGGCCCTGCGCATCGGGTTCGCCAGCCGGTTCACAGAGTGACTTTCACTGCTTTTCATTGCATCTCGTGTCTTCACGTCCTAGGATGAGCGCCGGGCCCGGGAGGCGGGCCGGGCCGGGCGCATCGGGGAAGTGCGCATGAGCCTGGCCGGTCACCCGGGCCCGACCGCGCCGGCGCGCCCCCGACGTCCGCCGCTGGTCCTCGTCTTCGCCATCACCGTCACCGGCATCCTCGCCAACACCCTGGTGAACGCGTCGGTGCCCGACATCCTCGACGACCTCGGGGTGGGCGACGGCTCGGCCGGGCTGCTCGTGGCCGCGGCGAGCCTGCCCGGCATCTTGATGGCCCCGGTCATCGGCGTCCTCGCCGACCGCTACGGCCGGCGACCGGTGCTGGTGCCGTGCCTGGTGGTGTTCGGGTTGTTCGGCGTGGCGGCCGCCGCCGCGCCGTCGTTCCCGCTCCTGTTGGCGGCCCGGTTCGGCCAGGGGCTCGGCTCGGCGGGGCTCATCAACCTGGCCAACATCATCATCGGCGACCACTGGTCGGGCGTGGAGCGGGCCAAGGTCTACGGCTACAACTCGGCGGTCCTCACCATCTCGCTGGCGGTGCTGCCCGGGTTCGGTGGCGTGCTCACCGACCTGGGCGGCTGGCGACTGGCGTTCGCGCCGTACCCGCTGGCCATCGTCACCGCCTGGGTGGTCGCCCGCACCCTCCACGACGCACCCCGCCCCGCCGACACGCCCACCATCGTCGGCCAGCTCCGACGGGCCGCGGCGGTGGTGGCTGCCGACCGCCGCCTCCAGGCGTCGATCACGTTGGCGTTCACCGCCTTCACCCTCATCTTCGGCCTGTTCCTCACGGTGCTGCCGGTGCACCTCGAGCGCGAGTTCGGCCTGTCGGCGAGCGCCCGCGGGTTGGTGCTGGCCGCGCCCGCCCTCGGCGCCACCGCCAGCGCGCTCCTCCTCGGCCGCATCCGTCGGCGCACCGGGCCCCGCTGGATCATCGCCACCAGCTTCGCCCTGTTCGCGGTGACGTTCCCCGTCATCGGCCTCGTCGGCGCGCTGGTGGTGCTGGTCGGCGCCGCCCTGGTCTACGGGGTCGCCGAGGGGCTGGTGCTCCCCACGCTCGTCGACGTGGTCGCCGAGATCGCCCCGGGCGACAGCCGGGGGGCCGTGCTCTCCGCCCAGGTCGGCGCCATCCGGGCCGGCCAGAGCGTGGGGCCCCTGCTCGCCGGCGTGGGCATCGGCGCGGTCGGCACCTCGACCACCTTCGTGATCGGGGCGGGCGTCGCCGCCGCGGCGCTGGCGGCGGTGGTGCTGGCCGGGCCCCTCCTCGCGGGAGGGGCGGGTCGCGCCACGCCCGCCGGGTAGCGTCCCGCCCATGCACCGGCTCGTGATCATCGGTGGGGGCCGCATGGGCGAGGCGCTCCTCGGAGGGCTGCTCGCTGCGGGGTGGAGCCCCGACGACCTGGCGGTGGTCGAGGCCCTCGCGGCGCGCCGCGACGAGCTGCGGGCCGCCCACCCCGGGGTCACGGTGTCCGACGCGGCGCTGCCCGCCGCGGGGGCGGTCGTGGCGGTCAAGCCGGGCGACGTCGCCGGGGCGGTGGCGTCGGCGGTCGCGGCGGGCGCCGAGCGGGTGCTGTCGATCGCCGCCGGGGTCACCCTCGCCGCCCTCGAGGCGGCGGCCGGGCGGCCGGTGCCCGTCGTGCGGGCCATGCCCAACACCCCCGCCCTGGTGGGCGCCGGCGCCGCCGCGGTGGCCCCCGGCACCCACGCCGGCGAGGCCGACCTGGCATGGGCCGAGGAGCTCCTCGGCGCGGTGGGCGTGGTGGTGCGGGTGTCCGAACCGCTCCTCGACGCGGTCACCGGGGTGTCGGGGTCGGGTCCGGCCTACGTCTTCCTCGTCGCCGAGGCGCTGATCGAGGGGGGCGTGCTGTGCGGCCTGCCCCGCGAGACGGCGCGCGTCCTGGCCGTGCAGACGCTGCTCGGGTCGGCCCAGCTGCTCGCGTCCTCCGAGGACGGGCCCGAGGCGCTGCGGGCCGGGGTCACCTCGCCCGCCGGCACCACCGCCGCCGGGCTGTTGGCCCTCGAGCGGGCGGGCACCCGCGCCGCGTTCCTCGACGCGGTGCTCGCCGCCACCGAGCGGGCCCGCCAGCTCGGGAGCTGAGCGAACGACGTTCAGGAGGGGCTGTCGTTCGCGCCCGGAGTGTGCGATCCTGACCCCCGGCCCGTTTCCGACCTGCGTCCGAGAGTTGCTCAAGGCCATCCCGGTGTCGGTCGAACCACTGGCTGTGGTCGTGTCCCCTCGGGATGCGGCTGATGCCACGACGTCCACCGTTGGCGCCGACGAGCGATGAGCAGAGGAAAGGGGTGACGCAGCCATGCCGGACGACCTCTCGAGAAGCGAGGTGCTGACGGTGGCGGAGGTGGCGCGGATCCTGCGGGTCTCCACCATGACCGTCTACCGGTTGATCAAGGGAGGCGAGCTGGCCGCGCTGCGCGTCGGTCGCTCGTACCGGATCCTGCGCGCCGACGTCGATCGCTACCTCGGCGGCCGGTACACCGAGGCCGGGTAGCCGAGCCGGGTGGCAGAGGCCGGCTGAGGCCGACCCGGGTGGCAGAGGCCGGCTGAGGCCGGGTAGCCGAGCCGGGCCCGGTAGCGTCGTCGGGGCCATGGCGACGCGCTACTCCACCATCTCGTTCCTCCCCGATTACGGCACCGCCGACGAGTTCGTCGGGGTGGTGCGCTCGGTGATCCGCTCGATCGCGCCCGACGTGGCCGTCATCGACGTCACCCACGACGTGCCCGCCCACGACGTGCGCGCCGGGGGCCTCACCCTGGCCCGCGCCGCCCAGTACCTCGTGCCCGGGGTGGTGCTCGCGGTGGTCGATCCCGGGGTCGGCACCGACCGGCGGGCCATCGCGGTCGAGGTCGGCGACGGCGCCTCGGTGCTCGTCGGGCCCGACAACGGGCTGCTCGCCCCGGCGGTCGCCATGGTCGGCGGCGCCACCCGCGCCGTCGAGCTGACCAACACCGAGCTCCACCTCCCGGCCCCGGGTCCCACCTTCGACGGGCGCGACGTCTTCGGCCCGGTGGCCGCCCACCTGTGCAACGGGGTCGACCTGCTCGAGCTCGGCCGCGAGATCGACCCCATCGGGCTGCGCCCGGGGCTCATCCCGGTGGCCCGCGAGGAGGACGGTGGCATCGCCGCCGACGTGCTGTGGGTCGACCGGTTCGGCAACGCCCAGCTCAACGTCGATCCCGACGACATCGCCGACTGGGGCGACCGGGTGCGGCTCCGCATCGGCGACACCACTCGGGTGGCGGTGCGGGCCCGGGCCTTCGCCGACCTGGGCACCGCCGAGGTCGGCCTGGTCGTCGACTCCTACGGCCTGCTCGCCCTGGTGGTCGACCAGGCCTCGGCGGCCGACGAGCTGCGCATCGACGCCGGCGACGCCGTCACGTTGCTCCCCATCCCCGACGACGAGGTGGGTGGTGGGGTGAGCAGCCCCGTCACCCTCACGAGGCGCGAGCGATGAGACCTGGCACGGTCATCACGCTGGCCATCCTGCTCGCCGCGCTGTTCGCGGCCGCGGTGCTGCAGCTGTTCTTCCTCGCCCGGTAGCAGGGCCCGACCAGGCCCGCCGGGACGACGATCAGACCCGGGTCGCCAGCTCGTCCCGGGTGAACCGCCGGGCCCCTCTGGCGGTGAGCCACGCCGCGACGAGCCACAGCACCGCGCCGATGGCCATGGCCACCGGCAGGTCGACGAGGAGCAACCCGGTCGACTGGCCGACGGCCAGGAAGATGAGCGGGAGCACCACCGCGCCGCCGAGCTGGTTGGCCTCCTGCGCGGTGCGGGCCCGGACCGACACGCGCACCATCACGCCGAGGCCGAGGGCGGCGACGGCCGGCGCCACCCAGAAGATCACCACCAGCCACAGGCGGGTGGGGACGAACACCCGCTCCATGACCGACCACGCCACCGAGTTGCTGACGATGGCGAAGCACACGAAGCCGATCCACGACACGGCCACGGCGGGCACGTAGGCGCCGAGGAGCTTGGCGATGAACAGGTCTCGGTTCGACATCGGCAGGTGCAGCAGCGCCTCGAGCGTGCGCCGCTCCTTCTCGCCGGCGAACGCGTCGGCGGCGAGCACCGCCGACACCATCAGCGGCACGATGAGGAACAGCGGCGCCAGCAGGTACCCGAGCACGAGGACCACGAGCTGCTCGTCGGGCGGCAGCGAGATGATCGGGGCCGCCAGGTCGGCGGGGAGCGCGTCGAGGAACCGGGTGAGGTCGGCCTCCTGACCGCGGGCGGCCAAGCCGATGACGAGCGGGAGCACCACCAGCAACAGCACGGGGACGAAGAGCATCGGCAGCACGACCGCCTTCGACCGGCGCACCGCGAGCAGGTCCTTGGCCATCACGGCGCGGATGGCGCCCCAGTCGGGCCGGGTCACCGCCGCACCCCGTCCTCGGCGGCCCTGTCCTCGGCCGCCCTGTCCTCGGCGGCGATCCGGGCCTCGACCGCGAAGTAGACGTCCTCGAGCGACGGCGGGCTCGGGGTGGCGGCGTAGACCGCGATCTCGGCGCCCACGAGGGCGGCGACCAGGCCCGGGACGGTGTCGCGGTCGCGCACCGTGACCCGGGCGCCGGTGGGCGTGGCGGTGGCGGCGAGGACGTCGGCGCGGGCCAGGATCCAGCCGACGAGGCGGTCGTCGGCCGCGGCCGGCAGCTCCAGCTCGACGGGGAGCCCCTCCCAGATGGTGGCGGCGATCTCGGCCGGACGTCCGGCGGCCCGCAGGCGGCCCCGGTGCAGCACGGCCATGCGGTCGGCCAGCTGGCCGGCCTCGCCGAGGAAGTGGGTGCAGAGGATCACCGCCCGCCCGTGCTCGCCGGCGAGCGACGCGATCAGCTCGACGACGTCACGGGTGGCGGCGGGGTCGAGGCCCGACGTGGGCTCGTCGAGGAACAGCACCTCGGGGTCGTGGAGCAGGGCCCGGGCGAGCGCCAGCCGCTTGCGCTGGCCGGTCGACGCGCCCTGCACGGCGACGTCGGCGCGGTCGCCCATGCCGAACCGGTCGATGAGGTCGGTGATGCGACGGTCGGCGGCGGGTCCCCGCAGCCCCCGGATCCGGGCGACCACCGCCAGGTTCTCGCGGGCGGTCAGGCGGTCGTCGAGCCCGGCGTTCTCGGTGAGCACCCCGGTGCGGCGGCGGACCGCGTCGCCGTCGATCGCCGGGTCGATGCCGAGCACCCGGGCCGAGCCGGCGTCGGGGGTGAGGACCCCGTTGAGGAGCCGCACGGTGGTGGTCTTGCCGGCGCCGTTGGGCCCGAGCAGGGCGAGGACCTCGCCGGGGTGGGCGTCGAGCGTCACGTCGTCGAGGCCCACGCCGCCGGGGAAGCGCCGCGTCAGCCCGCTGGTGGTGATCGCGGCGTCCATCCCCTGCCCATCGACACGCGCCGGGCGACCGTGAGCCATCGGGGTCATCGCGCCGGTCGGCGGGCCGGAGGCACCGCCCCTGTGGTGAACTACGGGGCCCGACCATCGTCGGGACGAGCCGCACCGGGGGGACCCATGAACCTGGCCAGCATCGCCGAGCCGCACGACGCCGACGCCGTCGCGCTGGTGAGTCGGGGCGAGTCGATCACCTACGGGACGCTGCGCGAGCGCGTCGCCCGCCTGCGGGCGGGGTTGGTGAGCCTCGGGCTCGAACCCGGTGATCGGGTCGGCATCGTGTGCGCCAACACGCCCCGGTTCGTGGAGTCGTGGCTGGCGGTGCTCGGCGCCGGCCTCGTCGCCGTTCCGTTGAACCCCCAGAGCCCCGGCCCCGAGCTCACCGACGAACTCGCCGTCGTCGGGGCGCGCGCCGTCCTGGTGGGCGAGCTGGGTGCCGCCTGCGCCCGCGACATCGACCGTGCGGCCGTGCCCGCCCTCGAGCACGTGCTCGTCTTCCGCGCCGGCGACGTCGACGGCGCGCTCACCGTCGACGACCTGCCCGCCGAGCCCGCGGTCGCCATCGTCGATCGCGCCCCCGACGACCTCGCCACCTTGATGTTCACGAGCGGCACGGCCGGATCGCCCCGCGCCGCCATGCTCACCCACGGCAACCTGCTGATCAACCTCGAGCAGATGCAGTCGCTCGACGCGATCGCCCGCCGCGCCGACGACATCGGGTTCGGTCTGCTGCCGCTGTTCCACATCTTCGGGCTGAACGTGGTGCTCAACGGCAGCCTGCTGGTCGGGTCGCCGCTGATCCTCGTCGAGCGCTTCGACCCGATGGCCACGCTCGAGCTCATCCGCTCGGCGGGGATCACGCTCGTCACCGGCCCGCCCACCATGTGGGGGGCCTGGGCGGCGTTGCCCGACGCGCCCACCGACGCGTTCGCCAGCGTGCGCCTGGCGGCGTCGGGTGCGGCCCGACTGCCCGTCGAGATCGCCGAGCGCATCGAGGAGCGGTTCGGTGTCCGCATCAGCGAGGGCTACGGGCTCACCGAGACCTCGCCGGTGGTCACCACGTCGGCGGGCACCGACTCGCCGTTCGGTTCGATCGGGCGCCCGCTGCCCGGTGTCGAGGTGCGGCTCATCGACGACGACGGCCACGACGTGCTCGTCGGCGACGACGGCGAGATCTGGGTGCGGGGCCCGCACGTGTTCACCGGCTACTGGGACGACCCCGTCGCCACCGACCTCGCCCTGACCCCCGACGGATGGCTGCGCACCGGCGACATGGCCGTGATCGACGACGTCGGCCACCTGTTCATCGTCGATCGGGCCAAGGACCTCATCATCGTGTCGGGGTTCAACGTCTACCCCGCCGAGGTCGAAGCCGCGCTCAGCACCCATCCCGCGGTCGCCGAGGCGGCCGTGGTGGGGGTGCCGCACCCCCACACCGGCGAGGCCATCCGGGCCTACGTGGTCATCGAGCCCGGCGCCCAGATCGACGAGGAGGAGCTGATCGCCCACGTGGCGACCCGCTTGGCGCGCTACAAGTGCCCCAACTCGGTCGAGGTGGTGCCCGAGATCCCCCGCGGCCTCGGGGGCAAGCTCCTGCGGCGGGAGTTCCGCGCCGCGGGCTGAGCCGGCGGGGGCGACGGGGGCGGGCCGCGAGCGCCCGGGATCGGCCGTCCCGACTTTGTGACCACGAGAACGAGCGCACTACGTTCACCGGCCATGGCGAGCGACCGGCGCATCCCCGAGGCCACCGTGGCCCGGCTCCCGGTCTACCTGCGGTGCCTGTTCGAGCTGGCGTCGGAGCGGGTGCCCACCATCAGCTCCGAACGGCTCGCCGAGATGGCCGGGGTCAACGCGGCCAAGGTCCGCAAGGACCTGTCGTACCTCGGTTCCTACGGCACGCGGGGCGTCGGGTACGAGGTCGAGTACCTGCTGTTCCAGATGAGCCGCGAGCTCGGGCTCACCCAGGACTGGCCGGTGGTCATCGCCGGCGCCGGCAACCTCGGGCAGGCCCTCGCCAACTACGGCGGGTTCACCGAGCGCGGGTTCCCGGTCGGGGCCATCGTCGACGTCGACCCGGCCAAGGTGGGCACCTCGATCTCGGGGGTCACCATCCACCACCTCGACGAGCTGGCCGACCTGGTCGCCGAGAAGGGCATCGTCATCGGCGTGATCGCCACGCCGGCGTCGGTCGCCCAGGCGGTCGCCGAGCGCATGGTCGACGCGGGCATCGGCTCGATCCTCAACTTCTCGCCGTCGGTGCTCACCGTGGCGCCCGACGTGTCGATCCGCAAGGTCGACCTGGCCGTCGAGCTGCAGATCCTCAGCTTCTACCGCCGTCGATCCGAGGGCCCCGGGGCGTTCGGGGCCGATGCCGCCACGCTCGGGGTGTGAGCGGGCGCCACACCCCGGCTGCGGGCGGGTGTGCCACACGCCACCTCGATGACAGCCCTCTGACTGGCGGGATTCGCCGGTGACGGGCGATGCTGGAACCCGATCGGGCTGACGCCCGGTCGTCGACGAAGGAAGGTCCTCGCACGTGTCGGTCGTCGCCATCGGGCTCAACCACAGGACGGTCCCGCTCGAGCTGCTCGAGCGCATGACCATCAGTGGCGCCCGCCTG
Source organism: Acidimicrobiales bacterium (assembly GCA_035464115.1). Taxonomy (GTDB): domain Bacteria; phylum Actinomycetota; class Acidimicrobiia; order Acidimicrobiales; family SKKL01; genus DATHSN01. The sequence continues at coordinate 2,351 of DATHSN010000171.1, read as the reverse complement.
CCGAAGGCGCTCCACGACCTGCGGGCCCGCACCCACCTGTCCGAGGCGGTGGTGCTGTCCACGTGCAACCGCACCGAGGTCTACGCGGTGGCCGAGCGGGTCCACGGCGCCTACGCCGACATCCGCGACGCCCTCGGCGAGATCTCCCACGTCGCCCCCGAGGACTTCTCCGACCACCTCTACGTCCACTACGACCACGACGCCGTCCGTCACCTGTTCTCGGTGGCGTCGGGGCTCGACTCGGCGGTCCTCGGCGAGAGCGAGATCCTCGGCCAGGTCAAGGGCGCCTGGGAGCTGGCCCAGGCCGAGAGCTCGGCCGGGTCGATGCTCAACCTGCTGTTCCGCCACGCGGTCGAGACCGGCAAGCGGGCCCGCACCGAGACCACCATCTCGCACCACACCACCTCGATCTCGCAGGCCGCGGTGGCGATGGCCGTCGACCGCCTCGGACGCCTCACCGGGGCCCGGGTGCTGGTGCTCGGCGCCGGCGAGATGGGCGAGGGCATGGCCACGTCGCTGCTCGGGGCCGGCGCCGCCGAGGTGCTGGTGGCCAACCGCACGTGGGCCCGTGCCGTCGAGGTCGCCGACCGCGTCGGCGGCCGGGCCGTCCGCCTCGGCGACCTGCGCGTCGCGCTCGGCTCGGTCGACGTGCTGCTCACCTCCACCGGCGCCAGCTCGCTCATGGTCGAGCACGGCGACCTCGACGCCGCCATGCAGGGTCGCGCCGACCGCCCCATGCTCATCGTCGACATCGCCGTGCCGCGCGACGTCGACCCGTCGTCGGCCGACATCCCCGGCGTCACCCTGCTCGACATGGACGACCTGCGGCGCTTCACCGAGGTCGGGCTCCGTGGTCGCCAGCGCGAGGTGTCGGGGGTGCGCCGCATCGTCGACGAGGAGCTCCAGCGGTTCCTCGGCCTGCGCTCGGCTCGCGAGGCGGCGCCGCTGGTGGCCGACCTGCGCACCCGCGCCGACGAGATCCGCCAGCTCGAGCTCGACCGGTACCGCGCCCGGCTCGACCACCTCGACGAGCGCGACCGCGAGACCATCGAGGCGCTCACCCGGGGGATGCTCGCCAAGCTGCTCCACGAGCCCACGGTCCGGCTGAAGGACGCGGCGGGGACCCCGCGGGGCGATCGCCTCGCCGACGCCCTGCGCGACCTGTTCGACCTGTAGTGCGGCTCCGAGCGGCCACGCGGGGGAGCGCGCTCGCCCGCTGGCAGACCGACCACGTCGCCGCGCTGCTGCGGGCCGTCGACCCGTCCGTCGAGGTCGAGGCGGTGGTGGTCGAGACGTTCGCCGACCGCCGCCAGGACGTCCCCATCCACGCCATGGGCGGCAAGGGCGTGTTCGTCAAGGAGGTCCAGGCCGCGGTCCTCGACGGTCGGGCCGACCTCGCGGTCCACTCGGCCAAGGACCTCCCCGCGCTCACCGCCCCCGGGATGGTCATCGCCGCCGTCCCCGAGCGGGGCGACCCGCGCGACGCCCTGGTGGGCAGCCGGCTCGACGACCTCGCCCACGGGGCCCACGTCGCCACCGGATCGATCCGCCGCCAGGCCCAGCTCGCCCACCGGCGACCCGACCTGGTGTTCTCGGGCCTGCGGGGCAACATCGCCACCCGGCTCGACAAGGCCGCCGGCTACGACGCCATCGTCATGGCGGTCGCCGCCCTCGAACGGCTCGGCCTCGCCGACCGCATCACCGAGGTGCTCGAGCCCGACGTGATGCTGCCCCAGGTGGGCCAGGGCGCGCTGGCGGTCGAGTGCCGCGACGACGACACGGGGGTCGCCGAGCTGCTCGGCGCCATCGACCACCCGCTCAGCCGGCGCACGCTCGAGGCCGAGCGGGCCTTCCTCGCCGAGCTCGGGGGCGACTGCGACCTGCCCGCCGGCGCCCACGCCGTCGTCGTGGGCGAGCACCTGCGCATCGACGCGCTGCTGGCGTCGGTCGACGGCCGCACCCTGTTGCACGAGACGTTCGAGGGCGCCGACGGCGTGGCGCTCGGCCACGCCATCGCCCGGCGCCTGCTCGAGCGCGGTGGCGACGCCCTCCTCGCCGCCCGCTGACCCGCCCCCCTCCTCGAACTGGCGAATCGTGGGTGCGCGCGGCGCACCGTGGGTTCGCCGGTTCGGGTGGGTGGCCGGCCCCTCCTCGAACTGGCGAATCGTGGGTGCGCGTGGCGCACCGTGGGTTCGCCGGTTCAGTGGGTGGGCGGCGGGCGCCGCCCGTGCGGGCGCCTCACTCGAGGGGCGTGTCGTCGACCTCGTCGACCTCGTCGAACGCCAAGGTGTCGTCGGCGCCCCCGATCATCAGCTCGCTCCGCGAGACGTCGGTGGGGTCGGCGTGGTCGT
>DATHSN010000170.1:0-28673 GCA_035464115.1 Acidimicrobiales bacterium | reverse complement strand
GCCCGGTGCGCCATCGCGACCAGCGCGTCGGCACGCCGTTGGGCGGGGGTGCGGTCGAGCTCATCGGGCGCCACCTCGTCGCGACCCAACCGGGCCCGGGCTTCGGCGAGGTCGGTCTGGTACTCGGCGTCGACGAACCGGTCGAAGATCTCCGCGAACGACGCCCCCTGCAACGCCGCCAAACAGCCGTTCAACGCGAACGACTGCTCGATGGAGTCCTGCACGAAGCTGACGCGACGCCGGGCGTGGGTGATCTCGCTGCGCTGGGCGGCCCCGTCGGCATCGGCGAGGCGTTCCCACTCGCCGAGCCACGACACCAGATCACCATGGGTCTCGGTGGCGGCCTGCTCGGCGAAGAGCGCATCGGCACCCTCGAGGAACGGGCGCACCCGCGTGTTGGCCGCCACCCGTGCGATCGCGAGCATCGACGCCGTCGGCACCGTCCCGCGACGGTACGCGTCGGCCACCGCGGGCAGCGACCGCAACGCCCGCGCCCGCGAGATCCGCTGCGCGGCCTCGGCCCCCGGCAACCGACCCAGGTGCATCAACGCGCACCTCGCGTTCGCGTGACCATCAACCCGGTGGGCGCCAGTGCGGTGCACCTCACCAGCGAGGCGGTCGGTGCCGTGATCGAACTGCCGGCCCACCACCTCGGCCTTGCGGACCACTGCCAACAGCTCGGTGGCCTCCAGCACCTCGAGATCGAGCTGCTGATAGGCGGCAACCGCCGCCGCCAACTCGTCCATGACCCGTTCCGCCTGAGTCGAACACATGTTCAGATCATACGGAGGGGGTGTGACACTGAAGCCGCCCCGGAACCCGCGAAACATCAACAAACATCTGGCATACGCAACAAACTTGGCCAAGGTCAGCTCTTGTCAGCAAGAAACCGGTTCGGAGGTCGCAGGCGGGTCGGTGGCGATGTGGCGGAATGCGCGGCCGAGCCCGAGCAGCCGCTCCGGGAATCGCACCTCGGCGCACGGCGTTCGCACCAGCATGGAACTCGACGCCGCCCTCGACTTCGTCCGTGACCGCAACCGTGGGGTGCTCACCACCCTGAAGCGCGACGGGCGGCCCCAGCTGTCGAACATCGTCTACGCGGTGGGCGACGACGGTCGGGTGCGCATCTCGGTCACCGACGACCGAGCCAAGACCGCGAACCTGCGGCGCGACCCGCGCGCCTCGCTGCACGTGTCGCGCGACGACTTCTGGGCCTACGTCGTGCTGGAGGGCACCGCCGAGCTCAGCGCGGTGAGCACCGAGCCGGGCGACGAGGTGGGGCGTGAGCTCGCCGACGTCTACCGAGCAGTGGCGGGCGAGCACGACGACTGGGACGACTACTACCGCGCCCAGGTCGACCAGCGCCGCCTGGTGGTGCGCCTCCAGCCCGAGCGGGCCTACGGCTTGCTCGGCCGCTGACCGACGGCCCCCTCAGCTGGCGTCGGCGGGCGGCGAGCCCGCCGCGGCGGCCCGAGCCCGGGCCCGGCGCTCGCGGTCGTCCATGTGGCCCTCGGCGCGGGCCCACTTGACCATGAGGGCGAACATCGTGCCCCAGATGACGGGGAGCCCACCGAGCTTCATGAGCACACCGGCCAGCTGCTGGTCACCGGACGAGCTGAGCTCGCCCACCCGGGGCGCCAGCTCGTAGGTGGAGTAGAGCGGGAACTCGGCGAAGGTGAGGATGCCGCCCGGGATCATGGGCACCACCTGGGCCGCCAGGAACAGGTAGACCATCCGGCCGCCGTAGGACCGGGCCCGCAGCTCGGGGATGGGCGAGATCACCGGCAGCCACATGATGAGGCCGCCGACCAACCAGGCGGCGTCGAGCGCGAACGACCCGAACTGGTTCGAGCGCAGGTTGTCGACCGCGAGCGGGCTGTGGGTGGCCAGGAGGATGGCGTTGTAGAGCACCGCGGCGACGAGCGGGCGTGACACCACCGTGGCCGCCCGGTAGAGGCGCAGGCGACTGACCACCCGGCGCGCCATCCACTCGGGGATGCCGAGCAGCAGCAGCGGCGCCGCCACCGTGGTGTAGAGCACGAACTGGAACATGTGGGCGCTGGCGAGGTAGCCGGCGCCGAGCGTGCCGAGCGGCCAGTCGGTGGCGATCCAGTAGGCGAGAGCACCCGCGAGGTAGAACGCGGTGCGCCGGGCACGGTCGGCGTTGGGCTGGCCCCGGCGGGCCTGGGCCACGAGGTACGGCACCACGATGGCCAGGACCGACAGCCAGATCCCCGGGTAGAGCTGGACATCCCACGTCCACGGCTCCTGCAGGGTGATGCACCACCAGGTCATGGTCGTCCTCCGGGCGGAGGGGCCAGCGGAGGGGAAAGCCGGCCCGGGGTCATCCGCCGCTCACGTCGCGAAGATAGGCGGTGATGGCATCGAGCTCCGCATCGGAGACGGGGATCATCGGCATGATCGGATCCCACCCCGCGGCCACCTCGACGCCCGGTTCGGTGATCGATCGCCGCAGGTAGTCCTCGTCGACCTCGACGGTGGTGCCGTCGGCCAGAGGGCGCGGCTCGCCCCACTCGAGGACCCCCCATCCGGGGCCGAGACCCGACGCCGACGATGACGCGTGGCACGCCGCGCACCCGAGGTCGCGCACCAGTGCCGCACCGCGGGCGACCTCCGGGTCGGCGTCGGTGCCCGCGCCGCACCCGGCCAGCACGGACAGCCCGACGGCGACGACCCCGAGCGCCGCGGCGCGGATCAGCCCGAGCCCTCCATGCCGTCGTCCATCTCGCCCATGTCGTCCATGTCGTCCATGTCGCCGTCCATCTCGTCCATGTCGCCGTCCATGTCGCCCATCCCGCTGCCGATGTCGTCGCGGACCGGGGCGGTCACCGTGATGGGGTCGGACACCTCGAAGCGCAGCTCCATGTCGATCTCGTCGCCCACCGCCAGCTCGCCGACGCCGAGGATCATGACGTGCAGCCCACCGGGCTGGAGCGCGACGGTCTCGCCCGCCGGCAGGAGGATGCCGCCACCCACCTCACCCATCGACATGCGGCCCTCGTCGTCGGTGGTGGTCTCGTGGATCTGGATCTCCTCACCGATCGGACCCGCCACCGCCACCAGGCGGTCGTCGACGGTGCCCTGGTTGGTGATCTCGAGGTAGAGCGCGGTGTTGGGGCCGGCCGGCACCCGGATGGCCGGGGCGGCCACCATCAGGTCGGGGGCGCCCTCGGCGGCGGCGAGGGTGGTGGCGCTCGCGTCGGATCCCTCCGTGTCGTCGTCGTCGCCGCACGCGGCCAGGAGCAGCACGAGGGCCGCCAGGGCGGCGATGAGGTGGTGACGGCGCATCTAGCTCTCCGTTCCGCCGGGGATGGCACCGGGCTCGGTGAGCGCGGCCAGCAGCGGCAGGTCGTGGGCAAAGGTGGTCTGACGGGTCCCGAACGGGTACACGGAGTAGCCGAAGCCGTTGGGGGCGAAGGCGAGCACCTGGCCGGCGTGGCCGACCGTGTAGTCGTCGCCGTCGCCCTCGACGATGGCGACGGGGACGTTGGCCGCGGCCTGGGCGGCCTCGACCTCGTCGAGCGTGCCGACCAGCCCGATGAAGCCGACGTCGAAGCTGTCGAGGTAGTCGCGCACCACCTCGGGGGTGTCGCGGGCGGGATCGACGGTGACGAACACCACCTGCGCGTTGGGCGGGGTGCCCGGCTTCTCGAGCACCTCGGCGAGCTGGGCCAGGTGGACCGGGCAGATGTCGGGGCAGAACGTGTAGCCGAAGTACAAGAAGGTGACCCGACCGGCGGTCTCGGCCGCGAAGTCGAACGGCCGACCCTCGGTGTCGGTGAGGGTGAACTCGGGCGCCGGGGTCGGTCCGGCCAGCTCGATGCCCTCGAGCACGCCCCACGTGCCGTCGACGATGGCGTCGGCCTCGTCGTCGTCGCCGGCGGCGGTGCCGCACGCGGCCGCGAGGACCGCCAGCGCTGCCAGTGCGGCGGCGAGACGCGCCCGGCGGGGCGACCGCGACGTGCGGATCTGTCCCATGGCGCCCATGATGCCCGACCCCCGACGGGGTTCCCGTCGCGGGGTGACGCCGGGCACACGGGGGTGACGGGCCCAGCCGCTACCGTCGCCGCGGTGATCGACGACGGATGGCGGGGGCGCCGAGCGGCGAGGGTGGTGCTGCTCGACCGGCGGGGTCGGGTGCTGCTGTTGCGCGCCACCGACCCGGGCCGCCGCGACGCCCCCGAGTGGTGGGAGATCCCCGGCGGCGGTCAGGACCCGGGGGAGACCAGCGAGGTGGCCGCCGCTCGCGAGCTCTACGAGGAGACCGGGATCACCGACGCCGAGATCGGGCCGTGCGTCTGGGTGCAGCACGCCCGATTCCAGTTCGGCGGCTACACGTTCGACCAGAAGGAGCGCATCCACGTGGCGTGGTGCGGCGAGGCGCCCGAGGTCCGCCCGGCGCACCTCGAGGCGCTCGAGGTCCTCGCGTTCCGGGGCTCGCGCTGGTGGGACCTCGACGAGCTGACGGCGTCACACGACGCGTGCCTGCCCCGCCCCCTGCGACGGCTGCTCCCCGCCCTCGTGGCCGGTGAGCTGCCCGACCCGCCGCTCGATCTCGGCGCGCTCGAACCCGATCCCACCGACGACCGCGGCTGGATCTGAGCCAGGGGCGCTCAGCCCGTGCGGCCGGGGCGGTTGGCGCCGGGGTGGTCGGGGTGGGTCCGCTCATCGGGCGACCCGAGGTCGACGTGGTCCTCGCGGACCGACGACCAGTCGCCGCCGGTCTGCTGGAGCCGGTCGGCGAGGTCCTCGCCGGCGCCTCCCTCGATCCGACCCTCCTCGGTCTCGATCTCGGCCAGCGGTCGACCGTCGACGTCGATGCGGTCGAGTCGCACCAGGCCCTCGCGCGGGAGGGCGTCGATCACGTGCTGGTCGGTGGAGCCGATGCCGACCGTGACGCCCCGCCCGGCGGCAGTCGGCTCGGCCGGCCCACGGGCGCCGAGCGCGCCACCGACGAGGAAGCCGATGGTGGCGCCCATCAGCGCCCCGGCGATGACGACCAAGAGGATCCGCCACCCCACGTCGAGGCCGCCGAGGTCGAACGCGGCGAGCGGGAGCAGCACGATGGCGCCGGCCACCGCCGCGGCGGCGGTGAGCAGGATCGATCCCTTCACCTCGCCCTTGGTGACCGGCCCGCCGGCCGGCACGACGCCGGCGTGGTCGATCTCCTCGCGCATCTCGCCGCGCAACGTCGCCACCTCGTCGTCGTGGTGGCCGACGCGCACGAGGCTGCGGTCGACGCCGGCGCGGGTGGCCGCCTCGACCGCGCGGTGCGCGGCCCCCTCGCTCTCGTACACGCCCACCACACGGGGCGCCTGACGCATCGGATCCATGCTCTCGACCTCCCCGCGCCGGCAGGAGGCGAAACCCCTGCGCCTACCCGCCGGCCGCGGCCGGTTGGCGCTCGCGGCGCTGCTCGTCGCGGTCGCCACCCGTCTCGCCGAGGTCGACCCGGCGGAGGAGCTGGGCGTTGAGGGCGACGATGATGGTGGAGGCGCTCATGAACAGGGCCCCGACCGCGGGACCGATGGTGAAGCCCATCCAGGCGAGGGCACCGGCGGCGAGGGGGAGGGCGAGCACGTTGTAGCCGGCGGCCCAGGCCAGGTTCTGCTGCATCTTGCGGTACGAGGCGCGCGAGAGCCGGATGACCGACGTGACCCCGCGCGGGTCGCTGGAGGCGAGGACGACGCCGGCGGACTCGATGGCGACGTCGGTGCCGGCGCCGATGGCGATGCCGACGTCGGCGCGGGCGAGGGCGGGGGCGTCGTTCACCCCGTCGCCGACCATCGCGACCCGCCGGCCCCGGTCCTGCAGCTCGGTGACCTTGGCGTCCTTGTCCTCGGGGAGGACCTCGGCGAACACCTCGTCGATGCCGAGCTCGGCGGCGACCGCGTCGGCGACCTGGCGGGCGTCGCCGGTGATCATCGCCACCTGCACGCCGAGGTGGTGGAGGTCGTCGACGGCCCGGCGCGCCTCGGGACGGATCTCGTCCTCGAGGGCGACGGCACCCGCGACCTCGCCGTCGACGAGGACGTGGAGCACGGCGGCGCCCCGCTCCCGCCAGGTGTCGGTGACGGTGGCGAGCTCGTCGGGTTCGGTGACGTCGCGGTCGCGCAGCAGCGCAGGACCGCCGACGGCGACCCGGTGGCTCTCGACATCGGCTTCGATGCCGCGCCCGGCGACGGCGCGGAACCCCGACGCGGTGGGGACGTCGCCACGGTCGGCGGCGGCCGCGACGATGGCGCGGGCGAGAGGGTGCTCGGAATCGGCCTCGGCGGCCCCCGCCAGGCCGAGCACCGTGTCGTCGTCGTGGCCGGGGGCGGCGGCGACGTCGGTGACCACGTGACGGCCCGCGGTGAGGGTGCCGGTCTTGTCGAACAGCACCACGTCGACGGTGCGCATCTGCTCCAGGGCGAGGCGGTCCTTGACGAGGATGCCGTGACGGGCCGACAGCGCGGTGGACAGCGAGATCACCAGCGGGATGGCCAACCCGAGGGCGTGGGGGCAGGCGATCACCAGCACGGTGACGGTGCGGACGACCGCCTGGTCGGGGCTGCCGAGCACCAGCCAGGCGGCGAAGGTGACCAGCCCGGTGGCCACCGCCACGTAGAAGAGCGCGGCGGCGAAGCGGTCGGCGAGGGCCTGGGTGCGCGACCCGCTGGTCTGGGCCTCGCGCACGAGCCGTTGGATGCCGGCCAGCGCGGTGTCGTCGCCCACGGCCTCGACCCGGACCCGGATGCTCGAGTCGGTCGACACGGTGCCGGCCACCACCTGGTCGCCCACGCCACGCGGCACCGGGCGCGACTCGCCGGTGACCGTCGACTCGTCGAGCTCGGCCTCGCCGTCGACGATCTCCCCGTCGGCGGGGACGCGCCCGCCGGGGCGCACCAGCACCACATCACCCACCTCCAGGTCCGAGATGGACACCGTGGTCGTGCTGCCGTCGTCGGCCACCCGCTCGGCGTCGTCGGGCAACAGCTCGGCCAGCGCGTCGAGCGCGCCGCGGGCCTGGCCGATCGCCTTCATCTCCTGCCAGTGGCCGAGCAGCATCACCGTGATCAGCGCGGCGAGCTCCCACCAGAACTCGAGGTCGAACCAGCCCACCGTGGTGGCGGCCGACGCCAGGAACGCAACGCTGATCGCCAGGGCGATCAGCAGCATCATCCCCGGCTGACGGCTGCGGGCCTCGTGGACGGCGCCGACCAGGAACGGTCGGCCGCCGTAGACGAACAGCACGGTGCCGAGGACCGGACCGATCCAGTCCGATCCCGGGAACGACGGCGCCGTGTAGCCCAGCCAGTCCTGGACCATCTCGGACCACACCACGACGGGCACGGTGAGCACGAGGCTCCACCAGAACCGCCGCCGGAACTCCTCGGGGTCGTGACCGGCGTGCTTGTCGTGCCCGTGATCGACGTCGTGGTCCGGCGCCGGTTCGGTCTCGGCGGGTGCGGTCATCGGAGGTGCTGGAGCCGGTCGTCGTACTCCTCGGTGCTCAGCTCACCACGGGCGTAGCGCTCGCCCAGGATCTCCCGGGCCCGCCGGTTGCCATCGTCGCGGTCGGAGGCTCCGCTCGAGCGCGTCACCAGCCACACGACGAGCGCCACCGCAGCGAGCACGGCCAGCACCACGAGTGGTCCCCACAGCCACATCCAGCCGCCGCCCCACATGTGGTCGTCCCACATGTGGTCGCGGTCACCCGCCCAGTGGGTCGGGAGCACGGTCACCAGGATCGGGTTCGCCACGGCGAGACCTCCTCTGTCCGGGCGGTCCGGTCACCTACCCCGATGGGTGACCACCCAACCGCCGGACCCCGAGTCCCTCGGCCACGGTGTCGTCGCCGTGGCGTCCGGTGGCGTCGACGGCGAGGTCGTGCCACCCTTCCCTATCCGATGACCCGAGCTCGCCGTCGCCGCTCGATCGCCATCCTCGCCGCCACCATCGTCGTGGTGGGGATCACGCTCGGCGCGTGCGGGGACGACGCCCCCACCGCCACGCCGGCCGATCCCCAGCTCGCGCTCGGCGCCGAGGTGTACGCCTCGGCGTGCGCCTCGTGCCACGGCACCGACCTCCGCGGCACCGACCAGGGCCCGTCGCACCTGTCGATCGTCTACGAGCCCGGCCACCATCCCGACGAGGCGTTCCGGGCCGCCATCGACCTCGGCGTGCCCGCCCACCACTGGGACCACGGGCCGATGCCCCCGATCCCCGGGCTCAGCGCCGCGGAGGTCGATGCGGTCATCGCCTACGTGCGCGACCAGCAACAGCAGCACGGCTTCGAGCCCTACCCGCCGCGCTGATCCCACCGCGAGGACGGTCGGTGCCGATCCCCCGGCGACGTCGGTCAGTCCGACGGGCAGACCAGGTCGGCGGACACGTCGAACTCCGGGATCGGCCTGGCCTCCGCCTCGGCTCGCGTCGACGCCGCGCCGTTCTCGTTGATGTCGTCGATCAACCAGTCCATCTCGAGGATCTCCCGGCGCTGGGCCTCGCTGATGGCCACCGCCAGCTCGCACACCCGCACGTCGTCCACGTCGAACCGCTCGGACCGGGTGATCGCCAGTGAGTGGTGGGGGATCATCCCCCGCATGAACGCCACGTCGCCCACCGCGGTCTGGCTGCGGTCGAGGGCGATGCCGCCGCCGAGCAGGACCAGGCTGATGACGACCACGGCGATGTTGAGCCGCACGTCGCGGTACATGTGGAGCATCCACGCCAGCATGACCAGCCCCATCGTGCCGCCCATGGTGAGGGCCATGAACACCCGGCTCTGGCTGAACCGCACGTGGCTCCACTCCCACGAGCCGGCGAACATCACCCAGTACATGAGCACCATCGACGTGAGGATCATCGCCCCGAACCGCAGGTAGGGCGCCCACGGCACCTCCGACCCGCCGGCGTGGTCCTCGCCCCCGTGCTCGCGGTCGTCGCGCTCGGTCGCGGTGCTGTCGGCCTCGGTCACGGTGCTGTCGGCCTCGGTCGCGGTGCTGTCGCGCTCGGTCGCGGTGCTGTCGCGCTCGGTCTCGGAGTCGTGTTCACCGGTCATGTCAGCCCTGTTCCCCGGCACGGGTGCCGCTATGGGGGACCGGACCGCTGTCACCCTGTCCCGTCAGCTCGCGGGGCCCGGGACCTCAGGCCAGGAACGTGCCGCGAGCCGCGGCCAGCTCGAGGGCGAGGGTCGGGCGGATCACCCAGGGGCCGGTGCGCTCGACGCGCACCCGGGCGTGGGCGCCGTCGGGGACCGCCCGCCGTCGCTCGCCGTCGAAGGCGAGCACGCACGGTCCGGCGATGCGCACCTCGTCGCCGAGCCCGAGCGGGTCGACCGACGCGATGCCGAGCTCGGCGTGGTGCCCCGGCGCGGTGGGGGCCCGCAGGCGGCGGGGCGCGACGTCGGGTGGGGCGAACCACACGACCAGGCCGCGCTCGTCGGCGGGACGGGTGGGGTGCAGCAGCCCACCGACGGCGCTGAAGCCCACCGACGCCGGCTCGGCCCGGGTGAGCACCGCGGCGACGAGGCGCTCGGGGTCGAACAGCTCCATGGAGCCGACCCACGGGTCGGTGGTGGCCACCAGGTCGACCAGCGCGAGGTCGGGGGCCTCGCCGTCGATCTCCACGACGACGACCTTCGCCCGCTCGGCCACCTCGTCGAGGCGGACCCGGCCGGTGCTCACCAGGCCGGCGGCCACCCCCGCCACCGTCGCCTCGACGAACTCGGGGAACGCGTTGTTCGTGCCGGTGGACAGCGGCAGCAGGGGCGCGTCGGGCCACCCCTTGGCCACCGCCCGGTTGGTCCCGTCGCCGCCGAGCACCACGACCACCGCGCAGCCGGCGTCGCGGAGCAGCTCGGCGGCCCGGGTGCTGTCGCGCTCGTCGAGGTGGCGCTCGAACGACAGCACCTCGCGCTCGATCTCGGGAGCCAGGGTGTCGGTGGCGCGCCGCACGATGCCCGCCGACTCGGGGAGGAACACGAACCGACGGGCACCGACGTCGGCGGCGCCGAGCAGCACGCGCCGCACGATCGACGCCTTCTCCTCGGGCGTGGAGGTGCCCGCGGCGGCGAGGAGCCGCCGCACGTCGCGCCCCGACGCCGGGTTGGCCACGACACCGATCGGGGCGGGCACCGCGCCACCACCGGTCGCGCCAGCCCCGGTCATGTCAGCCCCGGTCACACCGCCACCGACCCGGACGGGCCCGCGGCGGGGGCGACGGACCCGGCCGCGTCGGCGAGGCGGTCGGCCACCGCACCCCGCCACCGGGCCACGAGGAGCAAACCGGCCATGACCGCCGCCGAGCCGCCGAACAGCCAGGTCGGGCCGAACGCGCCGTAGATCGAGGCCGAGGCCAGCGCGGCGACGCCGGCCACCCCGAAGCCGACCGCCTCGAACAGTCCCTGCGCCGATGCGGCGCGCGCCGCGGGGCTGGCGTCGGCGACCGCGAGCTGGGCACCCGGCGTCGAGGTGCCGTCGCAGAACGCGTGCAGCGCCGAGATCGCGGTGAGCACGACGATCGAGCCGACGACGCCGTAGAGGACCATGAGCGGCAGCGACGCGGTGACCGCGATCAGGGCCACCCGCCGTCCCCCGTAGCGGTCGGCGAGCCGGCCGCCGAGGGGTGCGAAGAGGGCCATGGGGGCGCCGAACGCCAGCAACGACAGGCCCACGAACAGCGTGCTGGCCCCGAGGTCGGTGAGGTAGCGCGCCCAGATGGCGTCGAAGACGCCGATCGACAGGTAGAGCGCGGCGCCCACGGCGACGGCGGCCTGCACCCCCGGGATCCGGGCGAGGTGGCGCAGCACGCGAGGGTCGGGCGGGGCCTGGCGGGGCGGGCTCGGGATCCGGGCGACCAGGGGCACGGTGAGCGCCACCACGGCGGCGATGGCGAGGAAGGGCGCACGGGACCCGACCAGGGCGGTGACCCCGGCGGCGAACGGGGGACCGAGCGTGAACCCGCCCACCACCGCGCTGGCCAGTCGCCCGAGCACGCGCCCGGCTTGGTGCGGGACCGCGTGGATGGCGACCTTGCGGGCCGCGGGCACGAACGCGCCGAAGCCCAGCCCGAGCAGCAGCCGCGCCCCGGTGAACTGCCACAGCTCGGTGGCCACCCCCATCCAGAGGTTGCCGACGACGCCGACCAGAAGGCCACCGACGAGGAGGAGCCGGGCCCGGCCGCGGTCGGCGTGGCGGGAGAGGGCGAGGTTGGCGACCAGCCCCGACAAGAACGCGCTCCCGGCGATGAGCCCGAGTCCCCACGTGGCGAAGCCGTAGCGGTCCTGGAACTCGGCCAGCAGCGCGAAGACGGCGCCGTTGGCGAGCGACAGGGCGGCCGTGACCACCATCAAGGTGATGACGGTGGCCTGGGGCCCGGGCCCCTCGCGGGCGGGAGCCGGTGGCGCCGCAGAGCGGGCCGCGTCAGCCGGCATCGGTCGCGTAGCGGGCCACCGCGGCGACCACGACGTCGATGTCGTCGGCGCTCACGTCGAGATGGGTGACGAGCCGGACCGGGCCGCCGCCCGAGTCGCCGATGATGGCGATGCCGTCGGCCGCCAGCGCGGCCCGCAAGCCGACCGGCAGACCGGCGAACGAGGCGAAGACCATGTTGGTGGCCACCGAGGTGACCTCGACCCCGTCGATGCCGGCCAGCCCCGCCGCCAGCGCCGCGGCGTTGGCGTGGTCGTCGGCGAGGCGGTCGACGTGCTCGGTGAGGGCCACGATGCCGGCGGCGGCGAGGATGCCCGCCTGGCGCATCCCCCCGCCGGTGACCTTGCGCCACCGGTGCGCGGCCGCGATGACCTCGGCGGGGCCGCACAGCACCGACCCGGCGGGAGCACCCAACCCCTTCGACAGGCACACCGAGACGGTGTCGACGTCGCGGGTGAGCTCGACGGGCTCGACGCCGTGGTGCACGGCGGCGTTGGCGATCCGGGCGCCGTCGAGGTGCACGGCGAGCCCGTGGCGCTCGGCGACGGCGCGCGCCGCGGGCCCGTAGTCGAGCGGCAGGGCCCGGCCCGAGATGGTGTTCTCGAGGCAGAGCAGCCGGGTGCGGGCGAAGTGGTCGTCGAACGGCTTCACCGCGGCGGCGACTCGCGCCAGGTCGAGCGTGCCGTCGGGCTCGTTCTCGAGCGGCTGGGGGTTGATGCCACCGAGCACGGCGCCGCCACCGCCCTCCCACCGGTAGGTGTGGGCCTGCTGGCCGGCGATGTACTCGTCGCCCCGCTGGCAGTGCGCGAGCAGCGCCACGAGGTTGCTCTGGGTGCCGCTCGGCACGAACAGGGCCGCCTCGGTGCCGAAGCGCTCGGCGGCGAGCGCCTGCAGCCGGTTGACGGTGGGGTCCTCCCCGAACACGTCGTCGCCCACCTCGGCCTCGGCCATCGCCCGCCGCATCGCCGGGGTCGGGCGGGTGACGGTGTCGGAGCGCAGGTCGATGACGGGCACGGATCGACGCTACCGGTCGTCGGTGCCCCGGCCGCCACCGTGCGGGACGGCGCGCTCGGGAGGGTCACCGCCCGGCTCGGGACCGGCCGTGGTGCCGGTGACCGCGGCCGGCAGGGTGACCACGAACGTGCTGCCCGACCCGGGCGCGGAGCGGACGTCGATGCGTCCGCCGTGGCGCTCGACGATGCGCGAGCACAGCGCGAGCCCGATCCCGGCGCCGGCGTGCGCACCCGGCGCCCGCCCGAACAGCTCGAGGACCTCGGCGTGGTGCCGGGGGTCGATCCCCGGCCCGTCGTCGACGACGGAGACGGCCCACGCCGGCCTGCTCCCCGACCACGCCGGTTCGGCGTCGATCGCCACGGTCGGCGGCGGCGACCACGGCTCGCGGTGCACCAGCGCGTTGTGGACCAGGTTCTGCAGCAGCTGGTGGAGCTGCACGCGGTCGCCGGCCACGGTGGGCAGGGGACGGCGCTCGACCGTGGCGCCGGTCGCCCGGAGGTCGGCCGCCAGGGCCACCAGGACCTCGTCGAGGACCTCGTCGAGATCGACCTCGACGTCGGGCGCCGCGCCCTCCTGGTCGAGCATCGAGTAGGCGAGCAGGCCGCCGAGCAGGGCGTCGAGCGTGCGCGTCGCCTCCACCACGTACCCCCAGTGCCGTTCGACGTCGGGGTCGCCGCTCGGGGGGACCTCGGCGTAGCGGCGGCGGAGCAGGTCGACGTAGGCGGCGATGGTGTGCAGCGGGCTGCGCAGGTCGTGCGCGGCGGCCGACGCGAAGAGCTCGAGGTCGCGGTTCGAGCGGCGGAGCCGGCCGACGGTGCGCTCGAGCTCGACGGCCATGGCGTCGACGCTCTCGGCCAACGCCGCGAGCTCGGCGATCGAGGCCGACGGGCCGCGCGCCGTGAGGTCACCCGCCCGCAGCCGGTCGGCCATGGCGGCCAGCTCCTCGGTGGGGCGCACCACCGACCGGGCCAGTCGCCGCCGCAGGACGATGGCGAGCAGGAGGGCCACCAGCGAGGTGAGCGCGGCCAGCGCCACGCTCTGCACGCTGGGGGCGAGGGCGCTCAGCGCCGGCTGCTCGGCCACCACCAGGTAGGTGTCGTCGTCGAGGGCGAGCGGCGTGACCCCCCGCACCACCCACCGGTCTCCGAGCCCGCGGCGCAGCCCCTCGCGGGCGGCGTCGGGGACGGGCTCGGCACCGAGCACCACCGCGAGGCGCTCGTGGGCCAGCACGACCCCGTCGCTCGTGGCCAGGTACGGCTCCACCTGGCCGTCGCCGAGTGGGATCGCCCGCACCCCGTCGACGAGGACCGACGCCGCGACGGTGACCACCACCGCGCCGACGGCCTCACCGCGACGCGGGTCGTCGACGGGCGCGGCCACGACCAGGGCGCCGGCCTGGGCGCCGTCGGTGGGCCGGGCCAGGCCCACGAACGAGTCGGCCCCGTGGAGCACGGCGCTGACGGCCGGGTCGTCGGCCCGATCGCGCCGCTGCTCGGAGCCGACGACGCCCGCCCGCTCGAGGCGGAGCACCTCACGGCCGGCGGCGTCGACCACCGCCGCGTCGACGATGTTGCGGTCGCTCGCCAACAGGACCCGCAGCGCCGACTCCGGCTCGGGCGCCAGGCCGGCGCCGAACCCCGCCGAGACCGTGGTGACGAGACGCCGGTAGAGCTCGACGCGGCCCTCGATGCGGGCGGTGACCTCGTTGGCCACGACCGTGGTGCGCTCGACCGATTGGGAGGCCTGCACCTGCGCGCCGATCCACACCAGCCCGACGACCACCACGCCGAGGGGCACCAACGACGCGAGGGCGAAGGCCACGGTGAGCTCCCGGCGGAACGTCGCCGGACGCCTCCCGCCGATCCGGGCCCGCAGCCCGTCGAGCCCGCTCCGCCGTCCGATCGCCGCACAGTAGCGATCGGCACCCCGGGCCGGCCGGCCGAGGCCGTCACGGCCGGGGCCCCGCCGTCGTAGGGTGGCTCTCGATGCCGCTCGCGTTCGACCGCGACTTCGCACCCACCCACGGGGTGGTGGACCAGCTCTCGCCGCTGGTGAGGCGCGTCGTCGCCCCCAACCCCGGTCGGTTCACCTTCACGGGCACCGGCACCTACCTGGTCGGACGGGGCCGGGTGGCGGTGATCGACCCCGGGCCGGCGCTCCCCGACCACGTCGCCGCCCTCGAGCGCGCCCTCGACGGCGAGACGGTCACCCACCTGCTGGTCACCCACACCCACGGCGACCACTCCCCCGCCTGTCGGGCGCTGCAGGCCGCCACCGGTGCGCCCACCTACGGCTTCGGCCCGCACCCCGAGGCCGACCGGCGTCCACCGCAGGGAAGCGAGGACGACACCCCCCAGGAGGAGCGGGCCGACCTCGACTTCGTGCCCGACGTCGTGGTCGGCGAGGGCGACGTCATCGCCGGCGACGGCGTCACGTTCGACGTGCTGCACACGCCGGGGCACATCTCGAACCACCTGTGCTTCGCCTTGCGCGAGGAGCGGACCCTCTTCACCGGCGACCACGTGATGGGCTGGTCGACCACGGTCATCCCCGCGCCCGACGGGAACCTCGGCCACTACCTGCACCACCTGCGCCGCCTGCTCGACCGCGACGACGTGCGCTACCTGCCCACCCACGGCCGTCCCATCGACGATCCCCGGCCCTTCGTCGCCGGGCTGGTCGCGCACCGCGAGGAGCGCACGCGCCAGATCCTCGAGCGGCTCGCAGCGGGCGACGAGCGCATCGACCAGATCGTCCCGGTGCTCTACGCCGACGTCGACGCTGCGCTGCACCCCGCGGCGGGCCGCTCGGTGCTCGCCCACCTGGTGCACCTGCGCGACGAGGGCCGCGTGGTCGTCGACGGCGAGCCCGGGATCGACGCGCGCTGGCGGCTGTCGTGACCCGACCCTGGTCGCACCCGCCTCACCCGGCCCTCGGGGGGCAGGCCGACGCGCCCCGCGCCGTCACCGACCGGGTCCACGCCGCCATCGACATCGGCACCAACTCGGTGCACCTGCTGGTGGCGCGCTCGACGGTGCGCCGGCGCTTCGAGGTGCTGGCCCAGGAGAAGGAGGTGGTGCGGCTCGGGTCGGGCGCCACCGACATGAAGCTGCTCACCGACGACGCCATGGATCGCGGCATCGCCGCGCTCCACCGCTTCCGCCAGGTGGCCGACATCTGGGAGGCCGAGATCAGCGCGGTCGCCACGTCGGCGGTGCGCGAGGCCGAGAACCACCAGGTGTTCCTCGACCGGGCCCGGCGCGACGCCGGCATCGAGGTCGAGGTGATCTCCGGGGTCGAGGAGGCCCGCCTCATCCACCTGGGCATCCTCCAGGCCCTCCCCGTGTTCGAGCAGCGCCTGGTGCTCGTCGACATCGGCGGCGGGTCCACCGAGCTGCTCGTCGGCCACCGCGGCCACGTCGTCGAGGCCCGGAGCCTCAAGCTGGGTGCGGTGCGGCTCACCGAGCGGTTCTTCGCCGACGAGCCGCTGCGCGAGCACGCGGTCGAGGAGTGCCGGGCGTTCACCCGGTCGTTCCTGCAGCCGGCGGCGCGCGACCTGCGCCTCGCGGGCTTCGACGTGGCGGCGGGCAGCTCGGGCACCATCGAGGCCATCGCCCGCATGGTCGACGCCCGACGCGGTGGGGACCCGGCCCGCTCCCTCAACGGCTTCGAGCTCACCGCGGCCGAGCTCGCCGACGCGGTCGCCACGGTCGTGGCCACCGACACCGCCAAGGCCCGCGAGCGCATCCCGGGGCTCGACCCCCGTCGGGCCGACATCATCGTCGCCGGCGCCATCATCCTCGAGCAGGTGGTGGCCGCGCTCGGCATCGAGACCATCCACATCTCGGAGTACGCGCTGCGCGAGGGGGTCATCCTCGACCTGCTCCAGCGCAGCCGGGGCGACTCGCTCGACCACCTGTCCGACCTGCGCCGCGAGAGCGTGGTGCACCTGTCGCGCCAGCTCGACCCCGACCGCGAGCACAGCGAGCACACCACCCAGCTCGCGCTGCGCCTGTTCGACGCCACGCGCGAGCTCCACCAGCTGGGCGACCACCACCGCGAGCTGCTCGAGGCGGCGGCGCTGCTGCACAACGTGGGCCTGTTCATCTCGCACTCGGCCCACCACAAGCACTCGTACTACGTGATCCGCAACTCCGAGCACCTGCTCGGCTTCACCGATCACGAGATCGAGCTCATCGCCCAGGTGGCGCGCTACCACCGCAAGAGCGCCCCCAAGGACAAGCACCCCGAGTTCGCCGCGCTGCGCGCCGACGACCGCACGGTCGTGCGGGTCCTCGCCGGCTTGCTGCGCGTCGCCATCGGCCTCGATCGCGCCCACGCCCTGGCGGTGGCCGACGTCGTCGTCGAGACCGACCCCGACTCGGGAGCGGTGGTGGTCGGCGCGGTCCCCGCCCCCGACAGCGACCCCACCCTCGAGGTGTACACCGCCGCCCAGCGCGCCGACCTGCTCGCCGACGCCCTCGGGGTCGTCGTGCGGGTCGAGGCCCGCGGCCCCGACCCCGCCGCCGCGGGGCCGACCCCCCGCTAGCGCGCCCGCTCACCCCACGGAGGACACATGGTCTCGGAGCTGTTCGACCCCTCGGCCTGGCGCGACGTCGAGGGCTTCGACGACCTCGTCGACATCACCTACCACCGCGCCGTCGACCAGGGCACGGTGCGGGTCGCGTTCGACCGCCCCGAGGTGCGCAACGCGTTCCGACCCGGCACCGTCGACGAGCTCCTGCGGGTGCTCGAGCACGCCCGCACCACCCCCGACGTGGGTTGCGTGCTGCTCACCGGGAACGGCCCGTCACCGCGCGACGGCGGGTGGGCGTTCTGCTCGGGTGGCGACCAGCGCATCCGCGGTCGCGACGGCTACCGCTACGCCGAGGGCGACAGCGTGGCCAGCGCCGACCCCGCCCGCGCCGGGCGCCTGCACATCCTCGAGGTGCAGCGGCTCATCCGGTTCATGCCCAAGGTGGTGATCTGCGTGGTGCCCGGGTGGGCCGCCGGCGGTGGCCACAGCCTGCACGTGGTGGCCGACCTCACCCTCGCCAGTCGCGAGCACGCCCGGTTCAAGCAGACCGACGCCGACGTGGCCAGCTTCGACGGCGGCTTCGGGTCGGCCTACCTGGCCCGCCAGGTGGGCCAGAAGTTCGCCCGGGAGATCTTCTTCCTGGGCCGCGAGTACACCGCCGACGACGCCCACCGCATGGGGATGGTGAACGCCGTGGTCGCCCACGCCGACCTCGAGCGGGTGGCGCTCGAGTGGGCCGCCGACGTCAACGCCAAGAGCCCCACGGCTCAGCGGATGCTCAAGTACTCGTTCAACCTCATCGACGACGGCCTGGTCGGCCAGCAGCTCTTCGCCGGCGAGGCCACCCGCCTCGCCTACATGACCGACGAGGCCGCCGAGGGTCGCGACGCGTTCCTGGAGAAGCGCGACCCCGACTGGTCGCCGTACCCCTGGTACTACTGAGCCGCTGAGACCTGCCGGCCTCAGCGGTCCCGGTAGACGTCACGGCGGTGACCGACACGCACGACGTGGACGACCAGGCGCGCATCGATGACCTCGTAGACGATCCGGTAGTCACCGATCCGCACCCGGTACACCGAGTCTTCCCCGACGAGCTTGGTGCAGCCCGACGGCCGGGGTTCGTCTGCGAGCAGGTCGATCGCAGCACGGATCCTCTGCTGCTCCGGGCGGGGGAGCGTGACGATCGACTTCACCGCTCGTCGGGCGACCTCGACGGTGTAGCGACTCACTCGAGACCCAGCATCGCCTTCACATCCTCCCAGGGGACGTAGTCGTCGTCGGCTCTCGCGGCGTCGAGCTCTCGGCGATCGGCGACATCGTCAGCGGTCTCGACGAGACGATCGAACGCATCAGAATCGATGATCACCGCCACGCGCCGGCCGCGACGAGTCACCGAGATCGGCTCTCCCGACCGGCGGGACTCCTCGATCACTTCAGCGAGCCGATTGCGGGCATCGCTCACCGGAACTTCGCTCATGTACGAATCGTACAGCTCGTCGACATCTCTGCCAGCGCCGACCTGCGTCCCCACACCCTCGGACCGGCGGGCTCCGGCCCTCGGGCCGGCCCGCTCAGGTCGGTTCGAGCAGGCGGTGCGACAGCTCGTCGAGCACGTCGTCGCCGACACCGGCGGCGCGGGCCCAGCCCCGTGCGCCGCCGTGCTCGCGCTCGAGGTGGGCGAGGAACGCCCGCATCGCCGCCGGCGGGCAGGCGAAGAACGCCGCCGGCTGGTCGTTCATGGCGTCGAGCGCCTCGGGGTGGTTGGCGCGCACCCAGGCCCGCATGGCGGTGACGCCCGAGCGGCTGAGGCCGTAGTCGTGGGCGATCACGCCCCGGTCGACGCCCACCAGCTCGAGCACGAGGGCGGCGAGGACACCGGTGCGGTCCTTGCCCGCCGAGCAGTGGAAGACCAACGGGAGGTGGGCGTCGGACGCGATGAGCTCGAGCGCGGCGGTCAGCGCGGGGGTGCCCTCGTCGAGCATCTCGACGTAGCGAGCCGTCAAGAAGGCGACGACGTCGTCGGTGCCCTCGAGCTGGTCGGCGGACCAGATCTCGCGCAGCACCGGGAGGTGCAGGTAGCGGGCCCCGAACCGCTCGGCGGGCGCCTGGCCCCGCTCGTCGACCTCGCCCGGGGTGCGCAGGTCGACGACGGTGCGCAGCCCGAGGGTGGCCAGGGCCGTGACGTCGCCGTCGTCGGCGTTGTGGAGCCCGTCGGCGCGCAGGACCCGGCGCCACCGGGTGACCCGGCCGTCGACGGTGCGGTAGCCGCCGAGGTCGCGCACGTTGAACACGGTGCGCAGCGGGAGGTGGCGGGTGCGCCCGAGCAGCGACGGCACCGGCCGGGGCGCCCGGACGGCCACCAGCTCGGCGGGGGCAGGATCCATGGCCTCGCCGGTCGTCAGCACCGCAGCGTCGTCGCCCCGAGGGGCGTCGTGGTGGCGCAGATCGGCGTCGAGCGTCGCGGGGTCGGTGGGGGCGGCGTCGACGGGTGTGGTCGTCACGACGGCGACGCTACGACCCGGGTCTGACCAGCCCGGGGCGCGCCGGTGAACGACGGGTGACGATCGGGCGGCGCGACGGGCGAGGTCGGCCGGCTACGACCCGGCGTCGACCGGGACGATGCGCCGGCCGGTGACCCGCTCGGTGCTGATCGCCACGACGTGGGCCTTCTCGCCCTCGGCCCACGGGCGCAGGGGCAGGTGATCGATCTCGGCGAGGCGGTCCTCGTCGGTCACCTCACGGGCGTGGCCGGCGACCACGACGCTCCAGCCCGCGTGGTAGGTGGCGTCGGCGGCGTCGATCTCGAACGCCACGGGGCGGTTGCGCACCGCCGAGTCGAACTTGGTGCCGGGCGCGGTGCGGAACACGATCTCGTCGCCGTCGAGCACGTAGTTCACCGGGAAGATCTCGGGCTGGCCGGCGTCGGAGACCGCGACCCGACCGATGACCTGACCCTCGAGCAGCCGCAGGCACTCGTCGCGCCCGAGGACCTCGAGCCCGGTCCGGTTGTCGATGAGCCGCATGGAACCCTCCTCGTGGGATGGGACGACCCTTCCCGCACCCGGTCGTCCACCCTCGACCGTGGCACATCCAGAGGCGCGATGCACGATCCGAACGTCCCCGACACCGCCGCCGTCGCCGTGGGCGGCGCAGGTCGCACCGCCCGATGCGGGCGAGACGGCCGGCCTTGTAGCGTCGCGGGTCGTGGCCCCTCGGGTAGACGGTCTCGACGTCATGGCCCCGCCCCACTCGACCCGACCGTCCTCGTGGCCCCCGCACGCCTGATCGCGGGCACCATCGCGACCTTCGCATCGGAGGCCTCACGCTGATGGAGCACATGGAGCTGGCCGAGTCGCCCCAGCTCGGCGGGGAGGTCGTGCTGATCTTCTTCGCCGTCATCTTCGTCCTCGCGCTCGTGCTCGTGGGCGTGCCAGTGGCGTTGAGCGTGGCGGCCTACCGAGCGGGGCGACGCCACGACCGCCCGTTGAGCTCGACCGTGGCGGTCGCGCTCGCCGCCGGGTGGGGGGTGGCGTCGGTCCTGGCCGCGCTGGTCGTTCCGGTGTTGATCGTGGCGACCCCCGTCGGGGTGGCCTACGCCGTCGGCCGCCATCGGGCGGGCCGCGACCCTGCCCCGCCGTTCCGACCGCCGCCGCTGTCGCCGCCTCCCCCTCCGCCGGGCGCGGCGAGCGGATGAGCAGATGAGCGAGCTCGACCCGGTCGTGCGGCTCGTGTCGTGGGCGGGTCACGTCGCGTCCGACATCCCGGTCGAGGTGTGGGTGGTGTCGATCGTGTACCTGGTCGTCGCAGCGGCGGTCGTGGCCGAGGTCGCGTGGCGGGTGTGGCGAGAGCCGCGGGCGCCGCAGCGGCGCGCGGTGCTGGTCGACGCGTGGTCCGGGGCGGTCATGACCGCCGGCGCGCTCGCAGTGGGAGTGCCCTACGCGGCTGTGCTCGTGGTGGCGTGGGCGGCATTGGCGCCGTTGGCGCCCGACGCGCTGGTGGCGCTGTGGGCGCAGGCCCCGGTGCTCGGCTTCGTCGCCGCGTTCATCGCCTGGGATCTGGCGGGCTTCGTCTACCACGCGGCCGGCCACCACACGCGGGTCGGATGGGCGTCGCACCAGGTGCACCACTCGGCTCAGGGCTACGACCTGACGGTGGGGCTGCGCCAGACCTGGTTCCCGGTGCACGGCCTCGCGGTTCAGCCGTTCGTCGCCTTGGCCGGGTTCGATCTGAGCACCATCGTCATCTGCGCTGCGGTGTCGAACGGGTACCAGCTGGTGCTGCACGCGGCGCGGCCGATACGTCTGGGACGCGTCGTCGAGGCGGTCGTCATGACACCGGCGAGCCACCGGCACCATCACCGGCGCGGCTCCGACGGCGTGAACCTCGGACCGGTGCTCACCGTCTGGGACCGCCTGGCCGGCACCTGGCGGCCCCCCGACGCGACTGCGGACGAGATCTTCGGACCGCCCCGCCCGGCGCCGACCAACCCGGTGGCCCTCGAGCTCGGAGGGTGGCTCGACCTCGCACGGGACGCCCGCCAGCGCCCCGGCGCACCCGCCGAAGCCCGGTCCCGGTAGGGCCCAGCCGTCAGGCTGGCTCCGAGATCAGCGTTGGCTCACCGGGTCAGTCGTTGGCGCCGTCGGCGGAGCGGGCCACGAGCACCACACCGGAGTGGTCGCGGACCACCCGTGCGGTGACGCTGCCCATGGTGACGCGGGCCAGACCGGTGCGACCGTGGGTGGCCATCACCACCACGCTGGCCCCCTTGTCGGCCGCGTAGCGGACCAGGGCGGCGGCGGGGTCGTCGTCGTGGAGGACCTCCCAGTCGATGGCGCGGCCGAGCTCGGCCGAGAGCGCCGAGGCGACGCGGTGGACGTGGGCGCCCTCGTCGACGTGGTCGCCGCCGAGCGCGGCCCGCGCGGCCGCGGCGTCGCGGGGGTCGATGACCGACACGACCCAGAGCTCGGCGCCGAGCCGCCGCGACCACTCGGCGGCCAGTGGCACGACCGATTCGGAGCGCAGGCTGCCGTCGATGGCGAGCAGCACCGGTCCGGCGAGGGGGCCGGTCTGGTGGTGCGGACCGACGAGGACGAACGGCACCCCCGCGTCGACGAGCGCCTCTTCGGCCACCGAGCCGAGCACGGCGCGCCCGACCCCGCCGCGACCGTGGGTGCTCATGCACACCAAGGTGCCGGGCTCCCCCGACGCCGCCGAGGCGATGGCCCCGACGGCCCCACGGTCGACGTCGACGACGACCTCGACGTCGTGGACCGCGGCGCCCCGGTCGTCGACCAGCCCGACCGCACCGAGCTCGGCGTGGATCTCGGCGCGGGCGGCGTCGGCGTCGGCGGGGTGGGCGCTGCGGACCACCACGATGCGGGCGTCGGTGCGACGCCGGATCTCGAGCGCCACGGACAGGGCTCGCGCCGCGTGCTCGGAGCCGTCGAGCGGGACGATGAGGCGTTCGACCATGGGTCCTCCTCCCTCGGTGGCCCAGCATCCTGCCATCTCGGCGACCGGCCAAGGGGCCAATGTCATGGGCGGGCCGCCTCGAGCCGCCCCGCCCTACGCTCGCGCCATGGCGTGGACCGAGTCGCGGTACCTCGACGTGGTGAGCGATGACGGCCTCGCCGCGGTCATCACCCGCCTGGCCCACCACCCCGCCGAGGGCGTCTGGTGGCTGTGGGCCCACGTGCTCACCCCCGAGGGGTGCGCCGGGTTCGTCGACAACGCGCTGCCCGACCCGCTCCCCGCCGACGTCACCGCCTCGTTCGAGGGCGACGAGCGCACCGCCGCGGTCGAGGTCGCGGTCCTCGGCCACGCGGGCGCCACCGTGCCGCAGGGCGCGGGCGATTTGCCGCTGCGGGTCAGCGCCCGGTTCGAGGCGACCGGCGACGCCGGGGGCACGTTGCCCGGGCGCACCGAGGTGCTCGGCGCGGTGCGGGCGCAGGTGACGGTCGGCGACCGCTCCGTCGAGATCGTGGGCCGGGGCCAGTGGCACCGCCAGGAGCAGGACACGCCGCGGTTCACCCAGGCCTTCACCTACGGCACGGTGCGCGGCGACGGGCTCGGCGCGGTGCTCGTCGCCGCCGGCGGGCCGGGCGGCGCGCTGGTGGTCGACCACGGGTCGGTGACCCGCGCCAGCGGCGCACGGATCGACCCGCCCGGCGACGACCGGGCCGTGGCGCTCTCGTTCGACGACGGGCGTCGGATCGACGGCCGGCTCCGGGCCACCTACCGCTACACCCTGCCCCTTCCCACCGGCCCACGGCCCGGGTCGGTCGTGGTCGGCGAGCTGGGTGGCGTCGCGGTGTCGGGCTGCGTGAACGACTTCCGCCCGGCGACCACCTGAGCGAACCCCGAGCCGTGCGCCGTCGGATCAGGCGGCGTGCTCGGTCTCGTCGGTGACGTCGAGGTGGCGGTCGGACCGGTCGGTCGAGCGGATCCACCAGCAGGCCACCGCGGTGACCAGCCCGAGGCCGGCCCCCACCAGGTAGGCGGCGGCCAGGTCGTCGGCCTGCCCGGTGCCGCCGTAGACGACGGTGAGCACCGTGATGCCGAACGAGGAGCCGACCTGGAACATCATGCGCTCGGAGGCGGCGGCGATGCCCAGGTTCGACTCGTCGACCGAGTTCGCCAACGCCGCGCTGATCGACGGGCGGTTGAGCCCGTGGCCCAGGCCCTGCAGCACCAGCGCGGCCACCACCACCGCGATGGCGCCCATGGCCGCGGCGGCCGCGAACAGCGCCAACGACCCGGCGAGCACCAACGAGCCGATGACCGCGGTGGTGCGCTCGCCGATCCGGGTGGCGATGTGCCCGCCGACCGGCGACGAGGTGCTGTAGACGATCGGGCGCAGGATCATGATGAGCGAGATCGCCGACAGCGAGTAGCCGAAGTCGTCGGTGCGCAGCAGCAGGGGCGCGAGGAAGAACCCGCCCATGTAGGCGGCGCCGGTGAAGAGCGAGGCCACGACCGGCGCGGCGAACTCGGTGCGGGCGAGCAGCCACAGCGGCAGGAGCGGCGCCACCGCGCGTCGCTCGGCCCACACGAACAGGCCGAACCCGACCGGCGCGAGGGCGAGCGACACCAGCACCGCCGGATGGTCGAGGCCCCACGAGTTGCCCTGGGTGAGGGCGAACATGAGCCCGCCGGTGCCGAGGGCCAGCGCCGCCGATCCGGCCACGTCGAACGGGGCCCGGGGCTGACGCGGGGTCTCGCGCAGCACCACCAGCGCGATGCCGAGCGCGGCGGCCGAGAGCGCAGCCTGCATCAGGAACAGCACGGGCCACCCGAGCGCCTCGATCAGCGGACCGCCCACGGCCAACCCGACCGCCGGCGCGCCGGCCGCCACCATCGACCACCAGCCCATGGCCTTCACCCGGTCGCGGGCGGGGAACACCGACATGATCAACGCCATCGACGTGGGCTGGGTGGCGGCCCCGATGACCTGGGAGATCGTCCGCCAGAAGATGAGCGACGGGGCGTCCCAGGCGGTGGCGGTGAGCGCGGCGGTGACGGTGGCGAGCGCGAACCCGATGAGGAACACCCGGCGGTGGCCGCGGAGATCGCCGAGCTTGCCGAGCACCGGCAGCGCCAGCGCCGACAGCAGCAACGGCAGCGAGATCACCCCGGCGATCGTCGTCTCGGCCGTGTCGAACTCGTCGGCGATGTCGGCGAGCGACACCGTGAGCACGGTGACCGGGAACGTGGTGGCGAACATGCCCGCCAGCGCGGTGAGCAGCACCCACCGCTGGTAGGTGCCGCGCGCCTCGAGGCGCGCGACGACGCGGGCCCGGCGCCGCCCGAGCCAGCCCTCGGCCGACGGCTCAGGTGGTGCGATCGTCACGAAGCGCGGACCGCCGGACCTTGCCGGCGTCGTCGCGGACGGGGCCGTCGACCCGCTCGAAGGTGCGGGGGATCTTGTAGCCGGCGAGGCGCTCGGCGAGGTGGGCGCGCAGCTCGGCATCGTCGGCCGGCGACCGCAGGTGCACCACCGCGTGGACCCGGTTGCCGAGGTCGTCGTCGGGGAGGCCGACGACGGCGCACGACACCACCGCCGGGTGCTCGTCGAGGGCGGCCTCGACCTCGGCGGGGTACACGTTGGCGCCGCCGGTGAGGATCATGTCGGCCAACCGATCGGACAGGTAGAGGTAGCCGTCGGCGTCCATCGAGCCGAGGTCGCCGAGCGACTCCCACTCGCCGACGCGCTTGGCCTCGGCGCCGACGTAGCGGTACGTGGGAGGACGGTCGGCGGGGGTGTGCATCCACACCTCGCCCACCTCGCCGGGCGGCAGCGGCGTGCCGTCGAGGTCGCGGATCTCCATGGTGCCCTCGGCGGGCCGGCCGACCGAGCCGGGGTGGGCCAGCCACTCCTCGCCGCTGATGATCGTGACGCCCTGGGCCTCGGTGCCGGCGTAGAGCTCCCACACCCGCTCCGGGCCGAGCCACTCGATCCAGGCGTGCTTCAGCCACGGCGGGCACGGGGCGCCCAGGTGGAGCACCCCGTTCAGCGACGACACGTCGCGCGCCAGGCGCTCCTCGGTGGGGAGGCGCCAGATGCGGTGCATCATCGTCGGCACCAGCAGCATCCAGTCGACCCGGTGGCGCTCCACCAGCTCGAGCGCGGTGGCCGCGTCGAAGCGGGTCATCACCACCAGGTGGTTGCCGGTGAGCAGCGCCATGGTGGAGAAGACGAACGGGGCGTTGTGGTACAGCGGGCCGGGCACGAGCTGGGTGCCGTCGAGGCGGGCGCCGAGCCCGCGAGGCCGCTCCGGATCGATCAGCGCGGGCTGGCCGGCCACGATGATCTTGGGCCGCCCGGTGCTCCCGCCCGACGTGGGTGCCTTCAGCGCGGCGGCCACGCGGTCGGGCAGCGGACCGTCGTCGAGACCCGGGTCGGGCTCGAAGCCGACGGGGACGCAGGGCCGGTCGCCGTGCGTGCCGGGGTCGACGCCGACGACGATCGGCGGGTCGGCCAGCTCGACGATGGCATCGCGCTCGCGGGCGGGGAGGCGGGCCGACACCGGCTGGGGCGTGGCGCCCAGCTTCCACACCGCCAGGTAGGCCTCGTAGGCCTCGATCGAGTTGCCCAGGGCGATGGTGACCAGGTGGTCCTGACCGACCCCGAGCTCGGCGTAGGCCCGCGCCAGGCGGTTGGTGCGCCGGTCGAGCTCGGCGCGGGTGACCGTGCGGCCCTCGCAGGTGATGGCCGGGCGGTGAGGGTCGCGCGCCGCGAGCCACGCGAGCGCGGCGCCGATCGACATCTCCGACATGCTCGTCCTCCGGTGGCTCGGTCCCTCCCGCCGGGGGTCACCCTGGCAGGCGCGACGCATCGACGACCAGTCCGGCGATGATGGGCGGGTGAGCGACGCCCCACCACCCCTCACCCCCGGGCGGCTGCTGGCGCGGGGCCTGGCCCGGCACTGCCCGGTGTGCGGCGGCGGGGGCCTCTTCCGACGTTGGCTCGTCCCGCTCGACCGCTGCCCCACCTGCGGGTTCCGCTTCGAGCGCATCGAGGGGCACTGGATCGGGTCGCTCGGGATGAACACGATCGTGAGCTTCGGCGCGCTGCTCGGTGCGCTGGCGATCGGCTTCGCCGTCACCTACCCCGACCCGCCGGTCGGCGTCCTGCTCGTGCTCGCCATCGCGATGGCGGTGGTGGTGCCGGTCGCCTTCTTCCCCTGGTCGCGCACGCTCTGGTCGGCCATCGACCTGATGATGCGACCGCTCGGCCCCGACGACGAGGTCGACCCCCGCCACTGGCCGGCGGGCCGCCCGCCGGCCCGGCGCCGCAGCGGTCGGATCGACCCCCGGGGCCCCGCCGGCCCCCGCTGAGCCCACCGAGCGAAGCGACCCGGCGAGGACGCCGCGCCCCCGACGCTCGCCTCAGCGGTCGACCACCACCACCGGGGCCGGGGGGCGCTCGGGCACGGGCACCTCTCCCGCCGGCCAGCCCAGGTAGACGAGCGCCACGATCCGATCGTCGGGCTCGAAGCCGCACAGCTCGCGGACGGCGGCGCTGCGCAACGGCGCGCCCGACGCCCAGAACGACCCGAGGCCCACCGCGGTGGCGCCCAAGAGGAGCGTCTGGACCGCGGCGGCGACCGCGTCGCGGTTCTCGCCGTGCAGCTCGGGGTCGGGGTGCGGCGCGGCGCCGACGGCCAGCATCATCGGGGCCCGCAGGTACTTGGTGCGGGCCTTGGCGAGCTTGGCGTCGTCGGTGACGCCCTCGGCGACCAGCTGCTCGGCGGTGAGGTCGCCCAGGCGGGCTCGCGCCCCACCCACCAGCAGGGCGAACCGCCACGGCCAGGTGCGCTTGTGGTTGGGGGCCCAGGTGGCGAGCTGGCAGAGCCGCTCGGCCAGGTCGATCGGCACCTCGCGCTCGCGGTCGAGGCGCAGGGTGGTGCGCCGGCGGGCGGCCAGCTCCTCGAAGGCCTCGAGGGCGAACGGATCGGGCTCGACCGGGGGGAACGATGGATCGATGCTGGCGTCAGCGGGCACGGGGACGTCCAGGGAGTGAGCGGGCGGGCGACAACACAGCCCGCCCTACGCTATCGATCACCACGTTGTGATCCGGGAGGGCGACCGTGGGCGCACGCGACGACGCAGACGTGCTCGTCATCGGAGGAGGCATCGTCGGCCTGGCCACGGCGCGGGCGGTGTTGGTCCGCCGGCCCGGCGCCCGGGTGCTCGTGGTCGACAAGGAGCCGGTGGTCGCCAGCCACCAGACCGGCCGCAACTCCGGTGTCGTGCACTCGGGCGTGTACTACCGACCCGGATCGCTCAAGGCCCGCCTCACCGCCACCGGTCGGGCCGAGCTGTTGGCGTGGTGCGCCGAGCGGGGGGTGCCCGTCGTCGAACGGGGCAAGCTCATCGTGGCCACCGAACCCGACGAGCTGGCCCCGCTGGCCGAGCTCGAGCGGCGCGCCGAGGCCAACGGGGTGGCCGCCCGACGCGTCGACGGCGCCGGCATCGTCGAGGTCGAGCCCCACGCCACCGGCCTCGCCGCCCTCCACGTTCCCGGCGTGCAGGTGGTCGACTACGGCGCGGTCGCCCGCGCCCTCGCCGACGAGGTGGTCGAGCACGGCGGTGAGATCCGGCTGCGGACCGCCGTCGACGAGGTCCACGACGACGGCAACGGCGTCGTCGCCACCACCTCGGGCGGCGACGTGCGCGCCGCCGTCGCGGTGGCGTGCGCCGGCCTGCAGTCCGACCTGGTCGCTCGGCGCTCGAGTGGCGTCGACCCCACGTCGGGTGCCCGCCGCACGACCACGGCGAGCGATCCCGCGGGGTCGCTCGGACGGGCGCGCATCGTGCCGTTCCGCGGCGAGTACCACGAGCTGCGCCCCGAGCGGGCCCACCTGTGCCGGGGTCTCATCTACCCGGTGCCCGACCCGCGCTACCCGTTCCTCGGCGTCCACCTCACCCGGGGACTCGACGGCGGCGTGCACGTCGGGCCCAACGCGGTCCTCGCCCTGGCCCGGGAGGGCTACCGCTGGCGCGACGTCGACGCCCGGCTCCTCGCCGAGCTGGCGAGCTGGTCGGGCACCTGGGCCCTCGCCCGCCGCTACTGGCGCACCGGGGCGGCCGAGGTGGCGCGCTCGCTCAGCCACCGGCTGCTGGTGCGGGCCGTGCAGCGCCTGGTCCCGGCGGTCGAGCCCGACGACCTGGTCCGGGCCGAT
>DATHSN010000169.1:0-21586 GCA_035464115.1 Acidimicrobiales bacterium | reverse complement strand
CCGAGGGGGAGCAGCACGAGCACGAGCTCGTCGACGGGGACCAGGGCCCGGTGCGCCACCGCGGTGAGCGCGGCGTCGACGAGCTCCACGGCGGCGACGGGTGCGGCGGTGGGGGTCATGGGCGCAGCTCCTCGTTGACGGTCGCGCTGGGAGCGCCGGGCGCCCGCGGCAATCTCGGCGGACACCAGAGAGATCGTCCCGGGACCGTCGCAGATGAGGATGTGGCGACGCGAGCGCGCCCGAAGGCCCGCGCCCTCGCGGCCGTCGCCCGGTTCACCCGCCTCGCACCGTGATCTCGGTGAGCTCGGGGTCGGCGGCGATGGCGGCCTCGGTGAACGCCACCTCGCGCCAGTCCTGGGCCGAGAAGCGCTCGGTCTGGCGGGCGAAGACGGGCGACGCCCGGTCACCGGTGTTGCCGTAGGTGAGGATCGCCCGCGCCGCCGGGCCGTCGGGCCCGAAGTCCACCGCCATCACGAAGCTGGTCCCGTTGTTGATCGGGTAGCCGTCGGCGGTGAGGTCGGACCACGGCGCCAGCCGGGAGCCCCGCTCGGGTGTGTCCTCCATCGTGTCGGAGCCGCCCCAGCCGACCTTGTTGGTGACGCCCTCGGCCTCGGTGCCGCCGTGGATCGGCACCCGCACGCCGTCTCGGCGGGGGGCCTGCTGGAGGTCGCCGAGGGGCACGTCCGCGGGGACCCCGGCCACGTCGAGCAGCTGCACCGCCCGGGCGAGCCAGACCATCGCCAGGTCGGTCCCGTCGGCGGAGGCGGGGGCGAGCCCGCTCGGCGTGGCGACCGGGCGGGCCGGGTCGAACGGCTCGGCCCAGATCGCGCCGGCGTCGAACGCCTCGCTCCTCGGGAGCTGCGCCACCACCTCCCGCCACAGCACGGCCCCGACCGAGTCGAGGTCGTGGCGACCGTCCCAGGCGGCGAGCACGGCGCACGCCTCGGACACGTCGACGGTGGCAGCCGGCAGGACCACGTCGTCGCCGTCGAGCCGCTCGGGCACGTCGACGAGCCCGTCGGCCGGACAGCGGTCGACGAGCGATCCTCTGAGGGCGCGAGCCGTGAAGCCCTCGTTGTCGAGGGCCAGCTCGGCCAGCTCGTCGAGCGAGAAGCGGCCGTCGGGACCGGCGGGTCCGTCGGGGCCGACGTCGCCGAGCACGGTGGCGTTCTGGCGGGTGCGAGGCGAGCGACCGGTGCGCTGCTCGCCGTGGAGTGGCGAGAAGTCGCCCTCGAGCACGGCCTCGGCGTGGGGGAGCCAGAAGCTGTCGTTGGCGTTGAACAGGTAGTCGCGCCGCTCGACCTGCGGCATCGCGTCGAACGGGACGAGTCCGGGGTCGCGGGCCCCGGGCACCTCCTGCCACTCCGAGGCCGACGTGCTGCCGTCGAGCAGGACCAGGCCGTTGTCGGCTGCGATGCCCACCACCAGGTCGGTCTCCTTGGCCGCCTCCCAGGCGGCGAGCGCCTCGTCGGAGAGCAGCGGGGTGGCCGAGGTGTCGGCGTACCAGGCCCGCCCGTCGGCGTCGACGGCGACGGTGTTGAACAACGGCACGCCGGTGTGGGTGGCGTGGGCCGCGATCAGGTCGTCGAGCGACCGGGCCTCGTTCATGGCCCGGTACTGGGCCGCGAACTCGTCGTTGTCGATGTTGGCGTCGCGGTAGGCCACCACCGTGTCGGCGGTCCAGCCGACACCGGGCAGGTCGAGCACCGGGCCGTGGTGGCTGCGCCACAGGGTGCGGGTCGTCTCCGCGAGCGTGCCGTCGGGCTGGAGGACCTCGATGGTGACCTCGGTGGCCTCGAGCGGTCGATCCTCGCCGTCGTAGCGGTAGCTCGTCGGGTCGCCCTCGGTGAGGTCCAGGCGGTAGACGGTGAAGCGCTTGCCCGCCGACACGGTGTGGGTCCACGCCACGCCCGACGTGAACCCGATGCCCACCCCGGGGAGCCCGAGCAGCTGGGCCCCGTACACGTCGATCCCGTCGTCGCTGGTGAGGTGCACCTCCCAGAAGCGCAGGTTGCCCTCCCACGGGAAGTGGGGGTTGGCGACGAGCATCCCGCCGCCCTGCTCGCTGCGATCGGACCCGATGGCCCAGCCGTTGCTGCCGATCAGCGCGGGCTCGACGACGGGAGCCATCGCCGCGAGGGCGTCCTCGTCGGCCCCGTCCTCGTCACCGGCGTCGGTGCCGCTGTCGGTCGCGGGCGGCTGGGCCCGGCCCAGCAGGCCGAGGAGGGCGACGCCGCTGGCGTTGAGCGTGATGGCCCGGCTGTAGGCGTAGACGTCGGCGGGGTCGACCGGCTGCACCCAGTCGGCCCCGGCGCACCAGCCGGCGACCCCGTCGGCACCGACCTCGTCGTGGCGGGCGTTCCACCCCGCCGCGAACGCCTCGAAGGTCTCGGTGATGTCGTCGGTGGCCTCGGCCCAGTCGGCGAGCGCCAGCTCGTGGATGCCGAGGTGGCGCCACGCCATGTCGGACTCGATGTGCTCGTCGTCGTCGCCCGGGCCCAGCCAGCGGGCCCGCTCCCCGCGGACCCGGATCACCTGCTCGGCGAGGGTGCAGGCGTGGTCCTCGTGGCTGGCCCACCCCTGGCCGAACACGACGTCGCCGTAGGTGGCGCCGCGCACGTGGGGCACGCCGTCGGTGGTGCGACGGATCGTCGCCTCGTAGCGAGCGTCGTCCGGCGCCTCGCCACCGGTGCCGGCACCGTCGGCCTCGGTGGTGGGCGGCGAGGTCGTCGGGGCGCTCTCGTCGTCGGTCGAGGTGCACCCTGCGAGCAGCACGACGGCGACGACGAGAGCGGAGAGCGAGCGGCGCATGAGCGGTAGGTGTACACCGTTCGAACACGGGCCGTCGCACCGGTGACGCCGGCGGGCAGGTCCCGGCGATCGGGTCGGAGATCGCGCATCAGCCCCTAGGGTGATCGCCACCGACTCGAGAAGGAGCACAGATGGCCATCAGTGTGGGCGACCGCATCCCCGACGTGAAGATCATGACCATGGGCGAGAGCGGCCCGACCCCCGTGCAGACGGGCGAGGTGCTCGGCACCGGCAAGGTTGTGCTGTTCGGCGTGCCCGGGGCGTTCACCCCGACGTGCTCGGACCACCACCTCCCCGGGTTCGTGATCCGCGCCGAGGACCTGCACGCCAAGGGCGTCGACACCGTGGCGTGCATCTCGGTGAACGACGCCTTCGTGATGGGCGCGTGGGGGGCGTCGCAGAACGCCGGCGACTCGGTGAAGATGCTCGCCGACGGCAACGCCGACTTCGCCGAGGCCACCGGCCTCACCATGGACGGCAGCGGGTTCGGCCTCGGCACCCGCAACCAGCGCTACGCCATGATCATCGACGACGGGGTGGTCTCGTGGCTCGCCGTCGAGCCCGGCCCGGGCCTGAACGTGAGCTCGGCCGACGCGGTGCTCGGCGCGCTCTAGCCCGACGACGAAGGCGCCCCGGTCACCGCTCGGTGACCGGGGCGCCGTCGCGTCCGGGACCCCGTCGCCGGGGCGTCGCGCCTCGGGTCAGACGGGGGCCGCGGCCGGCGTCGGGGCCGGGGTGTCGTCAGGATCGCCACCGGAGCCGCCGGCGTCGTCGGGGTCGAGCCCCGGCCGGCGGCGGAGCGGGTTGCGGGCGCGGATGCCGTCCCGGAGCCACTCGATGCCCAGGTAGTAGTAGGGGAACGCCAGCAGCACGAGCACGGTCGACGACATGAGGCCGAACACGATCGTGAACGCCAGCGGCTCCCAGAACGGGTCGGTGAGGGCGAGGGGCAGGAGGCCCGCCATGGTGGTGACCGATGTGGTGACCAGCGCCCGGAACCGCAGGCGGGCCGCGGTGGCGATGGCGGTGACCCGGTCGGCGCCGGCCCGGCGCTCCTGGTTGGCGAAGTCGGTGAGCAGGATCGTGTTGTTCACCGCGATGCCGATGAGCCCGATGAGCCCGAGGGTGACGAGGAAGCTGATGGGGTTCCCGGTGAGCCACAGGCCGCCGAACACGCCGAGGAACGTGAACGGGATGGCGAGGAACACGAGCAGCGGCTGCAGGAGCGACCGGAACTGGATCACCAGCAGCACGAACATGAGCACCAGGGCGACGACGAACGCGGTGACGGTCGAGCCGAACGACTCGGCGTTGTCGGACTCGATGCCGAGGTCGAACTCGAGGGTGTCGGCCGGGAGCCCGTAGGTGTCGGCCAGCACGTCGGCGGTGAAGCGATCCTCGACCCACGACTGGGCGGCGGCGGTGGTGCTCGACACGTCGTCCACGTCGAAGCGGGCCCGCACCTCGACGTAGCGGCGGCCGTCGCTGCGGGCGACCACGTCGTCGAGCTCGACGACGGTCTCCACCACGGTGGCCGTCGCCCCACCCGCCAAGGTGAGCTCTTCGCCGTCGAGGTCGGCGGCGATCGCGTCGGCGAGGGTGGCCACGGCGGCGACGTCCTCGCCGTAGACCTGGGCTTGGAACGGGAACTGGCTGCGGGGCGGCCCCTGGGAGACCTGCTCGACGCTGATCCGGGCGCCGTCGACCTCGGCCAGGCGGGGCTCGAGGCGGTCGACCAGCTCGGGGGCGGTGACGTTGCGGTCGCGGAACGACACCAGCTCGTACTGGCTGGTGGCCGAGGCCTCGCTGCCGTCGAACAAGAAGCCGCCGACCAGCAGATCGCCGAGCTCGTCGGCGACGATCCGGTCGACCTCGTCGGTGATCTCGGTGGCCTGGTCGATGGGGGTGCCGGGATCGAAGGCCAGGTCGACGACGATCACGTCGGCGTCGCTGGCCTGCGGGAAGATGTCGAACCCGACCTTGCCGGCGAAGAACCCGCCGCCCATCACCGCGGCGATCGACAGGCCGACGCCGCCGGCGGCGATGAGCCGACCCCGCCACCGGTGCTCGGAGCGCAGCTGGGCGGGGAGCGAGGCCACGAAGTCGCCGACCCGCTGCTCGATGCGGTGCAGCGGGCTCGGGCGGTGCTCACCGTTGAGGATCAGGACCCGTGCCGCGGTGGGGATGAGCACGAGAGAGAGGACGAGCGACACCGACAGCCCGATGATCACGGTGATCGGGAGCTGGCGGATGAAGTCGCCGAGCACACCGGTGATGAACAGCAGCGGCATGAACACGAGGATCGTGGTGAGGGTGCCCGAGATCGTGGCCGTGCCGACCCGGCGGATCGCGCCGCGGATCGTGTCGATGGCGCTGGCGCCGCGCTGCTTGAACGCGTCGACGGCCTCGCCCACGACCACGGCGTCGTCGACGAAGAGGCCGAGCGAGAGGATCACGCCGAACAGCGAGATGGTGTTCAGCGAGATGCCGAACAGGTAGAGGATGCCCATGACGGTGGCCAGGACGGTCACCACGAACAGCGCAGCGATGAACGACGCCCGCCAGCTGATGAGCACCAGGGTGGCGAGCACCACGGCGAGCACCCCGATGAGGGCGTTGGACTGCAGCGAGGCCAGCTGCGAGCGGATCTGGCCGGCGAAGTCGGCGGCGATCACCGCGGTGTAGCCGTCGGGCAGCGCGCCCGACGCGGTGGCGTTGGTGAGGGCGTCGTCGACCCGGTCGGACAGGGTGATCTGGTCGATGCCGTCGACGCCCCGCACGCCGATCGAGACCGAGGGGCGGAAGTCGAGGCCCTCGCCGGTGGTGACGGCGAGCGAGTTGAACGAGGTCTGGCGGACGACGGGCTGACCGTCGCCGTCGACGCCCTCCTCCTCGAGGGGCTGGGCCTCGACCCGGTCGACCCCGTCGACGGTGGCCAGGGCGGTCGCCAGCCCGTCGGCGGCGGCGTCGAGGTCGGCGGCGGTGGCGCCGTCGGGGCCGGTGACGCCGACCAGCAGATCGAACGAGTTCAGGAAGCGGGCGGCGTCGATGGCTTGGACGTCGACCAGCAGGTCGTCGGGGAGGCCCTCGGCCGATGCGATGGCGTCGCGCAGGAGCACGGCGCCGTCGACCGAGGTCAGGTCGCCGGAGAACTCGGTGAGCACCGCGAACGACGAGGGCCGGGCGAACGAGGTGACCGAGTCGACGCCCTCGACCTGCTCGATCACGGCGGTCAGGGGCACCACGACCTCGGTGTCGACCTGCTCGGGGTCGTCGACGAAGTAGGGACCCGACACGACCGCGACCGGCACGTCGACCGCGGGGAACCCCTCGCGGGGCAACAGGGTGGTGTAGCTGACGACGCCGAACACGAGCAGCACCGCCCACAGCGCGAGCGTGAGCCGAGCCCGACGGGCGAAGAAGGTGACGACGGCGACCAGCACGGGACCTCCCACCGCGCCGCGGGGCCGACGCGCTCCCACGACGTTACGGACCGTGAGCGCCCCCGCGACCCACGAAGCACCGTTCTGCGGTGTGACATCGGCCATAGCCAGCGGGGCGCGGTCGCATGACTACGGTCGCGGCATCGGACCGACGCCCCGCTCGTGGATCGCCCTCGGCGACTCGTTCACCGCCGGCACCGGCGACGACCCCGCACGGGGTGGGTGGGCACGACGAGCCGGCGACGAGCTGCGCACCGCCGGGGTGCTCGACGTCGCCGTGAACCACGCCGAGCCGGGGGTGGCCATCCAGCACGTCATCGACCACCAGCTGCCCCTCCTCGCGGGCCGCCACTGGTGCGTGAGCGTGATCGCCGGAGCCAACGACCTGTTGGCGCCCCGGTGCGATGCGCGGGTGCTGGCCGAGCGGGTCGACGTGCTCCTCGACGCGTGCCTCGACCACGCCGAGGTGCTGCTCACGTCGACCTGCCCCGACTTCTTCGCCCAGCGGTCGACCCGCCTGGCCCGGCTGTCGGCGCGGGTCGACGCCCTCAACGACCACGTGCGGCGTCGCGCCGCCGCCGACCCTCGGATCGAGGTGATCGACGCCCACGCGCTGCTCGCCGACCCGGCGCTGTGGTCCGACGACGGCCTGCACCCCGACCCCGACGGCCACGCCGCCCTCGCCGAGCTGGCGTGCGCCGCACTGGCGGCCCGGGCCTCCGGGTAGACCCGGCCGTCCCGCGCGCCCCCGGGGCCCGATCGGCCCCCACCCCCGAACTGGCGAACCGTGGGTGCGGATCCCGCACCCTGGGTTCGCCGGTTCGCTCGTCGCTGATTCTGGCGAACCGTGGGTGCGGTACCCGCACCCTGGGTTCGCCAGTTCGCCGGTGGTTCGGGGGTTCGCCAGTGGGGTCAGCCGGTGTTGCGCAGTCCGGCGGCGAGGCCGTTCACCGTGAGCAGCAGCGCCCGACGCAAGTGGGTGGCCTCGTCGGCGTCGGCCACGCCGGCGCGGGTGCGCTCCAACAGCTCGATCTGCAGCGCGTGCAGGGGCGCCAGGTCGGCGTGGCGCACGGCCAGGGTGCGGGCGAGCAGCGGCTCGTCGGCGAGGAGCGGACGACCGGTGATCACGCGGAGCTCGTCGAGCGTGCGCTGGTGCTCGTCGGCGACGATGCTCAGCAGATGGCGGTGCTCGGCCGGAACGAGCGAGTCGACGTAGCGCCGGGCGATGCCGAGGTCGGTCTTGGCGAGGGTCATCTCGATGTTGGAGACGAACGCCCGGAAGAACGGCCAGCGCGCCACCATGTCGGTCAGGGCATCGCCGTGCCCGTCGGCGCGGGCCGCGGCCAGGCCGGAGCCCAGACCGAACCAGCCGGGGACGATCTGTCGAGACTGGGTCCAGCCGAACACCCAGGGGATGGCTCGGAGTCCGGCCAGACCCGAGTCGGGCGCGCCCCGTCGGGCGGGGCGCGACCCGATGTTGAGGTCGGCCAGCTCCTCGAGCGGGGTGGACGACCGGAAGTAGTCGACGAGACCGGGAGCGTCGAGCAGCCGTCGGTACGTCGCGTGGGCGGCACCCGACACGTGCTCCATGATCTCTGACCACGTGCCGACGTCGACGCTGTTCTCCCGGGGTGTCTGGTGCAGCAGCGACGCCTCGATGACGGCGCCGAGCAGGAGGTCGAGGTTGGTCCGCGCCAGCTCGGGGAGCGCGTACTTGTCGGCGACGACCTCGCCCTGCTCGGTGAGCTTGAGCTGTCCGTCGATCACCCCCCACGGCTGGCCGAGCACCGCGGCGTGCGCCGGTCCACCGCCGCGACCCACCGACCCGCCCCGCCCGTGGAACACCCGGATGGCGACCCCGGTCTCCGCGGCGACGTCGCGGATGGTGCGCAGCGCCTTGTGGACCTCCCACTGCGACGTGGTGATGCCCCCGTCCTTGTTGGAGTCGGAGTACCCGACCATCACCTCGCAGGTGCCACCGCGCAGATCGACCAGGCGGCGCCACGCCGGCACCTCGAACAGCTCCCGCAAGGTGTCACCGACGCCGCGGAGGTCGTCGATGGTCTCGAAGAGGGGCACCACGCCGAGGCGCGCGACCCCGGACGGGAGGTCGATGAGACCGGCCTCGCGGGCCAGCACCATGACGGCCAGCACGTCGTCGACGCCGCGGGTCATCGACACGATCCAGGACTCGACCGCGCCGTGACCGAGCTCGTCCTGGCCGTGCCGGATCTCCCGCATGACCGCCAGCGGGTCGTCGTCGGGGACCGGGGAGCCCGGCGGCGCGAGCGGACGACGGCCCTCGAGGTCCTGGGACAGCAGCGCGGTGCGACCGGCGGCGTCGAGGGCGGCGTAGTCGACGTCCTCGGAGGCGAACAGCCGGGCGAGGGCGGCGTGGTCGATGTCGGCGTGCTGGCGGACGTCGAGGGTGGCCAGGTGGAAGCCGATGGCCGCGACCAGGCGCCCGACCCGGGCCGGTCGGCCCGAGGCGAGGGTCGCGGCCCCGTTGGCGACGAGCGACCGGTGCACCACCGCGATGTGCTCGGCCAGCTCGTGGGCGCTCGCGTAGGCCCGAGGGCCGGGCGGCGACGTGCGGGCCTCGGCGATCCGTTGCCCCATGGCCGCGCACACCACCCGGTAGGGCTCGGCGCGGTAGCGGCGGCCGAGCTTCTCGAGCACGTCGGCGAAGGCGACCCGGTCGGCATCGGACTGCGCGACCAGCTCGTCGGAGGCCCCGACCAGCACCACCGAGGCCGACAGCTCCGAGCGCATCGCCTCGATCTCGTCGGCGAGGATGCGCAACGCCGCTTGGCGCTGCATCCGCAGGGCTTGACGGGTGATGGCCGGGGTGACGAACGGGTTGCCGTCGCGATCGCCGCCGGCCCAGCTGCCGAATCGGATCGGGGCGGCGTCAGCGGGGAGCTCGACGCCGAGGGTGGCCAGATGCGCGGCGGCCTCGTCGAGGACGTCGGGGAGAGCGTTTCGCACCGCGAGGTCGAGGTGGTAGATCGCCCCACGGACCTCGTCGATCGGGTTGGGCCGCGCGTGACGCAGCTCGTCGGTGAGCCAGAGCGCTTCGATCAGCTGGTCGACGCGCCGGTCGATCCGTGCCGGCTCGGTCGACCGGTTCCGGTCGGCGATGAGCGCGGTGACCTCACCGAGCTTGCCGAGCACGGAGCGGCGCGACGCCTCGGTGGGATGAGCGGTGAACACCGGACGGACGTCGGTGCGCGACAGCAGCTCGGTGACCTGCTCGCCGGAGACGCCGGCCTCGGCCAGGCGGGCGACCACCGCGGCCATCCCGCCGTCGACCCCGGCGGCGGCCTTGGTGTGCTGGTCCTCGACGCGGTGGACCTGCTCGATGGCGTTGGCCAGCCGGAACCGCAGGGTGAGGGCGCGCACCAGGGTGGCGGCGTCGTCGACCGCCAGCTCGTCGAGGGCGACGCGCAGCTCGTCGCCGGCGCTCGGGTCGCCCTCGCGCTCGCGGGCCGCCAGGCCGCGCACCTCCTCGACGAGGGCCACGAAGCCGGGACCCTCCTGGCGTTCGAGGCAGGCCACGAGCTGGTGGCCCACGCGCTCGAGGTCGGCGTGCAGGGCGGCGTCGATGCGCACGTCGTCCATGGCGCAGCACCGTAGTGGCCCACCGCCCAACGGGCGCACCCGAGTTCGCCCGTTGCGCCGACACCGTCCGGAGCGACCTGTGGCATGGTCCGTGCCATATCGTCTCGGGATGGTCACCGCTGACAGCATCCCCGTCGCTCACACGCCGCCCGGTGGGTACGGCACCGAGATGCCGCCCCCGGTGCTGGCGGGGTGCACCGAGCCCCTCGTCGCCGGGGCCCCCGACCTGCGGGGCACCTGGAGGGTGGTGTCGGCCGAGGTCGATGGTCAGCCGCTGACCGACCACCCGGTGCTGGGCTCGACGCAACGGATCGAGCAGTGCGGCGACCGGATGGTGGTGACCGGATCGGGGGTCGTCCACGACATGCGTTGCGACGGCACCGTGGAGCGTGGCGTCCACGACGTGATGCAGAGCGACCTCACCACCGAGATCGTCGTGGTGGCCACCTACGAGGATGGCGTGCACGTCCTGCGGCCCCAGGGGCTCGGCGCGGGGCTCACGGTCACCCGCCAGCTCGACGGCACCGCGATGGTGTGGGGCTACGCCGGGATGTTCGTGGCCCGGCTCGAGCGGATCGCCGCGCCGGCCCCGGACTGAGGGCGGCTCGCCCGGCGGTCCGACGGGTCGCGCCCCGACCGCATCGTCGGGGGTGGAGCGTCGCCCACCGTTTGCCGGGGGTCTGGGCCCGGTAGGGCACCGACATGCCCCGCGCGCTCCCGATCCTCGTCGCCCTCGTCCTGTTCGCCTCGGGGTGCGTCGCCGATGGCGGGTCCCCGAGCGGCACCACCGCCAGCGACGCGGGGACGTCTGGCCAGGCGGCGGGCGTGGGCACGGCAACCGTCGACGGCCCCGAGCCAGCTGCCGACCGCATCACCGTCGTCGGGGTGGGCAGCGTCGCCGCCGTGCCCGACGCGGCGCGGGTCGAGGTCGGGGTCGAGGTCGAGGGAGACGACGTGGCGGCGCTCTACGCCGAGGCGGGGACCGCCCTCGAGGACATGCTGACGGCGCTGCGCGAGGCCGGTGTCACCGACGACGACCTGCAGACCACCGCGCTGTCGGTCCGCTCCCGTCGGCCGCCGCTCACCACCGTCCCGGCCGACGGTGCCGCCCCCGAGCCCGAGCCGGTCACCTATGTCGTGCGCAGCTCGGTGGAGGTGACCGTGCGCGAGCTCGACGGCGCCGGCGACCTGGTGGCCGCGGCGCTCGACGCCGGGGGCGACGCCGCTCGCCTCGATCGGTTCACGCTGGTGGTCGAGGACGACCTGGCGCCCCTCGAGCAGGCCCGCCGCCGGGCCGTCGACGACGCCCGACGGCGCGCCGAGCAGCTCGCCGACGCGGCGGGTGTGGCGCTCGGCGGCGTGGTGGGGATCCGCGCGGTCGGCGCGGCCGGGTCGGACCCGGCCGGCGAGGTGGCGGCCGACGCCGCCGGGGCCGTCCCGGTCGAGCCCGGGACCCAGGAGCTGACCGTGCGCATCGTCGTCAGCTTCGGGGTCGGCGGGTGAGCGACGACGCGTTCGGGGCGATCGCCCGCCGGCGCTCGCGCCGAGATCGGTGGCTCAGCGCGGCGGCGTGCCGGGCTGGCCCGGGGCCGGGGGGACGCTCGGAGGCGGCGTGGGCCCGGGGGGCGGTGTCCACGCCGGCGGGGTGGTGGCGACGCTGCCCTGGCCCCAGCCGAGGGCGGCTTCGGCGGCCGCCGCGGCGCGCCGCTCGATCTCGCGCTGCTGGGCGGCGATGCGCTCCTGGTCCTGGTGCCAGCGCAGCTCGGCATCGAGGCGGACCATCTTCAGGCTGAGCCAGTCGAGCAGGGCCCGCACCGCGAGCCCGACGATGCTGTACACGACCATGGCGAACAGGATCGACGTCTCGAACACCGACTGGCCGCCGAGCGTGATCGGCTCGAAGATGCCGCGGAACGGCGTCATCGACCGGTCGAGGGCGCGATAGGCCCACTCGACGAAGCCGGCGTTCGGGTTGGCGCCGAGCAGCAACAAGATGAAGCCGAGGCCGAGGATCACCAAGGTGGCGAGGACCCAGAACCAGGCCAGGTAGGACAAGGCGCGCCCGAGCTTGATGAGGGTGAGGTGGGCCTCGGTGAGGCCGGTGCCGTCGGGAGTGTCGGTCATGGGGCCCAGGGTGGCGTCGGCCCCGGGTCGATGGCACCACCCGGTGAGGGTGATCTCGGCGTGGTCGTCGAGCCGGATCACCCCAGTGGTGGGGTGAGCATGGCGGCGGTGCCGGGGCCCGATCTGGGGTCGGCGGGCGGTGCGACCGGGGGGCCGTGGCGCAGCGCGTCGGCCAGTGCGAACGCGAGCACCTCGTGGCCGGGCTCGCCGAACGCGGTCGACACGTCTGCGAAGCCGCGGCGGACGTCGTTGCGGGATCGGATGCGCACGACCTGGTCGCCGGGCTCGTCGCCGACCCCGGGTGGGGCGCAGTGGGCGGGGTCGGAGACGACCAGGTACTCGCGGCACGCGAGCGGACGGTCGGCCCGGATCGAGCACACGCCGTCGTGGAGCAGCGGGCACGGTTGGTCCTGTGCGAAGTAGGCCCCGGCGACCGCTCGGCGCGCCGCCGGGTCGTCGCCTGCGTCGCGGAAGGTCGTCGGAGAGATCCCGGCGTCGGCGAGCGTGGCGGTCACGGCGGCGGCTCGCCGGGCGATCTCGGCGCGCCGCTCCTCGGGCAGGCGGGCGATGGCGGCGACGGCGGAGCGGACCTCGGCGGCGGTCACCGGCACGGCCTGTGAGCAGCAGGCCGAGCAGCCGGCCGTGCAGCTGACGCCGATGTCGGCGTCGGCGATGAAGGCGGCCGAGGCCGCGTCGACGAGGCTGCGGGCAGCGCCCAGCAGGTCATCGGCGGACTCGGCCACCAGAGGGATCGGCAGGACCGGCACCGCGTGTCAGCCACGCCCAGCGAACGTCACCACTTGATGGGGACGTTCTTGCCCAGCCGGTCGCCGACGCCGTCGCCCGTGGTCGGCTGCCGCCGGCTGCCGTGGAGGTGCTCCACGTGCTCGTGGGTGAACCCGAGGACACGGAAGCCGGGCATGGCCACGCCGCCGGCGAAGCCCGCGACCTCGGCGTCGTCGAGCTCGGCCAGCGCGGCGCCGAGCTCGTCGAGCGCTGCGCGGAGGCGGCTGGTGGGCTGGTACTCGTCGCCCATCTCGATGCTGATGCGGAGCTGATCGGAGCTCACTGGTGTGGTCATGTCTGTGGTGACGGCGGTCGGTGCACCCGGGTTACACCGCCTCCGTCTCGTGCTCGGCTCAGGTGCGGCGGCGGTGCTCGATCACGCCGTCGATGTGGCGGAGCTCGCCCGACGAACCGCTGCGGCGGGCGTCGAGATCCTCGAGCGTGCGCCGGGGGCCGTAGAGGACGACCACGTCACCCTGCTGGAGTCGGTCGTCGCGTGGCGGGAGGCTCGTGTAGGCGCCGGCGCGCTCGATGCCGAGCAGCACGACGCCCTCGCGCTCGAGGTCGAGGGTGTCGGGGGTGCGGTCCTCGAGCCAGTCGCCGGCCCGCACGGCCAGCTCGACGATGTCGTGGTCGCCGCCGACGTGGGCGATCGTCGAGCGGTCGGGGGCCTCGGCGCCGTGGTCGACGCCCAGCAGCCGGCGGGCGAGGCGCACGAGGAGGCGCTCCACGACCGGTCGCCTCATCACCACGATCACGACGATGGCGCCGAGGGCGAGGACCGCGGTGCGCCGCACCGAACCGGCGGCGCTGGTGCCCTGGTACGAGATGACGAGCGAGGCGATCACCGCGCCGACGCCCAGGTTGCCGAGGAGCATCAAGGTGCCGACGACCTTGCGGCGGAACGGGTGGTTCACCACCGACTCGGCCTCGCTGGTGGTGAAGCCCACACCGGTGAACGCCGATCGGGCCTGGAACCGGGCGAACGACGGGCTGAGCCCCGACGCCGTCAACAGCGCGGCGGCGA
Organism: Acidimicrobiales bacterium; assembly: GCA_035464115.1. GTDB lineage: Bacteria > Actinomycetota > Acidimicrobiia > Acidimicrobiales > SKKL01 > DATHSN01. The sequence goes on along the minus strand of DATHSN010000169.1, from coordinate 7,774 downwards.
TCCTCGTGACGAGGGTCGACGCCACGAGCAGGGCGAGCAGGGTGATCAGCGCCGCCACGCCGGCCTCCGTGCTCGGACGGGGCGACCGCTGTCGCCCGGTGCCCACGTGGTCATGGGTTGGCACTGCCCCGTCGGGGCGCGTGTCAACCGGCGGTGGTTCGACAGCACGCACCGGCACCGTCCTCGAGCTGACGCCGGGGGCCGCCGGTCCAGGGTCACTCGGTGTCGCTGAGGATGGCGCGAAGGCGCTGAGCGAGCTCGTCGATCTCGATGGGGTGGGCGGCGACGTGCATGACGAGCTCGTAGACCTCGTCGTTCGACGCGACGGTCGGGTCGGTGCCGTTGAGGTCGAGGAACACGGCGCAGGCGAGCCAGCCCAGGCGCTTGTTGCCGTCGATGAGCGGGTGGTCCTTGACGAGCGAGTGCAACAGCGCCGCCGCCTTGGTCCACAGGTCGGGGTAGGCGTCGTCACCGAAGGCCGATGCCTGTGGCCGGGCGGCCGCTGCGGCCAGCACACCGAGGTCTCGCACGGGTGGCGGTTCTCCGAGGAGGGCGACGGCGAGCGCGACCAGGTCGTCGGCGTCGAGGTGCTCGACGGGCTGGTTCAACGACCGAGGCGTTCGATTGCGTCGGCGTGCGCGGTCAGGACTCGTTGCGCAGCGGCGAAGACGCGGTCGCGGTGATCCTCGAGGCCGATGTACTCGCGCACGGCGCGACGAGCGACCTCTTGCATCGAGACGCCCTCCGCTGCGGCGCGACGCCGGAGCAGCTCCTGCTCGTGATCTGAGAGGCGGAGGGTCATGGCCATGACGTGATGGTATCGAGTTGATACCGCGCACCCCGTGACGCCCCCTTCTCGCCACCCGAGCCGAACCGGGTCGTCGGTGCGGTCCGAGCTCGGGCGAGCCTGCCATCACGCCGTCACCGTCAGGGGGGCCCGGCGGTGAGCTGGGCGATGACCCGGGCCCGGGCGGCGTCGAGGTCGACCACGCGGCGCTCGATGGGCGCGCCGGCGCGGCAGAACACGAAGCGGACCTCGACCACCGGCAGCCCGGTGGTGCGGGCCAGGGCCTCCGCGTAGGCGGCGCCCTGCAGCTCGTACGCGGCGACGGCGGCGTCGACCTCGGCCTCGGAGCGCACGGCGTCGGTCTTGTGGTCGATGACCACCAGACCGTCGGGGGTGACGACCAACAAGTCGACGTAGCCCTCGAGGACGCGATCGCCGACGGGTGCGGCGACGTAGACCTCGCGGTGGTGCTCGTGGGCGACGGCCAGCTGCACGGCATCGGAGGCGAGCGCCGAGCGCACGAGCGCCACGACGGTGGGCGTGAGCTCGGGGACGGCCTCGGCGGCGGCGGCCCGGGCGGCGATGGTGTCGAGGCCCACGGGGTCGGCGAGGTCGACGACCTGCAGGGTGGCGTGCACGGCGCGGCCCACCGCGGTGCCGGCCCGGCCCCGCCGGCGCGGGGTCACCGCCCCGGGCCCGAGGTCGGCGGCGGCCAGGTCGGTGTCGAGGTCGGTGTCGAGGTCGGCGAGGCCGGTGGGGACACCGTCGGGCCCGGCCGGGCCCGACGGGTGGGCGACCGCAGCGCGGGCGACTGCCGTGGCCGAGACGGCTCGCGGCGTGCGGTGGGGCGCGAGCAGGGCATCGCGGTCGGCCATCCACGCCCGGCGCGCGGCGTCGAGCGGCGCGATGGGCACGGGGCCGGACGTGACCTCGAAGGGTCCGCCCGTCGCAGCTGCGGCCGGCGCGCCAGCGTCGACCGGATCGTCGAGCTCGTCGAGCCGGCGCCACGCCTCGCGCGTCTCGTGGGCGTGGGTCCACACGATGCCGCCGTAGCTGTCGCTGCCCTCGGTGTGGTGGCACGAGACGACGAGGTGGTCGCGGGCCCGGGTGCACGCCACGTAGAGCACGCGGAGCCGCTCGTGGCGGTCGAGGGTCGCCTCGTTGGCGACGACGTCGCCGTGGCCCGCCATGGCGAGGCCGGCCGTGAGCCGGACCTGGGGCCGGCCGTCGGCGCCCCACACCACGCTGGCGCCGGGGCGGCCCCGGTCGAGCTGGGTGCTCATCCCGGAGAGCACGGTGATCGGGAACTCGAGGCCCTTGGCGCCGTGGATGGTGAGGATCCGCACGGCGTCGTCGTCGAGCTCGGGGAGGAGCGGTTCGTGCACCTGGGCGGTGTCGGACGACTGGAGCTCGGTCCAGTCGAGGAAGGGCCGCAGCCCGCCGCCGACCGATGCCTCGAACACCCGGGCCTGGTCGACCAGGAAGCGCAGGCGCCCCCAGACCTCGGCGGGGCGACCGTGGCCGAGGGCCACGATGGCGGCCCGGCGCTCGACGAGGAGCCGGTCGAGCAGCTCGGAGGGCCGGATCCACCACCGCTCGGCCCACAGGCCGCGGAGGTGGGCGAGGGCGGCGACGACGGGGTGGTCGGCGACCAGGCCGTCGGGTGGGTCGGCGCGCAGGTCCCAACGGCCGCCGGCCGTGCGGTAGGTGAACAGGTCGGTGTCGGCGCAGGCGTAGAGCGGGGACCTCAGGGCGGCGACCAGCGACAGCTCGTCGGCCGGGTCGTCGATCGCCCGGAGGGCGGACAGGGCGTCGCGGACCTCCTGGGTGTCGTAGACGAGGGTGCCGGTGGCCAGCCGGTAGGGCAGCCCTCGTGCGTCGAGCGCCCGGGTGAGGTCGGGCAGGGAGGTGCGGGTGGGGACGAGGACGCAGACGTCGGACAGGCGGGCGGGCCGGAACCCGTCGGCGCGGCCGCCGGAGCCGTCGTCGTCGTGGACGAGCCACCGGTGCGGGTGGTCGCGGACCGAGGCGATCGCCGCCGCGACGTCGTCGGCCTCGCGGGCGCGCAGCTCGGCGGCCCGCAGCCCCTGGTGCGGTCCGCCGAGCAGCACCGGCCGGTGGTCGCCCCCGTCGGCACTGGCGCGGTGGGCGGAGAGCGGCTCGTAGCGCGGCTGCTGGCCGGGGACCTCGTCGACCATGAGCCGACCGAACACGTGGTTGACCCACGCGATGACCTCGGGCACGGTGCGGAAGTTGGCGGTGAGCGACACCAGGCCCTCGCCGCCGAAGTGGTCGCGGGCGGCGAGGAACAGCTCGATGTCGGCCCGCCGGAACCGGTAGATCGACTGCTTGGGGTCGCCCACGAAGAAGAGCCGACCGGGGTCGACCGGCACGGCGCGCCAGTCGAGGTCGGGGCCGCCCGCCGGGTCGTCGCCGCTCGCCCCGATGCTGGCGGCGATGAGCACGGCGAGCTCGATCTGGATGGGATCGGTGTCCTGGAACTCGTCGAGCAGCAGCGTGGTGTAGCGCCGGTGCAGCGCGGCCCGCGCCGCCGGGTGGTCGCGCAGGACCTGCCGGGCGAGCACCAACAGGTCGTGGAACTCGAGGCGCCCGTCGACCCGTCGGGCGTCCGCGGCACGGCGGACCTCGCGGGCGACGAGCACCACGAGGCGGGTGAGGACCTCGTGGGCGGCGCGCGCGAGGATCTCGGCCACCGCCTCGGTGACCGCGACCGCGCACCGGCGGGCGTGGTCGACGTCGTCCCACGCCGTGGCGCGACCGGCTCGACCGAGCTTGGGCACCGACAGCCCGACCAGGGCCCGCAGCTGCCGGTGGGGATCGTCGAGGGCGGCGACGGCCTCGAGGCGGGGGAGCACGTCGCAGATCGCGGCGTGGAGCTTGTCGTCGGGCTGGTGGCAGCCGCTGCGCACGGCGGCCAGGTCGTCGACCGCGGCGACGAACGACGACACGTCGAGCGCGGGGAGGGGCCCGGGGTCGTCGGCAGCGACCGCATCGAGGCGGTCCCAGCTCTGGCCGAGGGTGATCGCCACCTGCTCGAGGGTGACCTGCCCGGCGTAGCGGGGCTCGAGGGCGGCGCCGAGCAGCGCGGCCCGCACGAGCAGCTCCTCGTGGGCGGGGGTGGCGTAGAGGTCGTCGACGAACCGCTCCCAGCGGGTGCGCCGCTCGAGCTCGGAGCCGAGCTCGTCGAGCACCTCGATGCGCGGCGGGACCCCGGCGGCGACGGGGTGCTCGCCGAGGATCCGCTGGGCGAACCCGTGGAGGGTGGAGATGGCGGCGAGGTCGGCGTCGGCGAGCGCCTCGCGGCACCGGGCCGCGACGTCGGCCTCGGTGGCCGTGGCGAGCCGCCGCTCGAGCTCGTGGCGGATGCGGTCGCGGAGCTCGGCGGCGGCCGCGTCGGTGAAGGTGATGGCGGCGATCTCGGCGAGCCGGACGCCGTGGTCGACGACCAGGTTGACGACCCGACCGACGAGCTGGGTGGTCTTGCCGGTGCCGGCGCCGGCCTCGACGAACAGCGTGTGGCGCAGGCCGTCGCGGGTGATGCGGTCGCGGACGTGCTGGTCGGGGGTGGGGGTGGGCGCGGTCACGCGTCGACCTCGTCGGCCGGGAGGAGCCGCGCCCGGACCCGCAGCTCGGGCGCGTCGACCTTGGCGGCGGCCTGCTCACCGCGGTCGCGCGGGCAGACGGCGTCGAAGTCGCAGTGGCGGCAGCCCTCGTAGGTGCCCCGGAACGCATCCCACTCGCCGGGCACCGCCGGGAACGCCCCCGCTTCGATGCCGTCGACGATGGCGGTGACGACCTCGACGAACCGCTGCCGCCGGTCGTCGGTCCAGGTGTAGCCGCGGCGGGCGAACCCGGCGTCGTCGTTGACCATCCAGTAGTGCGCGGCGGCCTCGCTGGCGCCCAGCACCTGGCGGGCGGCCTCGCTGTAGAGGCCGAGCTGGAGGGTGGTGCCGCCCCGGACCGGATCGTCGTCGAGGTGCCGGTACTCGGTGCCCTTGCCGGTCTTGTAGTCGGTGACGAGGCGCCGGCCGGTGGGGTCGACGTCGACGCGGTCGGCGCGGCCCCGGAAGCGCACGACCCGCCCGTCGCCGAGTGCCACCTCGACGGGCGCCACGTCGTCGAACCCGAACGGCAGCTCGACCCGCTCGGGGCGCGCCCCGGTGGTGGCCCGGAAGCGGTCGTCGGCGGTGAGCCAGTCGTCGAGGAGCGCGGTGAGCCGCTCGCGCTCGAGCCGCCAGTGCAGCGGGCGGCCGGTGCGACCCGACGCCTCGAGCTCGGCGAAGACCTCGGCCGCGATCTCGTGGAGCCGGGCCCGCCACGCGGGGGACCAGGGCGTGTCGGGGTCGGGTGGGCCGTCGGCCAGCACCTCGAGCAGGAACCGCTCGAGCACCGCGTGCACACCCGAGCCGCGGTCGAGCGCGCTGAGCTCGACGACCCGCTCGGGATCGTCGCGGGTGGCGAGCCCGAGCACCGAGGCGAGCAGGTAGCGGAACCCGCAGGCGGCCCAGCGCTCGAGCCCCGTGGCCGAGAGGAGGGCGTCGTCGCGGGCGGGCGAGCGCACGGGGAGCCCGGCCAGGTTGCCGTCCCACTCGGTGAAGCGGGGGGAGCGACGGGCGACCTGGGCGGTGAGCGCGCGGCGGGTGGCGGCGTCGAGCGCGGGGTGCGCCAGCGGATCGCCGCCGGCGGTGACGTGGGCGTGGAGGGCGGCGAGATCGTGGTCGAGCAGCGACGCGTGGACCGGTGCGGTGCGCACCCCCGTGGCGTGCGACGGCACCACCTCGACGACCGGTGGCCCGAGCCGGTGGAGCTCGTCGCTGGCCACCGGGCGGCCGCAGAGGCGGCTGGCGGTGTCGAGCGCCCACCGCGAGGGCAGCCGTTGGCGGCCGCCTCGCAGGTCGCCCCGGGGGACGAGGAGCACCCGTCGGTGCGCGGGGGCGGACGCGAGGGCGGCGAGCAGGGCGCGGTGCTGGTCGTGGAGCCGGCCGGCTCGAAGCGGGAGCTCGCCGGCGGCGGCGTGGGCCCGGGCCGCGTCGGGGAGGAGCGAGTCGTCGCGACGAGGCGCCGGGCACACGCCCTCGGCGAGCCCGACGACGACGACGGCGTCGAGGTCCTGGCCGACGGCGCTGACGAGCGGCGCGACCTGGACGCCCTCGCCGAAGCGACCGATCCGGCCCCGCGGGGCGTCGAGCTCGCCGGCCAGGGCGCGGCGGATGACCTCGGTGGACGGATCGGGCTCGATCGCGTCGAGGGCGGCGAGGCGCGCGAGGGCCGCCTCGACGCGCTCGGCCGCGTCGCGCTCGGGTTCGGGCCAGCTGCTGCGGTGGCGGTCGTCGCCCACCAGGCTGCGCAGGAGGTCGAGGGCGGCGGCGGTGGCGGGGCCCCAGCCCCGTGCCGACGTGACTCGCTGCACGGCGGCACCGAGGTCGGCCACGAAGTCGGCGAGGCTGCGGGCATCGGCGGCGTCGCGGCGGAGCCGCTCGCGGTGGTGGCCGTCGAGGTCGGCGTCGAGCGCGTCGGCCCGGGCGTCGAGCGCGTCGGCCGTGGACCGCAGCTTGCCCCGCCAGTCGCCCCCACCCCCGACGACGCCCGCCCGGCGCGAGATCTGGTCCCACGCGGTGGGGCGCACCGGTGCGCCGCGGTGGCGGACCGGCGCGCCGGCGACGAGGGCCATGACCCGGTCGCGGCGCCACCGCTCGGCGGGCAGCGCGAGGGCGGCGAGCAGGGTGCGCCCGGCGACCGAGTCGGCCAGGCGGTCGGGGGCGGGCCCGTTGGTGAGGATGCCGGCGGCGGTCAGGTGGCGGTGCAGCAGGGGCAGGTAGGGATCGGTGGTGGGGGCGAACACGGCGATGCGGTCGGGGCGCACGCCCGACGCCACCAGCGCGAGGACCTCGCGGGTGGCCGCCCGGGCCTCCTCGTCGGGATCGGTGACCGACACGATGCGGGTGGCGGTGGGCGCCTCGACGGCGACGGCGGGCGCCCCGGGATCGACCCCGGCGCGGCGACAGGCGTCGAGCACGGGCTGGTCGACCCCCGGCTCGCCCGTGCCGCCGACGATCACGGTGGCCGGGGCGAGGTCCAGCACCGCGCCGAGGAACGACTCGAGGGCCGGGGTGGCGGGCTCGGGGAGGAACCACACGACGTGGCCCAGCGGCTGGACGACCGCCGCGAGGTCGGGCCGCGCGGTGGCGGCCCGCACCAGGTCGTCCTCGGTCTCGATGCCGTCGAGGTGCGCGGTGACGGCGCGGTGGAGCCGGACCGAGGCGGCGGCGATGCCCCCCGCGCCCTCGAGCGCCCGCAGGGTGGCGGGCCCGACGTGGCTGAGCTCGGCGTAGAGGGCGGTGACGGCCGTCTCGGTGGCGTGGTGCGCGGCGACGGGCGCGAAGGGCCCGGGATCGTCGGCGAGCGCCCGGCGCACCGCGGCGCCGAGGACGGGGTTGGTGAGCGACCGGCGCTCGTCGGCGAGGTCGCCGGCGAGCAGCTCGGCGAGCTGGAAGGGGGTGAGGAAGCGGACGTTGACCAGCCCGCCCCCGGGGCCGCCGCCGACGGGGGGACCGCCGAGCAGCCGCCGCGACGAGAGGCCGGCGACGTTGGACGGGACCACGACGGTGACCGGCGCCAGCGGCCGCTCGCGCTGGGCGCCCGCGATCACCCGAGCCAGGGCCTCGGTGGCCGGGCGGCCGTGGGTGGTGTGCAGGACCTCCGCCGTCATCGATCCGACAGTACCCAGGGGGTGTGACACTCGAGATGGAGGCGTCCTCGGGCGGGGCTCACATGGCGAAGCGGCCCGACGCGACCAGGTCGGCCGCGCTGCGCACCAGCTCGGCCGCGACCTCGCGGTCGAGGTGCTCGGGCCGGGTCACCCGGATGCACGACCGGCCCACCGAGACCTTGCCCAGCCGGTCGGCGTTGCGCTCGGCGAGGTAGCCGTCGTCGTCGGCCGCGCACAGGTAGAGCGAGACGTACCGG
>DATHSN010000168.1:0-13578 GCA_035464115.1 Acidimicrobiales bacterium | reverse complement strand
CCGGGGCCGGCAGTGGACACGGACGAGTGCGGACCGTCAGGAGACCGACTCGAGGCCCTGCGTGAAACGGCCGGCGTGGCTCTTCTCGGCCCGGGCGAGCGTCTCGAGCCACTCCGCGACCTCCTCGAAGCCCTCGTCGCGTGCGGTGCGCGCGAAGCCCGGGTACATCTCGGTGTACTCGTAGGTCTCACCCTCGATGGCCGACTTCAGGTTGTCCTCGGTCGGGCCCACGGCGGCGTCGGTGACGGGGTCGCCGGCCTCGGCGAGGAAGTCGAAGTGACCGAACGCGTGGCCGGTCTCGCCCTCGGCGACCGAGCGGAACAGGGCGGCGACGTCGGGGTAGCCCTCGACGTCGGCCTTCTGGGCGAAGTAGAGGTAGCGGCGGTTGGCCTGGCTCTCGCCGGCGAACGCCTCCTTGAGGTTCTCGTGGGTCTTGGTGCCCTTCAGCTCAGGCATGGGTGGAGGTCTCCTCGGGGAGCAGGGTGGTGGACACAGCGGACTCGTCCCCGGCGGCGCAGCGGTCGCAGCGTCCCCGGAACACGATGTCGGTGCTCGACACCTCGAACCCGCCGAGCTCGTGCTCGGGGAGCCGGATGTCGGTGAAGTCGACCACGACGTCGCGGATGGCTCCGCAGGTGTCGCACACCAGGTGCTGGTGGTCGTCGAGGTTCGTGTCGAACCGCGACGACCCCGTGCCCAGGTCGAGCTGGCCGACCTCGCCCATGGCGGTGAGGTCGTTCAACGTCTGGTACACGGTGCGCAGCGAGATGGTGGGCATCTCGGCGCTGGCCCGGGCGTAGACCGCCTCGGCCGTGGGGTGCGAGACCGCGTCGTGCAGGACCCGGAAGATGCACTGCCGCTGGGGCGTGACCTTGAGTCCCCGGGCCCGGAAGATGTCGGTGAGCTCTTCCGGTGACTTCACATCTCGGATACTACGCCCGCACGCGACGTGTTCGCAAACATTGTTGATCAGCAGGATTTGTCGTTAAGCACACCTTGCGAGCAAGGTACGGGTGGCGTGGGGCGGCGACGACGAGCGTCGGTGCGGTGGCCGTCACCCCTGCTCCGTAGGATCGGAGCGACCCAGCCCCGACCCAGGAGCACGCGATGGGCCCCGGAACCTTCGACCGCGGCGTCAACGCCCGCCGCCTCGCCGACACCCACTTCGACGTCCTCGTCATCGGCGGCGGCATCACCGGGTGCGGGGTGGCCCTCGACGCCGCCAGCCGGGGCCTGCGCACCGCGCTGGTCGAGCGCGACGACCTCTCGTCGGGCACCTCGTCGAAGTCGTCCAAGCTCGTCCACGGGGGCCTGCGCTACCTCCAGCAGGGCGATGTCCGGTTGGTCTACGAGGCGCTCGCCGAGCGCCAGCGGCTGCGCCGCAACGCCCCGCACCTCGTCGGGGTCATGCCGTTCCTGCTGCCGATCTTCAGCAAGGACGGCATCATCAACCGCAAGCTGGCGTGGGCGCTCGGCAAGGCCATGTGGATGTACGACCTCACCGGCGGCGCCCGCATCGGCAAGCTCCACCGCAAGCTCGACGTCGACGAGACCGTCGCCTACATGCCCACCCTGCCCCGCGACCGCCTGGCCGGGGGCTACCTCTACTACGACGCCGCCGCCGACGACGCCCGGCTCACCCTCGCCCTGGCCCGCACCGCGGCGCTCGACCACGGCGCCGTCGGGGTCAACGGGGCGCCCGTCGTCGAGCTGGTGCATGGCGACGACGGGCAGCTGTCGGGCGCGGTGGTCGCTCTCGCCGGCGAGCGGGTCGCGGTGCGCGCCGACCACGTGGTCAGCGCCTCGGGCGTGTGGTCCGACCAGGTCCGCAGCCTCGACGGTCGCCCCGACCCGGGCACCATCCGACCCGCCAAGGGCATCCACATCACCGTGCCGTGGGCCAAGGTCCGCAACGAGGTGGCGGCGGTGGTGCCCGTGCCCAAGGACAAGCGGTCGGTGTTCGTCGTGCCCTGGGGCGACCTCACCTACGTGGGCACCACCGACACCGACTACGACGGCCCCATCGACGACCCGCAGTGCACCGAGGCCGACATCGACTACCTGCTGCGGGCCATCAACTTCTCGGTCGTCGACACCGAGATCACCCGCGCCGACATCGTCGGCACCTGGGCGGGCCTGCGACCGCTGGTGAGCGACGCGTCGAGCGCCCGCACCGCCGACCTGTCGCGGCGCCACAAGGTCATCGAGTCCGACGACGGGCTCGTCACCATCACCGGGGGCAAGCTCACCACCTACCGCCAGATGGCCGAGGACACCGTCGACACCATCGTCGAGCGCCTCGACGAGCGCGACCGTGGCCGGGTCCGGCGCCGGAGCCTCACCGCCCGGCTCCGCCTGCGGGGCGCCGACGGGTTCGAGCAGGTCCTCGACGGGGTGATCGGCTCGGGCATCGTCAGCGCCGATGCGATGCGGCACCTGGCCCAGCGCCACGGGGGCGAGGCCCGCACCATCGTCGCCATGGTCGAGGCCCGGCCCGAGCTGGCCGAGCCGTTGGTCGAGGGGCTCCCCTACCTCCGCGCCGAGGCCGTCTACGCGGTGCGCTACGAGATGGCCCGCTCGCTCGACGACGTGCTGTCGCGACGCACCCGGGCGCGGCTACAGGCCCGCGACCGCTCCGCGGCCGCCGCCCCCGCGGTCGCCGCGCTCATCGCCGACGACCTCGGGTGGGACGACGCCGAGGTCGAGCGCCAGGTCGCCGCCTACCGCGAGTCGATCGCCGACGAGCGGGCGGCCGCGCACCTGCCCGACACCGCCGCGGTGGCCATCGGGCACCGGAGCGCGCCGTGAGCGCCCCCGGCACGCCCGCTCCCCTGCCCCCGCTCGGACCGGGCCGCCCGGTGGCGCCCATCGCCATCGAGGGCGGCGCGGCCGCGGCCACCGATCGGCTCGCGGCCACCCGGGTCGAGGTCGACGACGCCACGCTCGCCCGGCTGCGCGACGTGTGCGCCGAGGTCGTCGACGACCCCGCCGTGTGCGCCGAGGCCAGCCGCGACTGGTGGCCGCTCGCCATGATCTGGGCGCTCGACGGCCAGGTGCCGGCGCGCGCCCACGTGGTGGCGCGTCCCACCAGCGCCGCCGAGGTCGCCGCGGTGCTGCGGGTGTGCCACGACGCGCACGTCCCGGTCACCGCCGCCGGTGGGCGCTCCGGTGTCTGCGGCGCGTCGGTCCCGGTCCACGGCGGCGTGGTGCTCGACCTCACCGCGCTGGCCGGCGTGGTCTCGGTCGACGACGCCTCGCTCACCGCCGAGGTCCTGCCCGGCACGTTCGGCGACCACCTCGAGGCCGAGCTGCGCGAGCGCCACGGGCTCACCCTCGGGCACTGGCCGCAGTCCATCGCGCTGTCCACCGTCGGCGGGTGGGTGGCGTGCCGCGGCGCCGGTCAGCTGTCGAACCGCTACGGCAAGATCGAAGACATGGTCGTCGGTCTCGAGGTCGCCCTCGCCGACGGCCGCATCATCCGCACCGGGGGCGCCCCCCGGTCCGCGGTCGGTCCCGACCTCACCCAGCTGTTCGTCGGCTCCGAGGGCACGCTCGGCATCGTCACGTCGGCCACGCTGCGGCTGCGACCGGCACCGGTCGTCGAGCGCCGGGCGGCCTACGGGTTCGCCACCTGGGACGACGGCATGGAGGCGTGCCGACGGATCCTGCGCCGGGGGGCCACCCCTGCGGTGCTGCGCCTCTACGACGAGATCGAGTCGGCCCGCAGCCACGGCACCGAGCTCACCGTGCTGCTGGTGCTCGACGAGGGCGATCCCGCCATCGTCGACGCCGCCATGGCCGTCACCGCCGAGGAGTGCGCCGGTGCCGAGCGGCTCGACGACGCGCTCGTCGAGGGGTGGATGGGGCACCGCAACGAGGTCTCGGCGCTCGAGAGCCTGGTCCGCAACCGGTTCGTGGTCGACACCATGGAGATCTCGGCGCCGTGGGGCGCGCTGCCCGCCATCTACCGCGAGACGGTGGCGGCGCTGCGGGCGGTCGACGGGGTGCGGGTCGCGTCGGCGCACCAGAGCCACGCCTACGTCGATGGCGCCTGCCTCTACTTCACCTTCGCCGGCCGCCCCGACGACCCCGACGAGCGCGAGTCGTTCTACCGGGCCTGCTGGGACGCCGGCACCCGGGCCGTGCTCGACCACGGCGGGTCGCTCAGCCACCACCACGGCGTGGGGCTGCACCGGGCCCGGTTCGTGGCCGACGCCCTGGGCGACGCCCTCGATGTCATCGCCGCCACCAAGGCCGCGCTCGACCCCCACGGCATCCTCAACCCCGGCAAGCTCGGGCTGCCCGACCCGTTCGGCAGCCCCGGCTGGCCGTAGCCGTGCCCGACCTCGACCGGGTGGCGCTGCGCCGGGGGTTGAAGGTGGCCCTCGTCGTCGTCGCTCCCGCCGCGCTGCTGTCGGCGCTGGTCGTCGACGCCGACGACGCGGGTGGGCTGGCCCGCGTGTTCTTCGCCGTCATCCTCGGCGGGTTCGCCGCGGGCGGTGCGGCGGTGGGCGCACGGGTCGAGGGCACGCCGATGATCCACGGGGCGGTGGTCGGGTTGGTGGCGTTCGTGCTCGTCCAAGCCGGGTTGTTGATGCTGCGTCCCGTGCTCGGCCGCGACGGCGAGGTCGAGCCCGCAGCGATCGTGTTCGCCGCGCTGCTCGCCGCCACCACCGGCACGGTCGGCGCCGCCATCGGCGCCCGCCGCCGCGGCCACGACCTCCGCGCCGGCGGACCCCACCCGCCTGTCGCCGCCCCCGACCTCGCCACCCCCTCCCGTTCTGGCGAATCGACGGTGCGCCTGGCACACCCTCAGTTCGCCAGTTCGGGCGTGCCGCCCTGTCGACCTGGGTCACCGGCGCGGTCCGCGGTCACGCCGACACAGCGCGGCATGATGCGGGCATGACCGTGCTCGTGATCGACGTCGGCACCAGTGGCGTGCGCGCCGCGGTGGTGCGTCCCGATGCCAGCGTCGCCGCCGACCGCTACGAGCGGGTGCTCCCCTCGTCGCCGTTCCCCGGCCTGGTCGAGTTCGACCCCGTCGTGCTGGCCGACACCGCGGTGCGCCTCGCCAACGACGTCCTCGCCGCGGCCGGACCCGTCAGCTCGGTGGGCGTGGCCACCCAGCGGGCGTCGGCGGTGGTGTGGGACCGGGCGACCGGTGAGCCCGTCGGCTCGGGCATCGGCTGGCAGGACCTGCGCACCGTCGGCGACTGCCTCACCCTCCAGGGCCAGGGGCTCCGCCTCGCCCCGAACCAGACCGCCACCAAGGTCGCCCACCTGCTCGACCAGGTCGACCCGGAGCGCACCCGCGACCTGTGCGTCGGCACCGTCGACTCGTGGCTCGTGTGGCGCCTCACCGCCGGCGAGCGCCACGTCACCGACCTCACCAACGCCGCGGTGACCGGCCTGCTGGTGCCCGACGCGTCGGGGTGGGACGACCACGTCCTCGAGGTCCTGCGCATCCCCCGGGCGGCGCTGCCCGACCTGGTCGACTCGGCCGGGTTCGTCGGGCACGCCCAGGTGCTGGCCGGCATCCCGCCGATCACCGGTCTCGTCGGCGACCAGCAGGCGTCGCTCGTGGGCCAGGCCGGCGTGCGCCCGGGCCGGGCCAAGGTCACCTTCGGCACCGGCGCCATGCTCGACGTGTGGGTCGGACCCGACCGGCCGGCGTTCCCCAGCCGGGGTCCGGCCGGCACGTTCCCGATCGTCACCGCCCGGATCGGCGGCCAGCTGACCTGGGGGGTCGAGGCCATCATGCTGTCGGCCGGCAGCAACGTGGAGTGGCTCTGCGACGACCTCGGCCTGATCGGCTCGGCGGCCGAGTCCCACGACGTCGCCGCCGCGTGCGCCGACACGGGCGGCGTGGTCTTCGTGCCCGCCCTGCTCGGCCTCGGCACGCCCCACTGGGACTACGGCGCCCGGGGCACCCTGCTCGGCGCCACACGGGGCACCGGCCGCGCCGAGCTGGTGCGAGCCGTGCTCGAGGGCGTGGCCCAGCGCGGCGCCGACCTGGTCGAGGCAGCCGAGTCCGATGCCGCCGTCGCCATCGAGGTGCTCCGCGTCGACGGGGGGATGAGCGCCAACCCCACGTTCGTGCAGGCGCTGGCCGACGCGGCCCAGCGGCCGGTCGAGCTGTCACCCGTGCTCGAGGCCACGACGCTCGGCGCCGCGTTCCTCGCCGGGATCGGCACGGGCGCCATCGACGGGCTCGACGCCCTCGACGAGCTGTGGTCGCCCCGGGCCGTCGTCGAGCCCGCCGGTCCCACCGACCGCGACCGGTGGCGCGAGGCCGTCGAGCGGGCCCGGGGCTGGCACGGCGATCTGTCGGCGCTCGACTTCTGACCGCCACTCGGGCGTGACCGCGGCCACACTGGGGCGTCCACCACCTCCGAGGAGCCTCACGTGCCGGACCACCCCCTCCCCCGCCGACGTCGGGCGCTCGTCCTCGTCGGGCTCGTGCTCGCCGCGCTGGTCCTCGCCGGATGCGGCGGTGACGACGACAGCGGCGACGACGCCTCCCCGGCCGACGGGGTCGGTGGCCCGGTCGACGTGAGCATCGTCGACTTCGGCTTCGAGCCGGCGGAGCTGGCCGTGCCCGCCGGCACCACGGTGCGCTGGACCAACGACGGGGCGGCCCCCCACACCGTCACCGGGGGGATCCTCGACTCGGGCGACATCGCCCCGGGCGACACCTTCCAGGCCACCCTCGTGGCCCCGGGCACCATCGAGTACGTGTGCACCATCCACCCGCAGATGACGGCCACGATCATCGTCGAGTGACGCCGCTGTCGCGTCGGGGGTCATCGCGGGCACACTGGGGGGCGAGGTGAGTCGGCCGGGTGGCCGCGGCCCGGGTCCGCCCGGGTCGAGGAAGGTCGGGGCTCCGCAGGGCAGGGTGCTGGCCAACAGCCAGTCGGGGCGACCCGCAGGACAGTGCCACAGAGAACAGACCGCCGATGGCCCGGCAACGGGCACAGGCAAGGGTGAAACGGTGCGGTAAGAGCGCACCAGCGCTCGGGGTGACCCGGGCGGCTCGGTAAACCCCACCCGGAGCAAGGTCGAACGTGGGCATGGGCGGCCCGTCCGCCCCGCCAGGGGCAGCCCACGGGTGGACCGCTCAGATGGATGGCCACCGATCGGGATCCCGGCGACGGGCCCGTGAACAGAACCCCGCCTACAGGCCGACTCACCTCACCCCTGCGGGGGGGGTCCGCAACGCAGATGGCGTCTGCCATCCTGGCGCCGTGGCCCCTCCGCGAGAACCCGAGCACCAGCCGGCCGGCGAGGCGCCCCTCGACCGACCGCTCGTGGCGACGAGGGTGGTCGCGTCCATCGGTCGATCGCCGGTCACCCTCCTGCGCGCCCCGGCGGGCTTCGGGAAGTCGAGCGCCATGGTCCTCCACCGCGCCGACCTCGCCGATCGGCCCAGCCTGTGGGTGAGCTGTCGGCCCGAGCGGCGACGCGCCCCCTGGCGGGTCGACGCCCCCGACACGAGCTCCACGATCGTTGCTCCGGGCGACGGCGACACCGACGTGGTGGAGCGGCTCGCCGCCTGGATCGGCGCCGACGAGCCGGCGTGGACGATCTTCCTCGACGACGTGGACCACCTCGATCCCGCCACCTCGGCGCGGCTCGCCGCCCTCGTCGCCGCCAGCACCACGCCGCACCGGACCGTCGTCGCGTCGTGTCGGACGCTGCCGGGCTGGCCCCTGTCGGCGTGGCGGGCGTCGGGCGTCCTCGGCCTGATCGGTCCGACGGAGCTCGCGATGTCGGTCGACGAGGTGACGACCGCGGTCGGACCCGATCACGCCGACCGGGCCGCGTCGATCAGCGCCGCGACGGCGGGCTGGCCGCTCGGGGTCGTCGCCGCGCGGCGACGGCTCGACCTCGAGCCGGACGCCGACGTGGCCAAGCCGGTGAGCGAGCTGGCCAGCGACGTCGCCCGCGAGATCCTCGACGGCCTCGAGGCCGCTGACCTCGACCTGCTCACCCGGATCGCGGTGCTCGATGCCTTCCCGCTCTCCCTCGTCGGCTCGCTCCGCGCCGACGACGAGCCGCGCTTCGCCCGGCTGAGCGAGCGCACCGGGCTCGTCGTCGACCGGCCCGACGGGCTGGTCGAGCTCGTGGCGCCGCTCGGCGAGGCCCTGCGCGAGCGCTTGCTCGACGACGCTCCCGGTGGGACCGCGATCCTGCACGCCGCCGCCGCCCGGGCGTGGAGCGAGCAGCCCCACACCTGCGACGCCGTGGTGGCCACCATCCGACACCTGGTGAAGGCGGGCCGGGTCCACGAGGCGCTCGAGACCGCCCGACGGAGCTGGGATCGCTTCTTCGGCGACGGGCGCCTCGACCTGCTGGCCGAGCTCATCGAGGCGGTGCCGGTCCGCCACTGGCAGGACGACCCCGGACTCGTCCTGCTCGTCGGTTGGTCGCACCTGCTCACCGGTCGCGCCGGCCGGGCCCAGGAGCTGTTCCTCGGCTCGGCGCTGGCCGACGACCCGGTCTGCGTGGCGCTGACCAAGCTGATCCGGGCCCAGGCGACCTGGTGGTCGACCGACCCCGTCGAGGCCCTGCTCCTCGCCGACCAGGGCCGCGCCGAGCTCGCCGACGCCCGCGACGACCAGCTCCCGGACGTGCCCGGCCACCGCCGGATCGACGACTACCGCCTCATCGCCGACGTCGCCGAGGTCCGCGCCCTCGTGCTCGCCGGACGCCTCGGCCACGCCGTCGACCGCTGCGAGGAGCTCGCCACCTCGATCTGGAACCTCGAGCCCATGGCCGTCGCCAGCCTCCACGCCATGCGGGCGCTCGCCACCGCCCTGCTCGGCCTCACCGCCGAGGCCCGCCGCTGGGCCACCGACGCCACCGCCATCGCCGAGGAGCTCGGCGTGCCCGATCACCCCCTCCTCGCCCCTGCGCTGCTCGCCTCCGGGATCAGCGCGGCGCTCGCCGGCGAGCCCGAGCGGGGCGCCGAGCAGGTGGAGCAGGCGGCCGCCATGGGGAGCTCGGTCCGCGCCGCCAACCTGTTGCGCCTCTGCGACGCCGCGGCGGCGATGTGCGGGCGTCGGTCCGGGTCGTTCGTCGATCGGGCGGCGCCGGCGCGACCGGCTCGGCTGCCCTTCGTCGACCAGCTCCTGAGCGCCCATCTGGCGAGGGGGCTCCTCGACCTCGGTGACCAGGTCGGCGCCGAGCGGCTGCTGCGCGCCCACCCCCCGTCGGAGCACACCCTGGCGATCTGGGCCGACGTGCTGATCCGCTCGCATCCCCGGCGAGAGGTCGCCCGGGTGATCGACCACCAGGCCCCCGCCAGCGGGCCGCACGGTGAGATCGTGCGACGCCTCGCCGACGCCACCTGTCGCCCCCCGAACGCCGGCGCCGCTCGCCTCGTGACCGAGGCCGCCGACCTGGCCGCCGAGCACGACCTCGTCGGTCTGCTCGTCGCCGCACCCGACACGTTGCTCGAGCGCCCCGAGATCGAGGCGATCGACCACCGGGCCCTGCACCGGGCGCGCACGATCCGTGCCGATCGGGAGCCCGCCGACCAGCTCCGGTTCACCCGCCGCGAGCTCGATGTGCTCGGTGCCATGGCCGACGGGCACACCGCGGCGCAGATCGCGGAGCGGCTCTACCTGTCGCTCAACACGGTGAAGTGGCACACCGCGAACATCCGTCGCAAGCTCGGGGTCGACAACGCGACCGAGGCCCTGGCCGTAGCGGGCCGACTCGGCCTGGTGACGCCACCTGGCGATGCGACCGGCCCGGCCTGCAGCGAACGGGCGATCACCCGGTGAGCCGCACCGCCCAGCCCTCGGGGCATCCGGCGCAGCCCGCGGCCAGCAGCCCGGCCGCTCGGGCCTGCGTCAGCGCCTCCGAGCGCGACCCGGCGCCGAGCACCCGATAGACGACCTTCAGGTTCGACTTCACCGTGTTCACCGAGATGTGGAGGCGCCGGCCGATCTCGGCGTAGGAGAGGTGGGTCGGCAGCAGCTCGAGGATCTCGAGCTCCCGTCGGGTCCACACGTGCCCGAACGTCGTGGGCCTGGTGGGCAGCGACCGCACCGTCGTCTCGGCGTCGCAGCAACGGTCGAGGTCGCGATCGCGATCACGAGGTCGCGACGCCAAGGCGGAGACCACCGCCGCGGCCTGGTCGAGGTCGTCGGCGAGGATGAGGGCCCGCACACGGTCAGCCACCAGGGCGCGCAGCTCGGTGGGGGCTGCGCCGACGGCCGCCGGCACCCGACCGGTGCCGGCGGCGCCGACGCAGGTCGAGCCGGTTCGCAGGCCGTGACGCGCCGCCGACCCCCCGGCGGCCGCGGGCGCACGGTCCACCCACTCGTGACGTGGTGCAGGGATCGATCGCTCGGACATGGCCGGAACCCTCGCGGGTCGTCGGCGTCGCAGGCGGGTGTCCGGCCGAGAACCATCCCTGCCCACCCATCCCCTCGCCGGCCCGTGCACGGCCTGGGACCTGAGGGCAGCACCGGGGCTCGCGCTGCGGCACGCGCACCCGGATCGGGCGTTGACCGCCTCTCGGCCGTGTCGTTGGGTGATGCGGTCCCCCGCCGGGACGACCGAACGCTCCCGTAGGAGGCCCCATGACCGGACACCACGAGATCCCCACGCCCACCCAGCTCGACGCCCTCTGGGGACATCGTGGCCCGTGCAGCACGTCGATCTACCTCCCGACCGATGCGAGCGACCCGCGCCGCCACGCCGACGTGGCCCGGTTCGCCGGCCTCGTCGACCGGGCCGTCGACCGGCTCGCCGCCAGCGAGTGCTCCCCGGACGACGTCCGGTGGGTGCGCGACCAGCTGGACGACCTCGCCGCCGACGAGGACTTCTGGGCCCGCCGAGCGGAGAGCCTGGCGGTCCTGGCCACACCGTCGGTGACGCGCACCTTCCGCCTGGCGAACCAGCTCGGCGAGTCGGTCTCGGTGTCGGACCGCTTCCACCTCACGCCCCTCGCGCGGGCGGTGACGTTCCCGCAGGCGGCCTACGTGCTGGCCCTGGCCGCAGGTGGCGCCCGGTTGCTCGAGATCGGTCCGGAAGGACCGCCCGAGCAGGTGGACGTCCCGGATCTGCCCCGCGACGCGTGGGACCCACGCTCCAACGCGGTGTTCCGGGCGCGCGACCGCGCCTACGTCCGACGCATCGACGACGCCATCCGCCCCTGGCTCACCGGCTCGCCCCTGCCCCTGGTGCTGGCGGCGACGGAGACGATCGCCGCCCTCTACCGGACGGTGTCGACGGCGCCCCAGCTCGTCGAGCAGCGGGTTCCGGGCAACCCGGAGGAGACGACCGACGCCGAGCTGGCGGCGCTCGTCCGCCCCATCCTCGACGAGCTCTACGCCGACGAGGTCACCGCGCTCGGCGATCGCTTCACGGCGCGAGCGGGCCAGGGTCGCGCCGCGACCGACCTGGCCGATCTCGGTCGGCTGGCCACCGTGGGCGCGATCGACACGCTGATCGTCGACCTCGCCGCGAGCACGCCCGGGTCACTCGACGAGCACACCGGCGCGGTCACCTTCGCCTCGGGCGACGGACCCGGGGAGCACGACGTCATCGACGAGATCGCACGCCGCACCCACCTCGCCGGTGGCCGTGTGCTGGCGTTGCGCAGGGGCGAGGTGCCCGGCGGTGGCCCTGCAGCTGCGCTCCTGCGCTACGTTCCCGACGCGGCGGCGTTCGCCTGAGGACCACGAGCGAGGGGTGATGGATGGGCGTGCGACGGTGGCCCCTCGGCGCAGCGATCGCGGCGGTGGCCACGGTGCTGTGGGTCAGCGTCACCGGCCGAGTGGGGATCGCCGGATCGCACCCCGCCTACCGGATCGTCACCGTCGCGGTCGCGCTCGGCGCGGTGGCGATGGCGATCTGGGCGGTCCGGGCCGGGCCACCTGACCAGACCTCGACGCCCCGGATCTGGGCGAGCCGGGCCATGCTCGTCGCGCTCACCGTGGCCACCGTCGGCGTGCTCGTCTACCTCCGGCCGCTCGCGGCCGACCAGGTGGCGATCGACGCCCTCGCCGACGGCGGGGGCCTGGCGATCGACGAGTCGTCGACCCGCATCCGGATGGACCCCGGCGACGCGAGCTCGCGGACCGGTCTCGTGTTCTACCCGGGTGCCCTCGTCGACCCGCGGGCCTACGCCCGGATCCTCCGGCCGGTCGCCGAGGCCGGGCACCCCGTGACGATCGTGAAGCACCCCCTCAACCTCGCCATCCTCGACGTGCGCGCCGCCGACTCGGTCGTGGGCGACCCCGACGACGACGTGGACCATTGGGTGGTGGGCGGGCACTCGCTCGGCGGCGCGATGGCGGCGCGCTACGCCGAGCGCGAGCGCGACGAGCTGGTGGGGCTCCTGCTGTGGGCCGCCTATCCCGCGGGCGACCTGTCCGGGCGCGAGGCGCTGGCGGTTCGCTCGGTGTTCGGCACCGACGACGCCATCGCGTCGCCCGACGACATCGAGGACTCGCGCGACGACCTGCCCCCCGACGCCGAGCTCGTTGCCGTCGATGGTGCGATCCACTCGTTCTTCGGCGACTACGGCCTGCAGCGAGGCGACGGCACGCCCGGGATCGACCGGGACGCAGCGCAGGAGCAGATCGTGGCGTCGACGCTCGACCTGCTCGAGGCGGTGAGCCCGCCGCCGGGCTGAGCGCACTGGCGCCCGGGCGGCGACCCCTGAGACCGTGAGCAGCACGGACCGGGGCCGGGCCGTGCTCGTGTCTGCTCACCGGCGGCGGCCGACGTGGGGCGCGGCGTCGAGTCGTTCGTGGCGCCACCGGCGGTTGGCCCGATCGTCCTGCCACCGGCCGTGGGCGTCGGCGATGATCACCTGCACCGCCGCTGGCGAGGGCGGCATGGTGAGCATCTCGTGGCGCCGCCACCAGAAGTTGAACAGGTCGGTCTCCCACTGCCGCGGGTGGACCGAGCCGATGCGCACCACTCGGTCCCTCACCACCACCTCGTCGCCCGGCGCGAGGCGTCCGCCGTCGGCCACGACGCGGCCGACGGCGTTGAGCACCGACTGCCCGCAGTCGAAGCAGCAGAGCCCCGTGATGATGAGCTCCGGGTGCTCGTAGCGCTCGAGCATGCCGATCGTGTACGCCCACGCGGGACGCATCCCCTCGGGCTCGACGCCCGCGATGTGCCACCCGAACCGCTCGATGTGATCGGCCACGAGTTGCTGGTACTGCTCATAGGTCCCGCCATCGCACATGAAGCACATGCCACGATGATCTCCGGGGGGTGTGACACCGAGATCGGCGAGCCGACCGTGTCGCTGCCGCGGCAGAGCCGACCGTGTCGCTGCACGAGATGACCTGGACCCCACACCCGGCAGCGACAGCCCGACCAACTCCGTTTCCCCGTGCGCGCCGCCCTCGGCCCGATCCGTTCCTGCAGGTGTCCGTCCCGAGCTCGTCGCCGGCTGGTGTTGTCTTCGTGGGTCAGGTGCGGAGATCTCGCAGACGAAGCCTGGTGCCGGTCCGCACGATCGCACGTCGGTAGACGCCGGTAGCGAAGCGCGCCGCGATCAGCACCCCGATGACCAACAACCCCAGCGCGAAGAGCACCTGT
>DATHSN010000167.1:0-4925 GCA_035464115.1 Acidimicrobiales bacterium | reverse complement strand
CTGCTTGAGCACCGCGCCCTTGCGCCCGATGACGATGCCCTTCTGCGACTCGCGTTCGACGAGGATCTCGCAGCGGATGCGGGGCAACTCCCACTCGGTGACCCGGGTGGCGATCGAGTGGGGCAGCTCCTCTCGGGTCACCGCCAGGAGCTGCTCGCGCACCAGCTCGGCCACCCAGAAGGCTTCGGGCACGTCGGTGACCATGTCGTCGGGGTAGTACTGGGGGCCCTCGGGCATGCGCTCGGCGAGGTGGTCGACCAGCGCGTCGACGCCCTCGCCGGTGGTGGCCGACACGGGGAAGTACTCCGAGAGGTCGAGCTCGGCGGCCGCCGCGAGCTGGCCGACGACCTCCTCGGGCGACGCGATGTCGACCTTGTTGACCACCACGACGGCGTCACGCGGCACCCGCTCGGCGACCCAGCGGTCGCCCCGTCCGAGCGGTGCGGTGGCGTCGATGACCAGGCACACCACGTCGACGTCGCCGAGGGCGCCGGCGGCGGTGTCGTTGAGCCGCTCGCCGAGGAGGGTGCGGGGCTTGTGGATGCCGGGCGTGTCGACGAAGACGATCTGGGCGTCGGGCCGGGTGAGCACACCGCGCACCTGGGTGCGGGTGGTCTGGGGCTTGTCGGACACGATGCTGACCTTCTGGCCCAGCATGGTGTTGACCAGGGTCGACTTCCCCACGTTGGGGCGGCCCACGAGGGTGACGAAGCCCGACCTCACGGTCGCCTCACTCGGGAGCGTCCTCGGCGGGGACCGTCTCGAGGCGGTGGATGCGGACCCGACCGATGCGACGCCCCTGCACCTTCTCGGCCCGCAGGCGGAAGCCGTCGACCTCGATGCACTCGCCGTCGACCGGCACGTGCCCGAGCTGGTCGAAGACCAGGCCCCCCACCGTGTCCCAGTCGCCTTCGGGGAGCTCGGCGTGGAGGAGGTCGTTGAGCTCGTCGATGGGCATGCGGGCGTTGACCCGCACGTCGCCGCCGGCCAACGGCTCGATCATCGGGTCCTCGACGTCGAACTCGTCGACGATCTCGCCGACCAGCTCCTCGATGAGGTCCTCGAGGGTGACCAGGCCGGCGGTGCCGCCGTACTCGTCGACGACCACCGCGATGTGGAACTGCTCGGCCTGCATCTCGCGGAGCAGCTCCGCGACCCGCTTGGACTCGGGGACGAACCGGGGCCGGCGCAGCACGTCGCGCACGGGCTCGTCGGCCCGACCGTCGAGATCGGCCCGCATGAGGTCCTTGGCGTAGGCGACGCCGACGATGTCGTCGATGCCGTCGGCGTAGGCGGGGATGCGCGAGTAGCCGTTCATGACGACGATCTCCATGACGTCGGCCACCCGGAAGTCGGCGGCGACGGTGATCATGTCGGGCCGCGGGACCATCACCTCGCGCACGACCGTGTCGCCGAACTCGATGATCGACTCGATGAGCTCTTGCTCCTCGGAGTCGATGACCGCGTTCTCGGCGGCCACGCCGGCGAGCGCGAGCAGCTCCTCCTCCGACACCGCCGGACCGCGGGCCCGGGTGCGACCCGGGACGAGGAGACGGGCGAGCACCACCAGCAGCGCGGTGAGCCAGCGCAACGGCGGGAAGCCGGCGAGCGAGCGCACGAGCGGCGCGGACAAGATGGCGGCCCGGCCCGGGTCCTGCAGGGCGTAGGTCTTCGGGGCGGCCTCGGCGACCACGAAGATCAGGGCGATCTCGGCGGCCAGGCCGGCGACCACCCCGGTGGTGCCGAAGTGGTGGTCGAGCAGGACGGCGACGATGGTGGCGGCGGTGATGTGGCAGATGAGCACCAGCAGCAGCACCGGGTTGAGGTAGCGCTCGCGGTTCTCGAGGATGGCGACGAGGGTGGACGCGCCCGGCCGCTCGTCCTCCTCCATGGCCCGCGCCCGGGCCCGCCCGATGTGGGTGAGGCTGGTCTCGGCCATGGCGAGGACCGCGGCCGACAGCACCAGCACCGCCGCGGCGCCCAGGCCGAGCCAGCCGTTGGTGGTCATCGGCTGCGTCCCTCGTCGGCGAAGGTGGCGAGGATGTGGCGCTCGCGATCCTGCATGCGGTCGCGCTCGTCGGGCTCGGCGTGGTCGTGGCCGAGGACGTGCAGCACACCGTGCACGACGAGCAGCGCCAGCTCGTCGTCGTAGGTGCCGGCGTGGTCGGGGGCGTTGCGGGCCGCCACCGCCGGGCAGATGACGACGTCGCCGAGCAGCGCGGGCAGGTCGTCGGGCTCGGCGGGTGGCCGCCCGGGGCCCGCCGTGCCGTGGTCGGGATCGCGACCCGACGTCACGTCGTGCTCGTCGATGGGGAAGGCGAGCACGTCGGTGGGGCCGTCGGCGCCCATGAACCGCCGGTTGAGGTCGGCCATCGCCGCCTCGTCGACGAACAGCAGGGACAGCTCGCCGTCGGTGGTGCCCTCGCTGCGCAGGGCGTGCTCGGCGAGTCGGGCCCACCGGTCGACGTCGACGGGGTGGGCGTCCTGCTCGTCGGCGGCGAACACCACGTGCTCGCCGGCCGGCGACGGACTCGGAGGGTCGGAGTCGGTCATTGCTCCGGGTGGGTCGGGGGCGGGGACGGGGTCGAGCGCTCGTAGGCGTCGACGATGTCTTGGACGATGCGGTGCCGCACCACGTCGCGGCTGCCGAGGTGGACCCAGCTGAGGCCCTCGATGCCGGTGAGGATGCGCTCGAGGCCACCGAGGCCGGAGCGCCCGCCGGGCACGTCGACCTGGGTGGTGTCACCGGTGATCACGGCCTTGGAGCCGAACCCGATGCGGGTGAGGAACATCTTCATCTGCTCGGGCGTGGTGTTCTGGGCCTCGTCGAGGATGATGAAGCTGTGGTTCAGGGTGCGCCCCCGCATGAAGGCGAGGGGGGCGACCTCGACGGTGCCGCGGTCGAGGAGCTTCTGGGCGCCCTCGGCGTCGACCATGTCGTAGAGGGCGTCGTAGAGGGGCCGCAGGTAGGGGTCGATCTTGGCCATGAGGTCGCCGGGCAGGAACCCGAGCCGCTCCCCCGCCTCGACCGCGGGCCGGGTGAGGATGATGCGCTCGACCTGCTTGGCCTGCAGCGCCCGCACCGCGCACGCCACCGCCAACCAGCTCTTCCCGGTGCCGGCCGGGCCGACGCCGAAGGTGATGACGTTGGACTCGATGGCGTCGACGTAGGCCTTCTGGCCGCTCGACTTGGGGCGGATCGAGCGACCCCGGCCGGTGCGCAGCACCTCGGCGGTGAGGACCTTCGACGGCCGTTCGTCGGCGCGGATCATGTCGATGGTGCGGCGCACCGATGACGACTCGAGCACCTGGCCCTGCTCGAGCAGCAGCACCAGCTCCTCGAACACGCGGCCGATCTCGCCGGCGGCGGGACCGTCGACGGAGATCTCGTTGCCGCGCACGTGGATGATGGCGTCGGCGAACGAGTCCTCGACGAGGCGGAGCAGCTCGTCTCGGGGCCCGAGCAAACCGGCCATGAGGTGGTTGCCCGGGACGCTGATCTTCACCTGGGGTTCTGGCATCTCCGCCTTCGCGAGTCGCTCCCACGAGCGTACCGTCGCCACGCCGTCCTAGCCTGCGCCTCGTGGTGGATCGGGCGGGATCCGGTGGCGAGGGCACCGAGGACCGGCGCACCGCCGCGACCGAGCTCGACGGCGTCGCCGCCGGGTGGCGCACCGAGCAGGCCGCCGCCGACCGGGGCCGCACCCGGTGGCTGCGCCAGCAGCTGGCCGACGACACCACGTTCGCCGCGGTGCTGACGGCGTTGGCCGAGCGGGCCGAGCCGGTGGCGCTCGGCACCCGCACCGGTGCCGCCGTGCGCGGTCGGATCGCCTGGGTGGGCCCCGACCACGCAGCGGTGCGCCGCGACGACGAGGTGGTGCTGGTGGCCCTGCGGGCGGCGACGGTGGTGAGCCCCACGAGCGACGGTCACGTCCCCGTGGCGGGGGCGCGACCCCCGGGCGACGGGCCGACGCTGGCCGAGGTGCTGGCGACCGCGGCGGCGGACCGGCCCCGCGTGGTGCTGGTGACCGACGACGGGGCCCGCCACGCCGGCGCGCTCACCGACGTGGGGATCGATGTGGCGGTGGTGCACGGCGAGCAGGGGGTGGTGCGCTACGCCCGGCTCGACTCGGTGGCCGAGGTGTGGCTCTCGGCCCCCGACGCCTGGGGCTCGGGGTAGAGGTGCTCGAGGGTGCCCGGCTCGATGCGGCACGACTGGATGAAGCTGTCGACCTCGGACGCCTGGAGGCGGATGACCCGACCGAACCGGTACGCGGGCAGCGCGCCCTCGTCGATGAACCGGTACAGCGTCCGTGAGGTGATGCCCAGCCGGCGGGCCGCCTCGGCGGTCGAGAGCCAGCGGATCTCTTCGGTCATGGACCCAGCATACGGGGACGCGCTGACGCCGGGGTCGATCTCATCACGATGCTACGGTTGACCATGTAACATCACGACAGAGGGTGAGGCCCCGTCGCCAGCGGCGGGGGGCGAGGGCGGAGCGGCGGGCGCAGGTCGGCTCGTCCTCCTCCGGGCGAGGGTGAGGGCGAGGGCGATGGCGGCAGCAGGTGTCCGTCGCGGGACCGTGGTCCCGGTCGACGGCGACGGCGAGGAGACGGGCGGGCCCGGGCCTGCGGCGCGACGCCGTTGGGCGACGGCGGCGAGCGGCCCCACCGGTCGGGCGGTCCTCGGCGGGGTGCTGGTCGCCACCGCCGCGGTCGGGGTGGTCGCGGCGACGACCGGTGGCGAGGCCGCGACGACGCCGGTGGTCGTGGCGGCCGTGGCGCTCGCGCCGGGCACACCGCTCGGCCCCGACGTCCTCGACGTGGTGCGCAACGCGGTGCCCGACGAGCTCCGCGACGCCACCTTCACCGACCCGACCGCCCTCACCGGCACGGTGAGCCGGGGTGCGTTGGCGCCGGGCGAGC
>DATHSN010000166.1:0-4772 GCA_035464115.1 Acidimicrobiales bacterium | reverse complement strand
AACCCGGTGCGGAGCCTGCACCCGGGTCCGCGCCCGGATCCGGCCCGGCACCGGAACTCGCACCCGGACCCGGATCGGCACCCGCACCCGCACCAGGTGAGCCCGCACCCGGTGAGCCCGCACCGGGTGAGCCCACACCCGGGTCGCCGCCGGCTCCGGGCGGCGGGACCGGACCGGGCACGGGCCCGAGCCCCGGATCGGAACCTGCGTCGGAGGGCGCCGCCGAGTACATCGGACCTGACTCCTGGGTCGACACGAACGTCGCCCACCCGGGCTCGCCCCAGCCCACACCGGTGCGGGCCTCGACGATCACCGGCACCTCGGCGCCCGGGGTCATCATCGGGATGGCGATCGCCGCCGAGCGGTCGTCGGGCCCCACCGTGACCGCGAACCCGGTGGTGGACGTGATCCGGTAGCCGACGATCTCGCGGCCGCCGGTGTCGGCCGGGGCGGCCCACGTGACGGTGGCGCCGCCGTCGACCTCGGTGACCCGCACCGCCGACGGCGCCCCGGCCGGGGTGGCCGCCGGGGCGTCGTAGGTGGCGACGACGATCTCGTCGCGCTGGAACCCGTCCTGGAGCACCAGGGCCACGACCTCGCGCGGTCCGCCGCTCGCGGAGCCGCCGGGCAGGAACTCGAACCGGCGCTCGGTGGTGCCCGACGCCTCGTCGGGGGAGGCCCACACGCCGATCCCGGCGAGCACCGGACCTCCGGGTTCGCGCTCGACGAACATCACCTCCTGCCCGGTGATGTCGAGGATCTCGGCGTCGAGGGCGAACGACCCGCCGCCCAGCGGGGACACCGAGCCGGTGACCGACGCCGTCGGGAGCTCCAGGTAGGTGGTGACGGTGTCGACCGGCACCGAGCCCGGCAACCGCTCGATGCGCCAGATCCCCGGCTCGGGGAGGGCCACCACGAAGTACTTGGTGTCGGCGCTCGTCGAGATGAGCATGCCCGTCGACGGGTCGCTGACGTCGTCTTGGTAGACCACACCGCTGGGCGAGATCAGCCGGACGTCGGGGGCACCACCCGTGCCGAGCACGTCGACGCCGAGGAGGTCCTCGCCGGCGGGCACCGGGAACTCGGCGACGACCTCACCCGCCGGGCCGCCGGACTGGGTGGGCACCGAGCCGGCGGGTCGGTCGTACGCCGTGACCCCACCGGACTGGACGGGGACCGCGGCGGCGAGTCGGTCGTACGCCGTGACCCCACCGGCGGCGGGGCCGTACACGGCGGGCCGGTCGGCAGCCCGGCCGCCCTCGCTGGACTGGTCGTACACGGCAGGGCGGTCGACGGCCCCGAGCGCCACGCCCGCCGCACCGCCGTCGACGCCGGTGGCGCTGACCCCCTGAGTGCCGCTGAACCCGACCGTGTTCGGGACGATGATGAGGTAGCGCCCGAGGTCGCAGGTGAGCCGGGTGCCGCCCGACCAGTAGATGCCGGCGCCGAGCCGGGCCTCGCCGAAGATCCCGAAGTTGATGCCGGCGCACGCCGCCGCCCCGACGGTGTTGACGACGAAGGCGGCTTGGGCGACGTCGTGGCCGAGGACCTGGGCGGCGACCCCGCCGGTGAGCTGCACGATGGCACCGGTGAGGGGCTGGCCGGTCTTGGGGTTGGTGGCCGGCACCCGATTGGCGTTGAACAGCGAGCCCTCGGCGAACCCGACGACCCCCAGGGTGTTCTCGATGAACTCGACCTCGAACTGGGCGCCGGCGCCGAGGTAGCCGCGAGTCTGCAGCTCCAGGTACGCCTGGCCATTGATGTCGATCCCGAGCGGGTTGCCGGGGAACAGCTCGGCGATGCCCTGGATCAAGAAGCGCAGGTACTCCGGCTCCCAGTCGTCGGGCACCTCGCCCGGCGGGGTGAGCTCGCACAGCTCGGGCGGCGGCGGGTCGTAGGGCAGCGGCTCCTCGCTGAACTCGATGGAGGCGTCGAGCCGGGCCACGGTGAGGGCGTTGCCGCCGACGGTGAGGCCGAGACCGCCGCAGAACCGCAGCCGCGGATCGAGCTCGAGGGTGGCCCCGATCGAGTTGAGGAACACCCCGGTGAACACCGGGATCCCCGGCGCGGGGAAGCCCAGGTCGATCGCAGCGCTGGCGAAGCGGCCGTCCTTGATGCGCAGCTGGGCGTCGAGCGACGGGGCGGCCTGGGTGTCGAGCTCGATCGTGACCCGACCGTCCCAGGTGTCCTCCAGGCCCGGACCGCAGAACGGCGCGGACGAGGCGTCGGCGCAGTAGCGCAGGTAGAAGGCCCGCAGCGGCAGGCCGGCGAAGCTCCCGGAGCCCGACGCGGGGGCGTCGCCGTTGGCGGCGGGGGCATCGACCTCGCCGTCGCCGTCGCCGTCGAAGCCGATGATCCCCGAGATGAGCCTGCCGTGGCGGATCTCGACGCCGGCTCGGATGCTCGGCCCGGACGCGAACGAGAGGGCGTCGTTCGCGCCGCCACCGATGGCGAGCGAGGCGCTCCAGCTCTTGGTGTCGCTGTCGAACGAGAGCGAGAACGACCCGACCGGGATGATGTCGAACAGCTGGACCGCGCCGGCGGAGAACGAGCCGGCCACGAGCTTGCCCTCCTCGAACGACAGGTCGATCGCCATCGACCCGCCGGCGCCGCTGTTCGAGCTGATGGCGGCGCTGCCGGCCAGCCGTGACCGGTTCGGCTGGGAGCCGTCGAACGCGAGGGTGACGTTCTCGATGACGATCAGGTCGGCGATCGGGATCTCGGGGATGCTGAGCGACCCGCCCGTGACCTTGCCGTCGACCATCGTGATCGAGCCACCGCCGCCGAGCACCTGACCGTCGCCGCCCCGCACCTCGAGGCTGGCGCCCCACACGCTCGTGCCGTTGGGCTGCTGGCCCAGGGTGAGGTCGAAGCGCTCGAGCGCGGCCGCCCCGATGGGGACAGCCCCGAGGCGGAGCGACCCGCCCGCGAGCCGGCCGTCGTCGAACACCAGCGATCCGGTGAACCGCGGGTTGCTGGTGGTCGGATCGTCGTCGTCGAGGCGGCCGGCGATCACGAACTGGTCGCCGGTGGCGTAGAGCAGCCGGACGTCCTGGAGCATCATCCAGTCGCCGAGCGGCACGCAGTCGAGGGTGACGTCGAACGAGGTCAGCTTGCCGTCGGCGAACGAGAGCGAGCCGCCGACGGCGAACTCGGTGCCGTTGGCGACCACCGCGGCGCCGACCCGATAGTACGACTCGGGTCCCGACGTGGTCGGGGTGCCCGACGGGACGTTCGAGCCCGACGGCACCAGGCCGCAGCCGTTGCTCTCGGTGAGACCGACCAGGCCGAGCGGCAACTGGCTGTCGAAGGGCTCGGACCGGGCGCGGCGGCCCTCGTACTCGATCTCGAGATCGGTGAGGGTGAACGCGTCGCCGAACGGGAGGTCGGCGATGAACAGCGAGCCGCCGACGATCGTGCCGTCGTCGATCTCGAGCGAGCCGTCGATCGAACCGGGGGTCGCGCCCGGCCGGCCGAGCGACGCCCCGAGCGACCAGACCTGGTCGTCGTCGGAGCGGTCGAAGGTGAGCTCGAGGTCCTCCAGGCTCAACAGGTCGCCGAGGTCGAGCCCGGAGGCGGTGAGCTCGAACGACTCGAGGCGGCGGTCGGCCACGGTGAAGTCGACGAGGCCGGTGAACGGGGCGGCCGGGGCGTCGGGGTCGGAGATGGTGACGTCGCCGAACCAGCGGTCGGCGGGCTGCGGCCCACCCACCTGCTGGTAGCCGAGGCGGACCTCGTCGAGCACCACGATGTCGGCGATCTGGATGCCGCTGCCGCAGAGCACGGCGTCGGTGATCCGGCCGTCGTCGAGGCGGAGGCGTCCGGCGACGCTCGACGTGCCGTCCTCGCCGGTGCGGACGACGGCCTGGGCGGCCCACCTCGTGCCGGCGAGACCGGACGGCTCGTCGACGCCGCACACGCCGGCCAACGGCACGTCGGCGCCGTCGACGTCGACCGACGAGGCGGCGACCAGGTCGAGCGACACCAGCTCGAGCGGGCCGAGCTGCACGTCGGCCAGCTCGAGCTGGCCGCCGACCACCGCGCCGCCGTCGAGCTCGAGCGCGCCGGCCAGCGTGGAGGTGCCGTCCTCGTCGGTGATGGTGGCCGACGCCGACCAGCTCGCGCCGGAGTCGTAGGTGAGGACGAGATCATCGAGCGTCAACAGCTCGCCGACATCCACGGCGCCCAGGGCGAGGCTGGCCGCGTCGAGGCGACCGGCCGTGAAGGCGAACGTGCCCGACGCCGTGGCCCCCGAGCCCAGCTCGACCGACGCCGACCAGGTGCCGTCGCCGCGATCGGCGGCGAGCTCGAGGCGGGTGATCTCGACGAGGCCGGCGACGCGCAGGCCGGTGAGGACGAGCTCGCCCTCGACCACCCGACCGTCGTCGATCACCAGCCGCCCGTCGATGGTGGTGGGGCTCCCCCCGGCGACGGCGAGGTCGCCGGCGACGTCCCACGCGAAGCCCGCGTCCGTGGGCTGGCCGGAGAGGGTGAACGAGTCGATCTCGACGAGACCGCCCCAGCTCAGCCGCTCGACGGACACGGTCCCGGACCGCAGGGCCTGGTCGGGGCCGATCTCGAACGAGATCGACGCCGCGGCGGTGTTGCCGCCGGCGGTCGTGACCGAGCCGGTGCCCGACCAGGTCTCGGTGCCATCGCTCTCCCGGCCGTAGGAGAACCGCACGTCGGAGAGGGTGACGAGCTCGCCGATCGGGAGGCGGGGCACGTCGAGCACCACCGCGGTCACCCGGCCGTCGTCGATGGTCAGCTCG
>DATHSN010000165.1:0-1526 GCA_035464115.1 Acidimicrobiales bacterium | reverse complement strand
GGCGAGGACCCCCCCGCCCCGTTCGGCCTGCGCGCCGACGTCGACGCGGTGGTGGTCGCCACCGAAGTGGCGCTCGACACCGCCGACGTGGTCGTCGTCGACACCGGCGACCTCGACCGCCACGCCGCCTACGCCACCGGCACCACCTCGTCCCAGGACGACCTGATGCGCCGCCGGGCGCTGGCACGAGCCGACGACGTGGTCGGCCAGCTGACGGCGAGCCTGGGCGACGACACGCTGGTGCTCGTCGTCGGTCTCACGCCGCCGACGCGCCAGTGGGCCCTCACCCCGGTGGTGGCGTCGGGCGCGGGCGTCCGCCCGGGGCTGCTCGCCTCCGCGTCGACCCAGCGCAGTGGCCTCATCACGCTCACCGACCTGGCCCCCACGGTGCTCGACGCGCTCGGCGCCGACATCCCCGACGACATGATCGGGGCGCCCCTGCGCTACGAGCCCGGTCCGGTGGACCTGGCAGCCCTGCAGCGCACCGACGATCGCGCCAACGGCCGCGAGTCGATCTACTTCCCGATCTCGGTCACGTTCATCGTGGTGCAGGCGCTGGCCTACGTGCTGGTCCTGGTGGCACTGCGCCACGGCGGCGGCGCGGCGCGCGTCGGGCGCGCGCTGCGGGTGGTGGTGCTGTCGTTCGCGGCGTGGCCGCTCGCCACGTTCGTGCTGCGGGCGATCCCCTCGGTGTACGACCTGGGCGCATGGGCCCACCTCGTGCTGTGGGCCATCGCGGTGGCGCTGGCGCTGGCCGCCTCGCGCGCCCGGCGCCACCCGCTGTCGCCGCTGGCCTGGATCTGCGGTGCCACCGTCGCCCTCCTCCTCGTCGATCTGGCCCTCGGCGCGCCGTTGCAGATGTCGAGCCTGCTCGGCTACTCGCCGCACACCGCGGCGCGCTTCACCGGCTTCGGCAACACCACCTTCGCCGTGTTCGGTGCCACCGCCGTCGTCCTCGCCGCCCTCCACGTCCACCACGCGCCGCGCCGCGGCGAGGCGCTGCTCAGCGCCGCGGCGCTGTTGGTCGTGGTCACGATCGCCGACGGCGCCCCCCAGCTCGGCGCCGACGTCGGCGGGATCCTCACCTTCGTGCCGGTGTTCGGGCTCGTGTGGTGGGCGCTGTCGGGCCGCCGGGTGTCGTGGCGGGTGGTGGTGGTCGCCGGGGCGGCCACCGTCGCCGTGTTGGCGGTGGCCGTCGGCATCGACCTGCTGCGCGCCCCCGAGGCCCGGTCGCACCTCGGGCGGTTCGTGCTCGCCTCCGGCGACGACCAGTCGACCTTCTGGACGACCGTCAACCGCAAGTGGGCCACCAACCTGCGGGTGCTGCAGGCCACGATCTGGACCTGGATGGTGCCGATCGCCGGCGTGTTCGCCCTCTACATCCTGGTCGTGGCCCGCGGGTGGCGGCGTCTGCTGCCCGACGGGTCGGCGTTGCGGGCGGGCGTGGTCGGCGTGCTGGCCACCGGCCTGGTGGGCTGGCTCGTCAACGACAGCGGTGTCGTCGTCGCCGCCACGGCCTTCATCTT
>DATHSN010000164.1:0-3960 GCA_035464115.1 Acidimicrobiales bacterium | reverse complement strand
GAGCCGGATGGCCCGGGGGTCCCAGCGCTGGCGCAGGTCGGACACGAACACCAGGTTGCCGAGCGACTTCGACATCTTCTCGCCGTCCTTGCGGACCATGGCCTGGTGCATCCAGTGGCGCACGAACGGCTCGCCGGTGGCGGCCTCGGACTGCGCCGCCTCGCACTCGTGGTGCGGGAACACCAGGTCGTGGCCCCCACCGTGCAGGTCGATGGTGGTGCCGAGCTCGCGCAGCGCGAGCGCCGAGCACTCGATGTGCCAGCCCGGGCGACCGGGGCCCCACAGCGACTCCCACGACGGCTCGTCGTCGGCCGAGGGCTGCCACAGCACGAAGTCGAGCGGGTTGCGCTTGTGCGGGTCGTCGGGGTTGCCGCCGCGCTCGCGGGCGTACTCGAGCATGGTCGCCCGGGGCAGGTGGCTGATCTGGCCGAACCGCTCGAAGGTGGAGATGTCGAAGTAGACCGACCCGCCGGCCTGGTAGGCGTGGCCGCGATCGAGCACCATCCCGATGAAGCCCCGGATGTCGGCGATGGCCGAGGTGGCACGCGGCTCGCTCCAGCTCGGGAGCACCCGGAGCACCTCCATGTCGGAGTCGAACCGGGCGATCTCGCGGGCCGCCAGGTCGAGGTAGTGGATGCCGAGCTCGCGGGCCTTGCCGAGGATGGAGTCGTCGACGTCGGTGATGTTGCGCACGCACCGGGTCTGGTGGCCGCGGTCGCGCAGCCGGCGCTGCAGGACGTCGTAGGTGAGGTAGGTGGCGGCGTGACCGAGGTGGGTGGCGTCGTACGGCGTGATGCCGCACGTGTACATCGTCACCACCTCGCCCGGCTCGAAGGGCACGACGGCCTGCCGGGCGGTGTCGTGGAGGCGCATCGGCCCCCCACCCGTCGCGCCTGGGGTCATGTGTGGATGCCGGTGAACTTGACCGCCGCTCGGGTCTTGTAGCGCACGTTGAGCTGGAGCAGCACCGCGGCGAACGCCTCGATGGGCGCGGCGTTGGACAGCTCGCCGGCGTCGAGGGGGCGCATGTCGGGCATCGACGCCACGATCTCGATGGTGGTCTCGGTGGCCGAGGGGTGGTCCGAGCAGATCAGCACGTCGCTCTCCACCGGGTGGGCGAGATCGCCCAGCTCGCGTGCGGGCACGTGGTGCATGGCCGCGGCCACGTGGCTGTGCGGGATCGCCGCCTGCACGCTCGCCGCCACCGAGCCGCGGGGCGGCACGAGGGGCTGGAACTCGTGGCCGACCTTGGCCAGCGCGTTGGCCATCGAGATGACGACCTTGCCGCGCAGCTGGCCGGCGACGGCCAGCGCGGTCTCGGCCGCGGCATCCCACGGCGTGGCGATGACCACGACGTCGGCGTCGGCCGCGCCCGCGTTGTCGGTCGCCTCGATCGACAGGTCGCGGCCCGGCCACTTGTCGACGAGCTTGTCGCGCACCTCGAGGGCGCGGTACTTCGACCGCGACCCGATGACCACGTCGTAACCGACCGAGGCCATGCGGACCGCCAGTCCGCTGCCGGCAGGACCCGTCGCACCCAACACTCCGATTCGCACGGGCGACACCCTACTGGCCGACCACCCGCGCCCCGCCAGACGGCCGCCCCGGGACGAGCCCAGCCCGCCCCACCGGTAACGTCGCCCTCCACCGCCGGGTCAAAGGACGCCATGGGACTGCTCGAAGGCAAGCGCATCGTCGTCACCGGGGTGCTCACCGACGCATCGCTCGCGTTCGCGGTCGCCCGCCTGGCCCAGGCCGAGGGCGCCGAGCTGGTGCTGACCGGGGCCGGCCGGGGCCTGTCGCTCACCCGGCGCACGGCGCGCAAGCTCGCCACCGAGCCCGACGTGCTCGAGCTCGACGTCACCGTGCCCGAGCACCTCGACGCCCTGCGGGCCGACCTCGAGCAGCGCTGGGGCCAGGTCGACGGGGTCCTGCACTCGATCGGGTTCGCCCCCGAGGGGGCGCTCGGCGGCCGGTTCCTCGAGACCGGCTGGGACGACGTGGCCGTGGCGCTGCACATCTCGGCGTACTCGCTGAAGGCGCTCGCCGCCTCGCTGGCGCCGCTGCTCGCCCCGGCGCGCGGCTCGGTGGTCGGGCTCACCTTCGACGCCCGCGTCGCCTGGCCCGCCTACGACTGGATGGGCGTGGCCAAGGCCGCGCTCGAGTCCACCAGCCGGTACCTGGCGCGCGACCTCGGTCCCGACGGCATCCGGGTCAACCTGGTGGCCGCCGGGCCGGTGAAGACGATGGCGGCCAAGTCGATCCCCGGCTTCTCGGCGTTCGAGGACGTGTGGGACGACCGCTCCCCGCTCGGGTGGGACGTCACCGACGCCGAGCCGGTGGCCCAGGCCTGCGTGGCGCTGCTGTCGGACTGGTTCCCGATGACCACCGGCGAGATGCTCCACGTCGACGGCGGCTACCACGCCATGGGGGCCTGAGGCCCGACGGCCGCGGCGGCGTCAGCCGTCGAGGTGACGAGGGTTGGCCACCCGCAGGCGGCCGGTGGTGGTGCGCCGCAGCACCTCGACCAGCTCGGCCTCGCGCCCCTCGAAGCGGCCGTCGCGCACCGCTGCGGCGAGCTCGGCCTCCGAGGCCACGCCGAGGCGTTCGAGGTCGGCGGCGTGGCTGGCGGCGATGTCGGGTCCGAGCTCGAGCTCGCGCTCGACCACGGCGAGCACGTTGGCGGCGACCCGGGCGTGGAACCGGACCCGGCCCTCGGTCGCGGCCATCACGTCGCCCTCCAGGAACTCGCGCACCGCGGCGACGAGCTCGGCGGCGGTGGGACGACCGAACAGCTCGTCGTCGGTCACGCGATCAGCTCCAGGAGGTCGTGCTCGTTCTCGCACACGCGACGCCCGATGGCGGCCAGCTCGACGGAGCGGGCGGCGCCGGTCAGGTGGGCGGCGGCCTGCACCTTGCACATGATCCCCCACTTCAGGGTGCCGAGGACCTCCCACCAGCGGAGGTGGTCGGGATCGACCCGCCGGCCCGAGGCGGCGGCGTAGGCGTCGAGCAGCTCGTCGTAGGTGCCGAGCCCGGCGACCGGGGCCGGGCCCCCGAACCGCCACGCCCGCACGCACAGCCACCCGAGGTCCTCGACCGGATCGCCGAGGTGGGCGAGCTCCCAGTCGAGGACGGCCCGCAGGCCGTCGGGGCCGACGAGCAGGTTGCCGAGCCGGAAGTCGCCGTGGACGACGACGGGCGGCGACGGCGGCGGGCGGCGGGCGGCGAGCCAGCGCAGCGCCAGCTCGAAGACCGGGTGCGGGTCGCCGAAGTCGTGGAGGACCGCCCGGTAGCGCGCCAGCTGGTCGTCGGTGGGCAGGTCGGGCACGGCGTCGACCGGGATGCGGTGGACGGCGCCGAGCGCGGCGCCGCACTGGGCGACGAGCCGCTCGCGGGCGGCGGCCCACTCGTCGTCGCGCAGCAGCCGCCGGGCGATCGTCTCGCCCTCGACGCGTCGCGACACGAGCACGTGGGCGCCGAGGACCTCGTCGCCCTCCGACGCCACCAGCTCGGCGACGGGCACGCCGGCCGCGGCCGCGGCGCGCAGCAGGGCGGCCTCGGTGACGAGCGCGGGCTGCGACTCCGCGACCCGGGCGCGCTGCAGCACGAACGGCTCGACCTCGCCGTCGGCGTGCACGGCGTCGAACGACCAGGTCTCGCGCGAGGCGCCGCCGGTGAGGCGTCGGAGGTCGCGGATCTCGGCGGCGCCCGCATCGACCGGGCGGGCGAGCAGGCGGGCCAGGGAGCCGGCGACGGCGTCGGACGTCACGGCCGGCGACCCTACCGCCGGGCTACGGGCAGTGGGCCCGCACCGTGGGGGTGGGGTTCACCGCGCCGCCGCCCCCGGGGTGGATCTCGAAGTGCAGGTGCGGGATGCCCCGGGCGTTGCCGGTGTCGCCGACGTAGCCGATGACCGTCCCGGCCGACACCCGACCCGACGCGCCGTAGGCCGACAGG
>DATHSN010000163.1:0-26025 GCA_035464115.1 Acidimicrobiales bacterium | reverse complement strand
GGGTCAACAGGTAGGAGGTGATGCTCGCGAGCATCGCCCCGAGGCCGATGCCGACCAGCACGAGCCGGTAGGCGGACACGCCCTGGCGCCAGGCGAGCAGGTAGATGGCCGTCGCGGTGGCGAGGGCGCCGGCGAACGAGCCCAGCGACACGACGACCGCGGGTGCGCTGGCGAGGACGATGAGGGCGACGGCCGCGGTGCTGGCCCCGGCGGTGATGCCGATGAGGTCGGGGCTGGCGAGCGGGTTGCGGGCCAGGGCCTGGAAGATGGCCCCGGAGACCCCGAACGCGGCACCGACCAGCACGAGCCGGTAGGCGGACACGCCCTGGCGCCAGGCGAGCAGGTAGATGGCGGTGGCGGTGGCGAGGGCGCCGGCGAACGAGCCCAGCGAGACGACGACGGCGGGCGCGCTGGCGAGCACGATGAGGGCCACGGCCGCGGTGCTGGCCCCGGCGGTGATGCCGATGATGTCGGGGCTGGCGAGCGGGTTGCGGGCCAGGGCCTGGAAGATGGCCCCGGAGACCCCGAACGCGGCACCGACCAGCACCGCGGCCAGCGCCCGGGGGAGCCGGAGGGTGCCGACGATGAACTCGGCGTCGTCGGTGCCGAGCCCGACGAGCGCAGGGACGACGTCGGCGAGCGGGATCGGGAAGTCGCCGACGCTGAGGCTCACGCAGAACGCCACCACCCCCACCACGGCGAGCACCACCGACACGCGGCGGGCCCGCACCGACTCGGCGCGCCGGGCGGCGCGGATCCACCCGCTCGAGTGGGTCGAGCCGGCGGTCGGCTCGCCGGTGGGCGCGACCACGGTGGTCACAGCTCGGCCAGCTTGCGGCGCCGCACGAGCGCGATGAAGAACGGCGCCCCGACCAGCGCGGTGACGATGCCGACCTGCAGCTCACCCGGCCGGACCACCACCCGTCCGATGACGTCGGCGCCGAGCAGCAGCGCCGGGGCGAGGACCATGGAGTAGGGGAGCACCCAGCGGTAGTCGGGCCCGGTGAGGGCGCGGGCCACGTGGGGCACGGTGAGGCCCACGAACCCGATGGGGCCGGCGGCGGCGGTGGCGGCCCCGGCGAGCACCACCGTGGCCGCGGCGGTGAAGAGCCGGGCGCGCGCCACCCGTTGGCCGAGGGACCGGGCGACGTCGTCGCCGAGCGCGAGGGCGTTGAGCAACCGACCCGACACGAGGGCCATGACGACGCCCACGGCCACGAAGGGCGCGACCTGCCAGGCCACCTCGTCGGTGCGACCGGCGAGCGACCCGACGGCCCAGAACCGGAACTGGTCGAGGGTGGCCACGTCGATGAGCAGGATCGCCGTGGTGAGCGAGCCGAGCAGCGCGGTGACCGCAGCACCGGCGAGAGCCAGCTTCACCGGCGTGGCCCCCTCGCGCCCGAGCGAGCCGATGCCGTAGACGATGGCGCTGGCCACCGCGGCGCCGGCGAAGGCGAACCAGACGTAGCCGAGCAGGCTGCCGACGCCGAACACGTAGATGCCGATCACCACCGCGAGGGCGGCCCCCGCGTTGACGCCGAGGATGCCGGGGTCGGCGAGCGGGTTGCGCGACACCCCCTGCATCAGCGCCCCGGCGAGCCCGAGGGCCACCCCGACCATGAGCCCCACCGCGGTGCGCGGCATCCGCAGCTCGCGCACCACCAGGTGGTCGGTGACCGTGGGATCGAACGCCCACAGGGCATCCCACACCGTGGCGAGCGGGATCGCCTTGGCCCCGAAGGCGAGGCTGGCGAACGCCACCCCGGTGAGCAGCACCGTCGCCCCGGCGAGCCCGAGCGCCCGTGTCGACCGGGAGCCGGTCCGGCGCGCTTCGCGACGGGCGACAGGGTCGTCGACGGCGTCGACCGTGGTGGTGGTGCGCGTCGGCGTGGAGAGGGCCACCCGGTGAGGTTAGGGCCACCTAATGAGCCTCGCCAGGCCTGGTGGACCGGCAGGGTGGGCGGCCGCAGCCGCGCCCGACGTCAGGCCGCGGTGGTGACCCCGGCGGTGGTGGTCTCCATGAAGTCGCGCAGCACGGCGACGAACCGCTCGGGATGCTCGGCGTGGGGGAAGTGGGCCGCGCCGTCGAACACCTCGAGTCGGCTCCCGGGGATGGCCTCGTGAGCGGCGTAGGCGTGCTCGACGGGGATGATGTCGTCGTGGTCGCCCCACACGATCATGGTGGGCACCG
Source organism: Acidimicrobiales bacterium (assembly GCA_035464115.1). Taxonomy (GTDB): domain Bacteria; phylum Actinomycetota; class Acidimicrobiia; order Acidimicrobiales; family SKKL01; genus DATHSN01. The sequence continues at coordinate 23,834 of DATHSN010000163.1, read as the reverse complement.
CGGCGGCGAGCGAGATGCGGTCCATGGCGCTCACCACCTGGCCACCGGGGTCGATGACCGCCCGCAGCGTGCGCAGGAACGCCCGGCGGTTGGGCGACTCGGCCAGCGAGCCGTAGGACCGCCACATCTCGTCGATGCGGGCCGACCGGATGCCCCGGTCGTGCAGGATGCGCCCGACGTCGTTGCCTCGATCTCGCAGGAACGACGGGAAGATGATCGGCATGAGCAGCTCGGTGCCCGGCAGAGCCAGCAGCCGCAGCATCCAGCTCACCTCGCGGCCGAGGCCACCGCTGCCGACCAGCACCAGGCGGTCGCAGCGCTCAGGGTGCTGGTAGGCGAGCTGCATCGCCACCCCGCCCCCGAACGAGTGCCCGACGATGGTGGCGCTCGGGATGTCGAGCACGCCCATGAGGTCGCGCAGGCCGCTGGCGTAGGCGCCGAGCGAGTAGTCGCCCACCGGCTTGGCCGACTCGCCGTGGCCGATCAGATCGGGCGCGAGCACCGTGTAGCGCTCCGCCAGGGCGGGCATCACCTCCCGCCAGGTGCGCGAGCTGCCGGCGATGCCGTGCACCAACAAGATGACCGGTCCGTCGCCGCCCCGCCGGAAGCCGACGTCGTGACCATGGATGGACACGTGCTGGAGCTCGAAGGCCATGATCCACCCTCACCCACCCGGGGCGTCTCTGTCGAGATGCCGTCGGACCCTTTTGTGCCGACCGCCACCGGTCAGCCGTCGTGGCGGTGGCGCGCGGCCAGCCGGTCGGCCAGCTCGACGAGGACAGGACAGCCCTCGGTGCGGGCCACCCAGTGCTCGGGGATGGCCCGGTACCCGTGGTGGGCGCCGGCCAGCGCCCCGGCCATCGACGCGATGGTGTCGGTGTCGCCACCCAGCGAGATGGCGAACGCCACGGTGTCGGCGAACCCGTCGGGGTGGGTGACGAACGCGGCGATCGCGGCGGGCACCGACTCCGCGGCGCTGACCCCGGTGCCGGTGACGCGGGCGACGACCGGGGCGCTCTCGCCCGTCGGCAGGTCGCCCACCGCCCACAACCGCTCGCGCAGGTCGGGGTCGTGGACGACGACCTGGAGCTCGTGGGCCACCATCCCCGGGTCGGTGCCGCCCAGCACGAGGGCCACCGCGGCGGCCAGAGCGGCGGCGCCCTCCACCCCCACGGTGTGGGTGTGGGTCGTGCGCGCCGCCCGGCGGGCGAGATCGGCGGCGCGCACCGCGTGGCGCCCGGCGAACAGGGCGATCGGCGCCGAGCGCATGGCCGCGCCGTTGCCGAACGACCCGGTGCCCCCGAACTGCCCGGCCGCGAGCGGGCGCCAGTCGCCGCCCGCCTGGATGCGGGCGAGCAGCGACGCGGTGCCGGCGCCGTAGCCCCGGCCGGGCTCGCGGTGGTGGGCGGCGGCGAGCGCGGCGGCGAGGTGGTCGAGGTCGAGGCCGTCGGCGTCGAGCAGCGACTCGGCGGTGGCGATGGTGAGCGCGGTGTCGTCGGTGTAGAGGGCCCGACCGGTGCCGTCGAGGTGCTCGCGGAGGGCGGCGGGCGGCACCGGGCCGGGGTGACCCTCGAACGCCGCGCCGAGCGCGTCGCCCACGGCCACGCCCACCAGCGCTCCCCGGTAGCGGTCGGTTCGGTCTGGTCCGCTGGCCCCCACGGCGGCACCCTTCCCTGCTGGGTCGTACCGCCATGCGACGCTAGGAGACGAAGAAGTCTCGTGCCGGTGTGGACGGTTCCGGCATGATCCGCGTCACCAGGCGAACGCGGCGGCCGCCACGAGGAGCAGCGCGCCGAGCGCCAGCACCCGTCGCCGCACCCCGGCGCCCCGGCGTCCCACCATCCCGGCCGCGCCGATGTCGAACCGCTCCGACTCCACCCGCTCGATCGGCACCCCGAGGTCGACGAGGGCGCCCTCGACGGCCTCCATCATCGGCGGCGGACCGCACACCACGTAGTGCCAGCGTGCCGCATCGGCGGGTAGCGCCCGGGCGACGAGCTCCCGGGAGATGCGGCCGGTCTCCCCCGACCAGTCGGCGTCGGGGTGCTCGACCACGTGCACCACGGTGAGGTCGATGACCTCGGCGATCGCGTCGATCTCGTCGCGGTAGGCGATGTCGTCGGGTCGCTCGTTGGCGCACACCAGCACGGCCGACATCTCGCTGCGGTCGTCTCGCAGCGTGCGCAGCATGCTGATGATCGGCGTGATCCCGATGCCCGCGGCCAGGAACATGACACCGGGCGCGTCCCCGCGGGGGAGTGCCAGTGAGCCGTAGGGGCCGTCGACGTAGACCCGCTGACCCGGCTCGACATCACCGATGGTGGCGCTGAAGTCGCCGAGCTCCTTCACCGCGAACTCGAGGTGGGTGGCCTCCCGAGCGCTCGAGGCGACCGAGAACGGGTGCTGCTCCAAGGAGAAGGGTGAGTCGGCGATGGTGACGAACGCGAACTGCCCGGCGTCGAAGTCGAGCGGGTGCGTCGACTCGTCGGGCTCGACCCGCACCCGCCACGTGCGCCGCGCCAGGGGCTCGACCGCGGCGACCGAATAGGGGTGACGGCCCGAGCGCACCGGGGTGAGCACCCGCACGTAGGCCACGCTGCCGATCGACGCGACGCCGATCGCGAGCCACAGCCCTTGCTTCCAGAGGCTCTCGAGGTAGTAGCTCACCCGCGTGATGTGGACGAGCCCGATGATCACGATGAGCACGGCCAGGGCGCCGTGGCCGAGGCGCCACCACTCGTAGGGGATCCGCAGCCGGTCGCGCCACAACGACGTGGCGATGATCGCCGGGAGCGCCACCACGGCGATGATCAAGAAGATGGCGCGCAGGAAGTTCACCCGGGGGTCGAGGAACTCCCAGTAGTCGCCGTCGGTGGCGAGGAGGATCACCGGGTGGAACATGACGAACCCGAACCCGACGAGACCCGCCTGGCGGTGGAACTGCAGCATGGCGTCCTGACCGAGCGTCACCGTGACCTTCGGGTAGCGGGCGGTGAGCACGGCCTGGAGGCACAACATGGCGAGGCCGATGAACCCCAGGGCCACCGCGAACTCCACCCAGAAGCCGCGCTGGGGCACGGTCGTGCCGATCCGGATGACGAACAGCGGGGCGAGGGTGACCAACGCGTAGGCACCGGCCGCGACCCAGAGGCGCGCGTCGCGATCCATCACAACCACTCCTTGACCTTCATCGGCGGGCAGGCTGCCCGCGCTTCACGTGGGCGGCACGAGCACGACCGGGCGGTCGGCGCGGTGCAGGGTCTTGAGCGAGACACCACCGACCCGCAGGCCGGTGAAGCCGCCCAGACCGCGCGTGCCGACGACGACGAGATCGCTGCGCTCGTCCTTGGCCGCCTGGAGCAGAGCGCCGGCGACGTCGGCACCGTTGCGGGCGAGCGCGTTGATCTCGAGTCCGGCGTCGACGAGCTCGGACGCGTAGTCATCGAGGATCCGCCGCTCGAGGTCGCGGCGCCAGTTCTGCGGGCTGTCGGCGGGCGTCCACTCGAGCGGGACGCGCTCGACCGACGCCGCGGTGACCTGCATGTCGGCGTCGCCTCGCATGGCGAGGACCCATCGGACCGCAGCGCGGGATCCGGCTGAGCCATCGACGGCCACGAGCGCGGTGCGGGTGCTCAGGTCGACCTGGCCTCCGACCACCGCCACCGGGCGATCGGCGTGGTGGGCCAGCCACTCCGCCATGCTGCCGAGGTGCAACACCCCGGGTCCGGCGGAGTCGCCGACCCGTCCCACCACGACGAGGTCGGCGTCCTCGCGCTCGGCGACGGCGAGGATGGCCGGGCGCGGGTCACCCCGTTCGACGACGGTCCGCACCCGGAGCTCACCGAGCCGAGCCGGTTCGCTCCACGTCTCCAACCGCGTCTCCTGCTCGGCGAGGAGCACCTCGATGCGCGGCGGCCGCAGCTCGGAGTCGACCGGCACGAAGCCGGTCATCACCACGACCTCTGCGCCGTGGCGGGACGCGAGGCGAGCCGCCCACCGCAGGGCGTTCGCCGCGCCGGGCGAGCCGTCCGTTCCGACGATGATCCGCTTCATGACGCCTCCCTGGGTCGTGAGCATGGAGCTCGACTGGCCGATCACGAGCTGGCGCCGGCGATCGGCGTGATGAATCCCTCGGGCTTCGCCGTCAGCACCGAGCAGTCGACCTCGTCGAGGACCTGCTCGGCGGTGTTGCCCATCAGCAGTCCGCTGAAGCCGGTGCGGGCCACCGTGCCGATCACCAGCAGGTTGATGCGCTTGCGGCGCACCAGGTCGATGATGCTGGGAGCCGGCGGCCCGTGCTCGAGGTGCAGCGTCCAGTCGAGGGTGGCGGCGGCCGACGTCTCGAGGAGGGCGAGGACCTCACGGTCACGCGCCGATCTCTCCTCGCGCCGGAGGTCGGCGATGTCAGCGTCGGAGCAGTCGCCGAAGAGGCGAAGGGCGTCCTCGGCGAACACCTGCCACGCATGGACCACGTGGAGCTCGCCCCCGCCGAGCCCGACGACGGTGGCGCCGAGGTCGAGCAGATGCCGGTTCAGGTCCTCCTCGTCGGGCTCCGCGCTGACCGACACCATCACCCGCTGGACCCGGGCCCGCGTCGGTCGGATGACCCAGACCGGCGCGGGGCACTTGCGCAGCAGCCGCCGGAGGGTGGCGCGGTCTTCCCGATCCTCGTCGGAGGTGACGACCACCAGGTCGTGGCCGCCCGCGAGCACCTCGGCGACGATGGTCAGCGCCGGGTTCCCGACCCGGACCGCGACCTCGGCGTCTGGCGCATCGCACTGCGTCGCCATGCGGTCCAGCCGCTGCTCCATCGCGGTGTGCTCCGCCCGGGCGATGCGCTCGAGGCGCTCCTGGCTCATGAAGGGGGTGACGACCCGCGGGGGCTCACGGAGGATCCCGAGCAGGGTGATGCGCGCGTCGCACCGTCGCGCCAGCTCGACCACCCGGCGGAGCGGGTCGGGCCGCTCGTCGGAGCGGAGCGGGCAGACGAGGATGCTGCGGAACGAGACCGTGCCGACGGCGTTGCTGATCACGGCGCGCGACCTCCTGGACGCTCGCCGACCAGGCTTCCCGGCACGACATGACCCCCCATCGGGTCACCTGCCACGCTACGGACCAGGTGCGGCTACGTCCCGGGGAGGGTGGGCCATTCGGCCGGGACCTTCGTCCCTTTCGGGGGGCGGCCGCTGACGACCTCGTCGCTGGTCTACCCGGCTCGGACGGGGCGGGCCGTGAAGCCCGACGACGTCCCGAAGAACTGCAGGGCGGCCTGCTGCACCGCCGCCGCCCACGTGGGGTAGGCGTGGGCGGTCTGGGCGAGCCGGCCGACGAACATGTTGGTCTGCATGGCGAGGGCGGCCTCGTGGTCCAGGTCGCCCCCGGTGGGCGCCACGATGGTGGCCCCCACCAGCCGCCCGCCCCCGAGGTGGCGGGCCCCCCGCTTGGGGGCGGCGATGAGCTTCACGAAGCCCCGCTCGGCGCCCACGGCGATGGCCCGGTCGACGTGGTCGAGGGGGAGGTGGGCCACCCGGGCGGTGGGGTGCAGGGCGGCGGCCTCGGCCTCGGTGAGCCCGACCCGGCCCACCTCGGGGGCGGTGAACGTGGCCCACGGGACGTTGGTCGGGTCGAACCGGAAGCCGCGGACGCGGGCCAGCTTGGAGAGCGCGTTGGAGGCTGCCACCCACCCCATGCGCCCGGCGACGTGGGTGAACTGCAGGCCCCCGGTCACGTCGCCCACCGCCCAGATGCCGGGCACCGACGTGGCCAGCGTGGCGTCGACGACCACGGCGCCCCGTGCGTCGAGCTCCACGCCGATGTCCTCGAGGCCGAACCCGCGTCCCGACGGCACCCGCCCGATGGCGGCGAGGAGGTGCGTCGCCCCCACCCGGGAGCCGTCGGCGAGGTGGGCGCACACCTGGCCGTCGACCATCTGCTCGATGCGCTCGACCGTCGCGCCGACCCGCACGTCGACCCCGTCGGCGGCGAGCGCCTCGGCGATCACCGCCGACGCGTCGGGCTCCTCGCGGGGCAGGATCCGGTCGAGGGCTTCGACGAGGGTGACGCGGGTGCCGAGGCGGGCGAAGGCCTGGGCCATCTCACAGCCGATGGGCCCGCCGCCCAGCACGATCATCGACCCCGGTCGACTCGACAGGTCGAACAGCGTCTCGGTGGTGAGCGGTGACGACTCGCGCAGCCCGGGGATGGGGGGCAGGGAGGGGCGGGCGCCGGTGGCGACCACGAAGCGGCGTGAGGAGATGGTGCGCCCGTCGACCTCCAGGCTGGTGGGCGACGTGAAGCGGGCGAAGCCGTCGATCACGTCGATGTCGAACGCGGCGAGGGCGGCGGCGTCCTCGGTGGCGGCGATCCGCTCGACGGCCCGGTGGACGCGGCCCATGGCGTCGTCGAAGTCGGCGCCCGACGCGGCGGCGGCCAGCAGCGCCTTGGAGGGGACGCATCCGGTGAACGTGCAGTCGCCGCCCACCGGACCGTCCTGGACGATCACCACCGAGGCGCCGCGACGGCGAGCCTCCTTGGCGGCGACCAGCCCGCCGGCGCCACCGCCCACCACCACCAGATCGTACGCAACGGTCACGGCGGGGGAACCGGCCCCGGCCGATCGGCATTCCGCGCCCGGCTCGACCGGAACGGGTCCTGGTCGACACTCGAGCCCGCGTCGCTCGCCGCCGCCCGGGCCATCGACGACCACCGGTCCACCACCTCGCTCAGGTCGGCTCGAGGGTCCCGAGGAGGAGCAGGATCCACACCAGGCCGCCGAGGGCCACGCGGTAGATCACGAAGACGGCGGTGCTGTGGGTGGTGAGCCACCGCAACAGCCAGGCGATCGAGGCGTAGCCGCTGATGAAGGCCACGATGGTGGCGACCGCGGTGGCGACCAGGCCGGCGCCGTCGGCGCTGGTGGCGTCGCGCAGCTGGAACAGGCCCGACAGCACGACGGCGGGCACCGAGAGCAGGAACGAGAAGCGGGCGGCGTCGGCGCGCTTGTACCCGGCGAGGAGCCCGGCCGAGATGGTGGCCCCCGAGCGCGAGACGCCGGGGATCAGCGCCAGCGATTGCGCCACGCCGATGAGGATGCCGTCGCGGGGTCGCAGATCGTCCATGGCCTTGCTCTGCGACCCCACCCGGTCGGCGACGGCGAGGCCGAGCCCCAGAAGGATCAGGGCCGAGGCGATGATGCGCAGGTCGCGCGCCCCGGTCTCGATCTGGTCCTGGAAGGCGAGGCCGAAGATCCCGATGGGGATGGTGGCCACGATGAGGTACCACCCGAGCCGGGCCGAGGGGTCCGCCCGCAGGTCGCGATCGACGAGCGAGCGCAGCCAGGTGGTGCCGATCGCCCAGAGGTCGCTCCAGAAGTAGACGAGCACCGCGGCCATGGTCCCGAGCTGGACGACCGCGGTGAACCCGGCGCCGGGGTCGTCCCACCCGAACAGGGCCGGGGCGATCCGCAGGTGGCCGCTCGACGAGATCGGGAGGAACTCGGTCAGACCCTGGAGGATCCCGAGCACCACCGCTTCGACGATGCTCACGCCGATCGGGGCACGGGGCGCGCTGGGGTGCGGGGGGCGGCGGGCATCACGACAGTGTTGCCCAGGACCGCGGCCGCCATGTCCGACCCGATGTCACCGACCGACGACGGCGACCAGGAACTCGGAGTCGGTGGTGAACGGACGCAGGTCCCAGCTCGACACCAGCAGGTGGGGCGCGAGCCCGGCGGTGGCCACGTCGGCGAGGAACGCGTCGAACTCGTAGCCCCGCCCGGCGCCGAAGCCGATGACGGCGCGACCGTCGTCGGCCAGGTGGGCGCCGAGCCGGCGCAGGATCTCGACCCTGGTCGCGGGGTGCACGAAGGTCATCACGTTGCCGGCCGAGACGATGGCGTCGAAGCGGTGGCCGATGCCGTGGGCGGCGAGGTCGAGCTCGGCCAGGTCGCCCACGATCCAGCGGGGACCGGGGTGATCGGCCTCGGCGGCGGCGACGAGCACCGGGTCGATGTCGACCCCGACCACCTGGTGGCCGGCGGCGTGGAGGAACGCACCCACCCGGCCCGGTCCGCAGCCGGCGTCGAGCACGTGGGCGCCGCGGGGGACCATGGCGTCGACCAGCCGCGCCTCGCCGGCGAGGTCGCGGCCCTCGGCCGCCATCGCCCGGAACCGCTCGGCGTAGCGAGCCGAGTGGTCGGGGTCGGCTTCGGTGATCCTCACCCACTCGTGTTGCACGACGTCGGAATCTATCGACCCGGCCGTGGGTAGCCTCCGAAGGACGTTCGTCCGCCACGAGGAGATCCCCCATGTCATCGACCGCCTCACGGCCGGGCCCGACCGCCTCCGGGGTCACCCCCGAACGCCTCGCCAACCTGCGCACGTGGAACATCGGGCTCACCGTGCTCCACGCCGCCCAGGCGGTGCTCATCCTGGTGCTCGCCAGCGATTTCGCCATCACCCTCACGTCGACCTACCCCGAGGGCCCGCCGGGCACCCGCACCCCCACCCCCGAGGGCCTGGTCGACATCCGCATCGGCGTGGCCATCGCCGTGTTCCTCGGGCTCGCGGCCCTCGACCACCTGCTCACCGGGACGGTCGCCCGGGGCACCTACGAAGCCGACCTGCGCGCCGGCATCAACCGGTTCCGCTGGGTGGAGTACTCCTTCAGCGCGACGCTGATGGTGCTGCTCATCGCGTCGTACTCGGGCATCACCGACATCACCGGCGTCATCGCCATCGCCGGCGCCAACGTGGCCATGATCCTGTTCGGCTGGATCCAGGAGCGGATGAACCCGCCCGGGCGCGAGACGACCACCATGCTGCCGTTCTGGTTCGGCACCCTGGTGGGGCTCGCACCGTGGCTCGCCATCGCCACCAACCTGGTGGGTGCCGACGAGGTCCCCGGCTTCGTCTACGGCATCTTCTTCGCCCAGCTGCTGTTCTTCTTCAGCTTCGGGTTCAACCAGTGGCTGCAGTACCGCGGCATCAGCCGGTGGTCCGACTACGTGTTCGGCGAGAAGGCCTACCTGGTGCTCAGCCTCGGCGCGAAGTCGGTGCTGGCCTGGCAGATCTACGGGGGGTCGCTCGGCGACTGAGCGGTCTCGCGGTGCGCGGTCGGGGCCTGATCAGGAGTCGGGCAGGGCCACGCAGGTGCCCGACTCCGGGTCGTGCACCGAGTGGTCGACGTTGGCGACGACCACGCACATCTGGGTGGCCGCCCCCCGGTTCGCCGGCCCGAACGACGTGACGTCGGTCGATGGTGCGTCGGTGATGTACCACTCGCCCGGAGGGTTGCCGTCGACGCCGGCGTTCTCGGGTGCGGTGGTGTCCAGGAAGAGGTGCAGGTGCAACGAGTCGGGGCCGCCGTCGATCCGGGGCTCGAAGCCGAACACCTCGTAGCTGACGCGGTAGAGGCCGCCGTCGACGACGACCGCGTCGAGCGCCACGAAGGGACCATCCGGGACCGGCGCGGTCGCTCGGGCGAGACAGTCGGACACCACGTCGCTGAGCCGGTCCGACATCACGCCGGTGGCCGTCGCCTCGGCCTCTTCCTGGATGAACTCGGCCTGGGTGAGCTGACCCTCGATGCACTGGAGCACCCGCTCGCACCCGTCGGGGGTGCCTTCGACGACGCACGCGTCGATGAAGTTGGCGCGGATGGCGTCGTCGTAGGCGCGGTCGGTGGTCGACGTGTCCTCGACTGGTGGCGCGGCGGTGACGGACGTGGTCGACGTGTCCTCGGCTGGTGGCGCCGTGGTGGCGGCCGGCGCCTCGTTGCCGACGGGCTCGGCGGCGACCACGTCGTCGTCGTCGCCGCCGCCGCCGAGCGCGGCCACCGCGACGACCGCCACCACCAGCACCGCGAGCACCGCTGCGGCGATGAGCCCGAGCGGTGGCCCCGACCGCCCGCGAGGCGGGTCGAGGATCGGTGCTGGCGGCGATGCGGCCACGACGGGGTCCGGCTCGGTGGGCTGGGCGGCGACCGGCGGGGGAGTGGGCGGCGCGGTGACGGGCGGGGGCGCGACCGGGGGCGGCGGAACGGGTGCAGCGACCGGAGGCGCGACCGGGGGCGGCGGGAGGGGTGCGGCGACGGGAGCGGTGCCGGCCCGGTCGGCCTCGGCGGCCACCATCGCTGCGCCGAGGGCGATGCCGTGCTTGGGGTGGGCGTCGACCGCCACCGGGCGGCTGAGCGCCGAGCCGACGAGCTGCGCGACCAGCGGGATGCGCGACGACCCGCCCACCAGGAGCACGGCGTCGACCTGCTCGGGCTCGACACCCGCCGACCGCAGCGCCCGGCCCATGGTGGTGATCGTGTCGGCGAGCGCGGGGCGCACCATCTGCTCGAGCTCGGCCCGGGTGAGGCGGACCTCGGTCTGCAGGTTCGGGAGCAGCACCGGGATGAGCACGTCGGTGTCGGACGACAGCGCCTCCTTGGCCTCGACGCACTCCTGGCGCAACCGGGCGACGGCGGCGAGCGCCGCAGGATCGTCGGGGTCGAGCTCGGTGATGACGCCGTCGGTGGCGTCGACCACGTGGCGGAACACGGCCTCGTCGACGTCGATGCCGCCGAGCCGGTCGATGCCCTGAGGTTCGCCGAGCACCTCCCAGCCCGACTCGGTCTTGCGCAGCACCGCCACGTCGAACGTGCCGCCGCCGAGGTCGTACACCGCGATCACCGAGCCGGCCTCGACGCGCTCCTGGGAGGCGTAGTGGATGGCGGCCGCTTCGGGCTCGGTGACCATCACCACGCCGTCGAGGTCGGCGCGCGCGATCGCCTGGCGCAACAGGTCCTGCTTGTACTCACCCCAGTTCGACGGATACGACACCGCGATGCCGGTCGGCGGGCTGCCCTCGACCTCGGTGACCTTCTCGACGACCCACCGCAGGAGCGACGCGGTGAGCGCATCGGCGGAGTACGGCGACCCACCGACGATGATCGGCGTGGGGTCACCCATGCGGCGCTTGAACTCGCGAGCCACCCGCTGGGGTTCGGTGGCGGCGCGCCGCACCGCCGCCTCGCCGGTGAGGATCGACTCGTCGTCGCGCAGCAGCACGACCGACGGCACCACCGGGGCACGGTTGCCCAGGTTCACGACGGAGGCCGAACCCTCCCGGGAGATCGCAGCCGCGGTGTAGGTCGTTCCGAGATCGATGCCGAGGAAGTACGCCATCACGCTCCTGGGTCGTTCGACGGGCGCGCGCAGGCTACCGCTCGACACCTCCGCCGAGCCGGGTCGACGCCGCCCGTACACTTGCGGCGTGGGGACCGCATCCGGGGAGGGTGGAACCGTCGGCGCGCCGACCGCACCGCAGCAGGGACGGCCGCACCTCGACGCGGCCACCCAGGTCGTCGATCTGGCCCTCACCGCGTGCGGGGCCTACGGGCGCGACGATCTCGCCCGGCGGGTCGAGGACCGTCGACGCCGGCTGCTCGACCCGGGCGTCGCGGTGGTGGTGATCGGCGAGTTCAAGCAGGGCAAGAGCACCCTCGTCAACGCGTTGCTCGGCACGAGCGTGTGCCCCGTCGACGACGACATCGCCACGGCCGTGCCCACCACCGTCCGCTTCGGCGAGACGGTGCAGGCCGTCGCGCTGTCGGCCGACGGGCCCTCACCGCTCGCCCCCGAGGAGGTGCCGGCACTCGTCACCGGCCGGGCGGGGTCGACGCCCGTGACGTCGGTCGAGGTCACCGTGCCCCGCCGGCTGCTCGCCTCCGGCTTGCGCCTCGTCGACACCCCTGGGGTCGGTGGACTGGCGGGCGAGCACGCCGCGGCCGCGCTGGGGTCGCTGGCGGTGGCGCACGCCGCCGTCTTCGTCACCGACGCCTCCCAGGAGCTCACCCAATCCGAGCTCGCCGCCCTGCGCCGGGCCGCAGATCGCTGCGCTCACGTGTGCGTGGCGCTCACCAAGACCGACCTCCAGCCGCGGCGCCACCGCGTCGCCGAGCTCGACCGGGGACACCTCGCCGCCGCGGGCCTCGACCTGCCGCTCTTCCCCCTGTCGGCCGTGGTGCGCCAGCAGGCCATCGAGCGCAGCGACCCGGCCCTCAACGAGGAGTCGGGCTACCCCGCGCTCATCGGGTGGCTGCGCGACGACGTGCTCGCGCGGTCCGATGCCGCCGAGGTCGCCGCCGCCGCCCACGACGTGGCCGGGGTGTGCGACCAGCTCGCCGTCGAGTTCGACGCCGAGCGCCGAGCCCTCGCCGACCCGGCCGCCATCGCCGCGCTCGTCGCCGAGCTCGAGCGGGCTCGGGCCCGTGCCGCTCAGCTCGAGTCGAGTGGCGCCCGGTGGCAGACGGCCCTGAACGACGGGGTCACCGACCTCACCTCCGACGTCGACCACGACCTGCGGGCTCGGTTCCGTCACATCCTCGCCGAGGCCGACACCCGCATCGAGGCGGCCGACCCGGTCGACATCTGGGAGGAGTTCGACCCGTGGCTCCGGCGGGTGGTCGCCGACGAGGTGGCCGCCAACCACGCCGTGCTCGTGGACCAGGCCGCGGCGCTGTCGGCGCGCATCGCCGCCCTCTTCGCCGAGGAGGCCGACGCAGCCCTCGACCTCCTCGGTGACGGACCGCTCCCGTCGCTCGAGGGGATCCGCATCGACCTCGAGCTCGACGTCACGAGAACGAACCTGGTGAACACCGCGTTGGGGGTCCTGCGCGGTGGCTACGGGGGGATGCTCATGTTCGGGATGCTGGCCAGCATGGTCGGCATCACCCTGATCGCCCCGGTGAGCGTGGCCATCGGGCTGGCCATGGGCCGCAAGCAGCAGCGCGAGGAGCAGCAGCGCCAGCTCGCCCAGCGCCGCCAGACGGCCAAGCAGACCTACCGCAAGTACGTCGACGAGGTGAGCTTCGCCGTCGGCAAGGAGAGCCGCGACGCCCTGCGCCGGGTCCAGCGCGACCTGCGCGACTCGTGGGCGGACCGCGCCAAGCAGCTGCAGCGCTCCACCAACGAGGCGCTGCGCGCCGCTCAGGAGGCCGAGCGGACGGCGAGCGACCAGCGCGGCCGGCGGCTCGCCGACGTCGAGGCCGAGCTGGCTCGGATCGCGGCGTTGCGGGCCCGTGCGCTCGACCTGGTGGGTGGCCCCGAGGCGGGAGCGTCCTCCGCTTGAGCTTCGCCGACGAGGTCCGCGCCCTCGCGCAGGGCACCGTCGCCGAGGTGGGCGACCACCCGGCGGCGGCGGCGCTGCGGGATGGCCTCGAGCGGTTCGACGAGCCGCTGCGGGTCGCGATCGCCGGTCGGGTGAAGGCGGGCAAGTCGACCCTCCTCAACGCACTCGTGGGAGAGGAGCTGGCCCCCACCGACGTCGGCGAGTGCACCCGGATCGTCACCTGGTACCACGACGGGATCACCTACCGGGTCACCGTGCACCCCATCGACGGCCTCCCGCGGCCGGCCCGCTTCAGCCGCGACGACGGGGCGCTCGTCATCGACCTGGCCGGCACCCCCGCCGACGACATCGCCCGCCTCGACGTCGAGTGGCCGTCGTCGCGGCTCCGGACGATGACCCTGGTCGACACCCCCGGGATCGACTCCATCTCGATCGACGTCTCGGGGCGGACGACGGCCCTGCTCGCCCCCGACGACGGGCGCCCCACCGAGGTCGACGCCGTCGTCTACCTGATGCGCCACGCCCACGCGAGCGACGTGCGGTTCCTCGAGGCCTTCCACGACGACGCCCTCGCCCGGCCGACGCCCGTGAACGCCATCGGCGTGCTCGCCCGGGCCGACGAGGTGGGCGCGTGCCGCCTCGACGCCATGGACTCCGCGACCCGCATCGCCGACCGGTACCGACGCGAACCCAAGCTGCGGCGGCTCGTCCAGACGGTGCTCCCGGTCGCCGGTCTGGTCGCCGTCGCCGGTGCCACGCTCGCCGAGCGGGAGTTCCGTCTGCTCGCCCGCCTCGCCGAGCTCGACGCCGAGCGTCGCGACGAGCTGTTGCTCACCGCCGACCGGTTCCTCGTCGACGACCCCGCGCTGCCGGTCACGGCGGTGGAGCGCGACGACCTGCTCGACCGCCTCGGGTGGTTCGGTGTCCGCCACGCCATGGCGCGGCTCGCCGTCGGGGGCGTGGACTCCAGCGCCGAGCTGTCGCGCTCGTTGCTGGAGGTCTCGGGCATCGAGCAGCTCCGGCGCGTCCTGGTCGAGCGCTTCGGGGCCCGTGCCGACACCTTGAAGGCCCGCTCGTTGCTCGCCACCCTCGAGGCGATGGCCCCGTCGCTGCCCGGCGAGGTGGCGGCCCGGGTCGACCGGGAGATCGAGCGGATCACGGCCAGCGCTCGCGAGCTGCTCGAGATCCGCCTCCTCGACGCCGTCCGCGGGGGCGCGCTGCGCGTGCGCGAGGTCGAGCTCGACGCCCTCGAGCGCCTGGCCGGCGGCGGACCGGTGACCGCTCGGCTCGGTCTCGATCCCGACGCGTCCCCCGATGCCACGCGCGCCGCCGCGCTCGCCGCGCTCGGCCAGTGGCAGGCGCGAGCCGAGAACCCCATGTCGGATCGCGCCGTGGTCGAGGCCGCCCGCGTCGCCGTCCACCTCTGCGAGCACCTCGTCGCATCGGCCTGACCGCCGTGTCAGGATGCCGTCGTGCCCGCCACCGCCCCGACCGCGCCATGAGCGACGCCGCCGCGGTCGACCTGGCGCTGACCGTCCTGCGCGTCGCGCTCGGCGCGGTGATGCTCGCCCACGGGGTCAACCACATCGTCGGCGGCGGCAAGATCAGCGGCACGGCCGGGTGGTTCGAATCGCTCGGCATGCGGCCCGGCTGGCTGCACGCCTGGACGGCGAGCATCACCGAGGTGGTGGCCGGGGTCCTGCTCATCATCGGCCTCGGCACGTCGCTCGCCGCCGGCGGGGCGCTCGGCGTGATGGTCGTGGCGTGGGTCACCAACCACCGCGGCAACGGGTTCTTCATCTTCCGGCCGGGCGAGGGCTGGGAGTACGTGATGGTGCTCGCCGCGCTGAGCCTCTCGCTCGGCGCGCTCGGGGCCGGCGAGTGGTCGCTCGACGCCGCGCTCGACCTCGACGTGTTCTCGGGGGCGAGCGGCCTGGCCCTGGCCGCAGTGCCCGGCATCGGGGGCGCCGTCGCCCTGCTCGCGGTGTTCTGGCGGCCCGAGCGCTCCTGACCCGTCGGTCGGTCAGGAGGGGCGCGCCACCCGGGTGCCGGTGGCCAGGAACACCGGGTAGGTGCCGCCGTCGCGCTCGATGTGGTGGACGGTGTCGATGCCGACGTCGGTGAAGCCGGCCCGGGTCAGCCGGTCGGCCAGGTCGTCGGGGGCGAACCCGTGGTGGCCGTCGAAGCCCTCGCCGTGGAACGAGCCGTCCTCCTCCTCGAGGTCGACCACGCAGAGGTGACCGCCGTCGACGAGCAGCTCGGCGAAGGCGGCGAGCACGCGGTCGATGTCGGTGACGTGGTGCATGGCCATGACGGTGACGACCAGGTCGACCTGCTCGTCGGGCGGCGGCTGGGTGGCCAGGTCGACGTCCCAGACGCGGGCGTCGGGGAGGGCGCCGGCGGCGATCTTGGCGTCGATGACGGCGCGCATGCCCGCCGAGGTGTCGACGAGGATGACCGGGCCGACGGCATCGCGCAGCGCCTGGGTGACGAGCCCGGTGCCCGCCCCGTACTCGAGCATCCGGGTCGTGCGGTCGACGGGCACCGCGGCGGCGATGGCCTCGGCGACCTCGCGGGAGCGCGCCACCTTCGCGGGGTCGTCGTCCCACGTGGCCGCCCGCTCGTCGAAGCTGCTCGTGGTCATCGCTGCGTCTCCTCGGATCGTCAGGTGTCCAGGGTGCCACCGATGCGGCGCCGGGGACGCACCACGGTGGAGACGTGCATGGCAGATCGTATGATTGCCCGGTGCTCCCGCAGCTCGTCCTCGTGCGTGACAAGTGCTCCCGTCGCCTCGCCGACGGTGCGGTCACGGCCGGCTACCGGGCGGGAGCGCCGCTCGAGCCACCGGAACGCTCGGTGATCGCGCCGCTCGACTGACCTCGCGGGTCGGGGAGGGCGCGTCCGCCTTCGCCCGTCCGCCGACCCGAGGTCCCCGTGCTCGTCCCCATCGCCGTCGCCGTCCCCGCCGTGGCCGCAGCGCTCATCGTGGTGAGCGGCGACCGGCCGCGGCTGCACGCGATGTGGACGGCGCTCGCGGCGGCGGCCACGTTCGCGCTGGTGGCCTCCATGTTCGGTTCCGTCCTCGACGGTGACGAGCCGGCGTTCACCATCGGCTCGCTGGCCCCCGACCTCGAGCTGGCCCTGCGGGTCGACGCCGCGGGGATGGTGTTCGCCGCCTCGGCCAGCGCGCTGTGGATCCTCGCGTCGTCGTTCTCGTTCGGCTACGTCCGGGGCGCCCGCGAGCAGCACCGCACCCGGTTCTTCTCCACTTTCGCCGTGTGCGTGTCGGAGACCATCGGTCTGGCCTTCGCCGCCAACCTGTTCACGTTCTTCGTCTTCTACGAGCTGCTGACCCTCGCCACCTATCCGCTGGTCGTCCACAAGCAGACCCCCGAAGCCCTGGCGGCCGGTCGCCGGTACCTCTTCACCCTGCTGGGGGGCGGCACCGCCGTCCTGCTGGCGGTGGCGGTGGTCCACATCGCGGTGCCCGGTGCGGAGTTCACACCGGGCGGCGTGCTCGACGGTGCCGTGTCCGACGCCGGGGTCGTGGCGCTCGTCGTGTTGGCGGTGCTCGGCTTCGGCACCAAGGCGGCGATCATGCCGTTCCACCAGTGGCTGCCCGCGGCCATGGTCGCCCCCACCCCGGTCAGCGCCCTGCTGCACGCCGTCGCGGTGGTGAAGGCCGGGGTGTTCGGCTTCGCCCGGATGTTCGGCTACGTCATCGGCCCCGAGCGCCTCGCCGACGTCGGCGCGGGAGCCGTCGTCGCGAGCGTCGCCGCGGTCACCATCGTGGTGGCCTCCGTGGTGGCGTTCCGCCAGGACCAGCTCAAGCGCCGCCTCGCCTACTCGACCATCGCCCACCTCTCCTACATCGTGCTCGGGCTGTCACTGCTGTCGGCCAGCGCGTGGAACGGCGCCATGCTCCACCTCGCCAACCACGCCGTGTTGAAGATCACCCTCTTCTTCTGCGCCGGGGCCATCTACGTCACCACCGGGGTCGACCGGGTGTCGCAGATGGACGGCATCGGGCGGCGGATGCCGGTCACCATGGCCGCGTTCGGGATCGCCGCGCTCGGCCTCGCTGGCGTGCCACCGGTCAGCGGGTTCGTCTCCAAGTGGTTCCTGGGGCTCGGCGCGCTCGACGCGGGCGAGCCCCTGCTGGCGGCGGTGGTCATCGGGAGCGGTCTGCTCACCGCTGGATACCTGCTGCCCATCGTGTTCCGCGCCTTCTTCCGCTCCTCGCCCGACTTCCCGGTCCGGGCCGAGGCCTCGCCGCTCATGGTCGTGCCGATCGCCACCACCGCGGCGGTCGGGCTGGCGCTCGGTCTCGGCGACGTCGTGTCGCTCGGCGAGCTCACCGCCGCGGTCGGCGCCGCGGTCACCGGAGGTCGGGTGTGAGCACCGTCGCCCGTCGTGCGCCGCTCCCCGAGAGGAGCGTCCGATGACCCGGATCGTCGCGCTCGTGACGGCCGCGCTCGTCCTCGCGGTGGTGGTCGACCTCGCCACCGGCGCGAAGCAGCCGGGTCTCGTCCCGGCGTTCTCACTCGTCGGCACCGTCGCCCTCGTGCTCGGCGCCAAGGCGCTCGGTCGCCACCTCGTGTCGCGGCCGGCCGGCAGCCGACCCGGCGAGTCGCTCACCAGCGCGCCGCCCCCCGAGCCGCGCGCCGATGGGGCGGGAGGGGCACGTCGTGGTTGACCTGCACCCGGCCCTCGTGCTCCTCGTCGGCGCGGTGCTCGTCGCGATCGCCCCCCGCCGTCTCGGCGGGCCGATCGCGGTCGCGTCGGCGTTGGTCGGCTTGCTCGCCGTCGTGCGCCTCGACGATGCCGCGCTCTCCACCTTCGACTTCTACGGCTACCAGCTCACCGTGCTGCGCGCCGATGGCCTGTCGATCCCGTTCGCCACCGTCTTCGCGGTCGTCGCCGTCCTGGCCGGCATCTACGGCTGGTCGACCATGGGCACGCTCGAGCGGGCGGGCGCCCTCGCCACCGCCGGCGCAGGAATCGGCGTCGTCCTCGCCGGCGACCTGCTCACCTTGTTCTTCTTCTGGGAGCTGAAGGTCAGCACCGCCACGATGGTCATCGTCGGCGCCCGGCGCGCCGGATCGAGCGCAGCCGGGTTGCGCTACCTCGGCGTCCACCTCCTCGGCGGGGTCGTGCTGCTCGGCGGCATCCTCTGGCACCTCACCGACACCGGGTCGCTCGCGTTCGGCTCGCTCGAGCTGGGTGGCGCCACCGGGTTGATCCTCGTCGGCTTCCTGTTGTGCGCGGCGGCGGTGCCGCTCAACGCCTGGCTCCCCGACGCCTACCCCGAGGCGTCGGTCGCCGGCATGGTGTTCCTCAGCGCGTTCACCACGAAGTCGGCGGTCTACGTGCTCGCCCGGGGGTTCGCCGGCCTCGAGCTGCTGGTCTGGCTCGGCGTGGCGATGGCCCTGTTCGGCGTCGTCTACGCCGTGCTCGAGGACGACATCCGCCGCCTGCTCGGCTACCACATCATCAGCCAGGTCGGCTTCATGGTCGCCGCGGTCGGCGTGGGCACCGACCTCGCCGTCAACGGGGCCACCGCCCACGCCTACGCCCACGTGCTC
The DNA here is from genome assembly GCA_035464115.1 of Acidimicrobiales bacterium. Lineage (GTDB taxonomy): Bacteria > Actinomycetota > Acidimicrobiia > Acidimicrobiales > SKKL01 > DATHSN01. Next base: position 5,134 of record DATHSN010000163.1, on the reverse strand, counting down.
TACAAGGGGCTGCTCATCATGGGCGTCGGCGTGGTGCTGCACGCCACCGGGCGCAGCCGCGCCTCCGAGCTCGGAGGGCTCGCGCGGGCGTTGCCCTGGGCCCTCGCGCTCTACCTGGTGGGTGCGCTGTCGATCTCGGGGGTGCCGCTGTTCAGCGGCTTCCCGGCCAAGGAGCTGGCCGTGGCGTCGGTGGGCGACGGCGGGTTCACCACCGCCCAGTGGCTGCTCAAGCTGGCGTCGGTCGGCACCTTCCTCAGCGTGGCGCTCAAGCTGCCGTGGGCCACCTGGTTCGGCGCGCCGCGAGGCCCGCTGGAGGTGCGAGCCGTGCCGGTCACCATGTACCTCGCCATGGGCATCGCCGCGGTCGCCAACATCGCCATCGGGGTCGACCCCGGGCTGCTGTACGGCCAGATGCCCACCGAGGTGGCGTTCGAGCCGTACACCACCACCAAGCTGGTCGAGGCGCTGCAGCTGTTCGCCTTCACCGGCATCGGCTTCACCCTGCTGCGGTCCCGGCTGGCACCGGCGGCCAAGACCAGCGTCGACACCGACTGGGTGTACCGCGAGCTGCCCGTCCTGGTCGCGGCGCGCCGGGCCGAGCAGCCCGCCCGCCCCACGGCCACCACCGAGCGGCGCCGGCTGCCCCGGCCGACCCTGCCCCGGCCGACCCTGCCCCGGCCGACCCTGCCCGGGCCCGGCCTCGGACCGGTCGCTCCCGGCTGGCTCCTCGGCAGCGTGGTCGCGATGGCGATGGTGCTCGTGCTCGGCTGGAGTGTGGTGCCGTGAGCGTCCGCCGCACCACCATCGTCCAGTTCCTGGTGCTCTTCGCCTTCTGGTACGCGCTCTCGGGCCGCAACGAGCCCCTGTTCCTCGTCACCGGCGCGATCACCGCCGCCGTCGTCACGGCCGTCACCCACCGCATCGCCGGCGAGTGCCTCCGCCCCGACCTCGACCACCTGCCCGTCGGCCAGCTCCCCCTCGCCTTCGTGCGCAGCATCGGCTTCGTCGGTTGGATGGCGGGGCGCATCTTCGTCGCCAGCCTCCAGCTGGCACGGCTCACGCTCACGCCGAAGCTCGAGCTCGACCCGTGCACGCTGCGGTTCCACACCGAGCTGCGCAGCCCTCTCGCGCGCACCACCCTCGCCAACGCCATCTCGCTGGTGCCGGGCACCCTCACCGTCGACATCGACGGCGCCGAGCTCGTCGTCCACGCCCTCACCCCCTCCCAGGCCGGCGACCTCGTCACCGGAGAGCTGCAGAACCGCATCGCCAAGGTGTTCCTCGACCGGCCCCAGCCTCCGGTCGACCCGTCCGTCATCCAGAGGGAGCGCAGGAGATGACCGGCCTGCTGTTCGCCCTGTCGTTCGTGATCACCGCGCTCACGATCGTGGCGCTGATCCGCATCGCGAAGGGCCCCACCGTGCTCGACCGGATCCTCGCCAGCTCGTTCGCCGCGGTGAACAGCATCGTGCTGTTGATGATCATCGGCTTCGTGTTCGGCCGGCCGGTGCTGTTCGTCGACATCGGCTTGGCGTACGCGCTCCTCGCCTTCCTCTTCCCGCTCGCGTTCGCCCGGTACCTCGACACCCGGAGCGCCCGATGACCGACATCGTCGCGGGGATCCTGCTGGTCATGGGCACGGCGTTCCTCGGGGTGAGCGCTCTCGGGCTGGCCCGCTTCCCCGACTTCTGGACCCGCGCCCACGCGGTGGCCAAGGCCGAGACCCTCGGGCTCGTGCTGGTGTTCGCGGGGCTGGTCGTGCTCAACCGGTTCGGACCCGGGAGCATCCAGCTGGTGCTCATCGCGGTCTTCTCGATCCTCGTGAACCCCACCGCCATCCACGCCCTGGCCCGCAGCGCCACCCGCCAACGGATCATCGACGCATCCGGCGAGGTGCGCGCGGTGGAGCCCGACGTCGATCGGCCCGGCTCCCCAGGCGGCGCGCCGTGATCTGGCAGCTCGACCTCATGTTCTTCGTGCTCTTGATCGGGAGCGCCACCGTGGCGGTGCGGGTGCGGTCGATCACCGCCACCGTCGCGGTGCTCGCGCTGTTCAGCCTGTTCGTGGCGCTGCTGTTCGCCGGCATGGGAGCCCCCGACGTCGCGTTCGTGGAGGCGGTGCTGGGCTCGGCCTTCGTCGGGGTGCTGTTGTTGGTGGCGGTGCTCGTCACCGGCGACCGCCCCGCCGGCCGCGATCGTCGCGCCGTGCTCTTCGCCGGGCCCCTGGTGGTGGCGTTCGCCGGGCTGTTGCTCGTCGCCAGCGTCGACCTCCCCGACCGGGGCGACCCCGACGCCCCGGCGGCCCTGGGGGTGGCGGCCCAGTACGTCGAGCGCTCGCTCGACGACAGCGAGACCCCCAACGTGGTCACCGCCGTGCTCGCCGACTACCGCTCGCTCGACACCCTCGGCGAGACCATCGTGGTGTTCACCGCGGCGCTGTCGGCGGCGCTGGTGCTCGCCCGCCGGAGGGCCGACGCGTGATCGGCCGCCACCCCAGCGAGAACGTGCGGGTCGTCGCCGCGCTCATGGTGCCGTTCGTGCTCGTGTTCGGCGTCTACGTGGTCGCCCACGGCCACTACGGGCCCGGCGGTGGCTTCGCCGGCGGCGTGGTCCTGGCGGTGGGTGTCGTACTGGCCCGCCTCACCCTCGATCGCGAGACGAGCCTGCGGCACTTCCCCGAGGGTGTGGCGCTGCTGGCGATGAGCGCCGGCATGGCGATCTTCCTCGTCGCCGGCATCGTGCCCCTGCTCGCTGGCGGCGACCTGCTCGACTACTCGCAGTACCCGGGCACGTCGATCAGCGACTCCCGGCTGCGCTACCTCGGCATCGGCGCGGTCGAGATCGGGGTCGGCGCCGTGGTGTTCGGCGGGATCCTCCACATCTTCGACCGGCTGGCCCACGCGGGGGACGACTGATGCTCGAGACCCTCGGCGACCGCTACGTCTACCTGATGGTCGTGGCGCTGCTCTCCATCGGGCTGTTCACCCTGCTCGTCGAGCGCCACCTCGTGAAGAAGCTGGTGGGCCTGGTCATCTTCCAGACCGCCATCTTCGTGTTCTTCATCGAGGGCAGCGTGAAGGACGGGGGCGACGTCCCGGTCATCGACCCTGCCATCGGCACCGACCCCGTCGACTACGTGAACCCGCTGCCGCACCTGCTCATCCTCACCGCGCTGGTGGTCGGCGTCGCTGTCATCGGGGTGGCGCTCGCCCTCATCGTCACCATCCAACGGGCCTACGGCACCCTCGACGACGCTGCGCTCAGCGGCCAGTCCGGCTCCGTCGCGTCGGGCACCGTGTCACCCCCATCGGTGCCGGCCACCCCGTCCGGCGGGTCCGGCCCCGACCGTGCCGCCGGTCGGCTCGACCCACCGGCGGGACCCACCTGATGCGCTCCGTGCTGCCGGCCCTGCTGCCCATCGTCACCTTCAGCGCGGCGGTGATCGCGGCGATCGCCGCGGTGTTCGCCCCTCGCGTCGCCCGGGCGGTCGCCGTGCTCGCCACGGCCGCCATCGCCGTGCTCGGCGCCTGGGGTCTGGTCCGGTCGCTCGACGTGGGGCCCCTCGTCCATCCCGTCGGGGGGTGGGCGGCCCCGTTCGGCATCGAGTACACCCTCGATCCCCTCGCCGGCTTCGTGGCCGTGCTCGTCGGTGTCATCGGGTTCCTCGTCGTCATCTACCCGACCCGGGTCGGGTTCGGGATCGAGCCGGGCCGCAACGTGCCACTGCACGCGCTCGTGCTGCTGCTGCTCGGCGGGTTGCTCGGGGTCACCGTCGCCGGCGACCTGTTCAACCTGTTCGTGTCGCTCGAGATCTACTCGATCGCCTCGTACTCGCTCGTCGCGCTCGGTGGCCCGGCCGCGGCGGTCGCCAGCTTCCGCTACCTGATCCTCGGCACGGTCGGGTCGAGCCTCTACCTGCTCGGGGTCGGGTTCATCTACTTCACCGCCGGCAACATCTCGATGGCCGACGTCGGCCCGCTGCTCGCCGAGCTCTCCGGCTCGCCCACGCTCGCCGCCGCCACCGCGCTCATCGTCATCGGCCTCGGGATCAAGATGGCCATCTTCCCGCTCCACGTGTGGCTGCCCGACGCCCACAGCCACGCCCCGCCCGCGGTCGCGGCGCTGCTCGCCGCGGTGCAGGTGAAGGTGGCCGCCTATGCGCTGATGCGCATCCTGTTCGACGTGCTCCCGCCCGGCTACGTCGTCGACGAGCTGCCGGTGCTCGAGCTGCTCACCTGGTTCGGCGCGGCCGGCGTGGTGGTCGGATCCGTGATGGCGATCCGCCAGACCGACCTCAAGCGCATGCTCGCCCACAGCACCGTCGCCCAGCTCGGTCTCATCGGGGTCGGCGTGGGGCTGGCCTCGCCGCTGGCGATCATCGGGGCGCTCCTCCACGTCGTCAACCACGCGGTGATGAAGGGGTGCCTGTTCTTCGTGGCCGGCAGCGTCATGGAGCAGGCCGGCACCAAGAAGATCCCGGCGATGGCCGGCCTCGGCCCGCGGATGCCGTGGTCCATGGCCGGGTTCACCATCGCCGCCGTCTCGATGGTGGGACTCCCACCGACCGCCGGGTTCTTCTCGAAGTGGTACCTGGTGACCGGCGCGGTCGACGCCGACCGGTGGGTCATCGCCGCGGTCATCGTGGGGTCGAGCGTGCTCACCCTCGTGTACTTCGTGCGGGTCATCGAGACGATCTGGTTCCGGCCGCCGGTCGACGAGGAAGCGGCCGCACCCGTGCGCGAGGCGCGGGTCGGTGTGCTCGTCCCCATCGGTGTGCTGGCGGCGCTGGTGGTGATCCTGGGGCTGTTGAACCTGGTGATCGTCGAGCAGGTGCTCGAGCCGGTGGCCGACCAGCTCGTCGGCTGACACCGGCGCTCGTGCGGCCGCCGGGAAGATCCGTCCTGGGCGGGAATGACGACTCCTCGAGTCCGGTTTCGGGGGCATGCTGACCTTCATCCGCAACCACCCCCTGGGCGTCGGGCTCGGCGCCCTCGTCCTCGTCGCCGGCTCGGCCTGGCTCGCCTTCGGGTTCTTCGGTGTCCACACCCTGTTCGTCGACGACGTCGTCTCCGAAGCGGCGCCGGTCTTCGATGCGCCGACCGAAGCGGCCACCGGGCCGATCGCGGCACCGGTCG
>DATHSN010000162.1:0-22949 GCA_035464115.1 Acidimicrobiales bacterium | reverse complement strand
CGAGCGGATGTTCGCCCTCGTGCGCGCCGGGTTCGGCCAGCGCCGCAAGATGCTGCGCCGCTCGCTCGCCGGCCTGGTCACCCCCGAGGCGTTCGCGCGGGCGGGTGTCCGCCCCGAGGCCCGGGCCGAGGAGCTCGCCGTCGACGACTGGGGCCGGCTGGCCGACGCGGTCGCCTCGCCGGCGTAGGCCCTACCGGGCGACCTCGGCCATGCGGGCGAACAGCTCGGTGACGGGGGTGACCTCGGTCGATCCGGAGAACTCGCGGAACAAGGTGTCGACGTTGATGACCACCCGCTCGGCGTCGCCCCAGTCGGCGTAGTCGCCGAGGGGGATGTCCTTGGCCGCGGTGAACGCGTCCATGCCGTCGTCGTAGCGGCGGCGGGCCTCGCCGGTGATCCACTCGAGGTAGTCGCGCACGGCCTGCACGCCCCGCAGGTCGGTGACCGGCCCGTGGCCGGGGACCACGGTCTCGACGCCCCACGACGTCATGAGGTCGCAGGCCGCGATCCAGTTGCTGACCGGCCCGGCCCACACGATGGGGTGCCCGCCGATGAAGAGGATGTCGCCGGTGAACACGGTGCGGCGCTCGGGCACGTGGACCAGCACGTCGCCGGCGGTGTGGGCGGGGCCGACCTCGTGGAGCTCCACGGCGAGCTCGCCGACCCGCAGGTCGAGCCGGCCGCTGAAGGTGCGGGTGGGTGGCGTCTTGGTGACCGCGGCGAAGTCGAAGGCCCCGAAGCACGACGTGAAGAACTCGCCGAGTCGGCCCATGCCCGGGGCGGCCTCGAGCAGCGACGCCATCATCTGCGGGCTCTCGTCGGCCATCCCCTCGGCGGTGGCCGCCGACGCGATGATGTCGGCGCCGGTGACCAGCTCGTTGCCGTTGCAGTGGTCGCCGTTGGAGTGGGTGTTGACCAGCGTGGCGATGTGAGCGGCGGCGGGCACGCGGGCCCGCATGGCGTCGAGCATCTCGCCGGTGAGGCGCAGGTCGTAGAGGGTGTCGACGAGCAGGGCCTCGTCGCCGTCGACCAGCAGACCGGCGTTGCTCCACCCCCACCCGCCGTCGGGCTGCAGCCACGCCCATGCCCCGTCGCCCAGGTCGTGCAGACCCGTGGTGTAGGGCCGGGTCCCGAGCCGGTCGTGCGTGGCCGTCATGTGCGTCCCCCTGGTCGACGAGTCCGGTGCGGAGGCTAGTGCCGAGCGCTCGCGGGTCGGGGACGGCGTCAGCGGAGACGAACACTCTTCGCGCGCACACGACCACACTCCACGTGAATGGTCCAAAGTCCCTCCCCTGGGGCCGGCTCCGCCCGTACCGTCCACGTCAGGTGGGCAGGTGCCCACTCACAGCGACGGACCGGAGGAGGGCCCCGTGCGCACGCAGCTGTCCCAGCGCCTCGCCGTGTACGAGGTCACCCGTCCTCCCCTCGGTCGCTGCACCCGGACCGGTGCCGCCGCCCTCGCCGCCTGGTGGGGCACGCCGGCCGACGAGACGACGACCGTGCCGTTCGACGACGGCCTCGTCGTCGACCTGCTGGGCGACCCGCTGCCGGCGACCCGGCGCACCACCGCGCCGCACGACGCCGCATCGCTGTCGGTCTGAGATCGCGACGAGGGCGCTCCGCCCGTATCCGAGCGCCGTTCTCGAACGTTCACTGGGTGCAGCGCGACGCACACGCGGCGCGACCATGCCGACCGAAGGGTGGACCGTGCACCTCCGACTCGCCGAGCGCCTCGTGCCGTACTCGGTCACCCAGCCGCCGCTCGGTCGCTGCACCCGCCTCCCCGGTGCGCTGCTGACCGCGTGGGGCGTCGACGGTGACCTCGGGGCCCGGTCGGTCGGCGACGGGATCGTGGTCGACCTCACCTCCTGAGCGCGGCTCACCCCCGCGGTCGACCCCGCCTGGCCCGTCGTCGACCCCCGCCTCACCCGTCGTCGACCCCCGCCTCACCGGCCGTCGACATAGCCTCGGCGCCGTGGCTGTCTCCGAGCGGGTCCTCGCGCCGGCCAAGCTCACCGTGTCGTTGCGGATCACGGGGCTCCGCGCCGACGGCTACCACCTGATCGACGCCGAGATGGTCACGCTCGACCTGGCCGACGAGCTCGAGATCGGGCCGGGCGACGGCCTGGTGATCCGTTCGGCCGATGGCGAGATACCTGCCGAGGTGCCACCCGACGACGACAACCTGGTGCGACGGGCGCTGGCCCTCGCCGGGCGCACCGCCCACGTCACGCTCACCAAGCGCATCCCCGCCGGCGCCGGCCTCGGCGGGGGGTCGGCCGACGCGGCCGCGGTGCAGCGCGGGGCCGGGTTCGACGACCTGGCCGCGGTCGCCACCATCGGCGCCGACGTGCCCTTCTGCCTGGTCGGCGGGCGGGCCCGGGTCCGGGGCATCGGCGAGGTGGTCGAGCCACTCGAGCCGGTGGCGCGCACCGTCACCTTGCTGACCCCGCCGTTCGGGTGCTCCACCCCCGCGGTCTACCGGGCCTGGGACGCCCTCGGTGGCCCCACGGCCGACGGCCCCAACGACCTCGAGCCCGCCGCCCTCGCCGTCGAGCCGCGCCTGGCCGAGTGGCGCGACCGCCTGGGCGACGCCACCGGCCGCACCCCGGTGCTGGCCGGCAGCGGCTCCACCTGGTTCGTCGAGGGCGCCTTCCCCGGCCCCGACCGGGTCGTGGCCCGCACCACGCCCTCCCAGTAGCCACGCGCTCAGCCCGCGCCACGGGGGCTCAGCCGGACGAAGGGGTTGCCCCGCGCGCCAGGTGCTTGCACAATGAAAGCATGCCGAACATCCTCGTGCGCGATCTTCCCGACGAGGTCCACGCTGCGCTGCAGTCCCGCGCCGAGCAGCGAGGGCAGTCGCTGCAGCAGTACCTCACCGGTGAGCTCACCCGACTGGCGCTGCGTGCGACGCCCGAGGAGCTGTTCGCTCGCGTGGCGCAGCGACGAGGAGGCACGGTCGGCTTCGCCCGGGCCGTGTCCGATCTCGACGCTGAACGCCCGGCGTCGTGATCGTCGTCGACGCGTCGGTCCTCGCCAACGCGCTGGCCGACGATGGAGCCGACGGTCGGGTGGCTCGTGCGCGTCTCACGACGGGTGACGAGCTCGCAGCCCCTGACCTGGTCGACGTCGAGACCATCGCGGTGCTCCGCAAGCGTTGGCTGGCCGGAGACCTGCCAGCCCGTCGGTTCTCCGATGCGATCGATGACCTCGAGGACCTGCAGCTCACTCGGTATCCGGCTCTGGCGCTCGTGCACCGAGCGTTCGAGCTCCGCGACAACGTGACCCCGTACGACGCGGTCTACGTCGCCCTGGCCGAGCGCCTCGGCTGCACGTTGGTCACCGCAGATCAACGCCTCGCCGCCGCTCCAGGCCTCGGGTGCTCCGTCGACGTGCTCCAGGTGTGACCGAGGCCGTCCCCCGCTCGGCGCGGCGGTTCGACGCGATCCCGACCGGCTCGCCGGGTGATCCGCCGGCGACCAGGGGTGACGGTGCCCGCGCGCGCCTCGACCGCCCGGTGGGGCGGTCGAGGGTGAGGTCTACTTGCCCTTGGCGCGGCGCTGGAAGCGCGTGCGCTTCAACATCTTCTTGTGCTTCTTCTTGCGCATGCGCTTACGGCGCTTCTTGATCAGCGATCCCATGAGGGTGTCGACGATACCGGCCGTCGGCCCGACCTGCGAATCGGGCCCCCGTCGGGCGCCGGTGCGGCGGCTACCGTCGCGACCAGCACGATCGCGGGTAGTTCAATCGGCAGAACGCCTGACTTTGGATCAGGAGGTTGGAGGTTCGATCCCTCCCCCGCGAGCTCGCCGCGACCCCGGGGACAGCGGGTGTCGGCGGCGTGACACCATGGGTCCATGGCCGCCGGATCGCTCTCTGCCGTCATCCTCGCCGCCGGTGAGGGGACCCGGATGCGCTCGCAGCGCCCGAAGCCCCTCCACCTGCTCTGCGGGCGGGCGATGGTCCTCTACGTCCTCGACGCCCTCGTCGGCTCCGACGTGCGCAAGGCGGTGATCGTCGTCGGCCACGGCGCCGAGCGCATCACCAAGAAGCTCCAGGAGGACGGGCCCGACATCGCCCTCGACTTCGTCGAGCAGCGCCGCCAGCTCGGCACCGGTGACGCCGCCGCGGTGGGGCTCACCGCGTTCTCCGACGACGAGCTCGACGACCACGCCGACGGCGACGTGCTCGTCCTGCCCGGCGACACCCCGCTCTTGCGGGCCGAGACCATCGCCGGGCTCGTCGCCCACCACCGCGCCAGCGGCGCTGCCGCCACGGTGCTCACCGCCCGCTTCGCCGACCCCACCGGCTACGGCCGGGTGGTGCGGGGCCGCGACGACCGGGTGGCCCGCATCGTCGAGCAGCGCGACGCCACCCCCGACGAGCTCGCCATCGACGAGATCAACACCGGCATCTACTGCTTCCGCCAGGGTCTGCTCGCCCCGGCGCTGCGCCGGATCTCGCCCGAGAACGCTCAGGGCGAGTACTACCTCACCGACGTGGTGGCGGTGCTGCACGACGCCGGGCACCGTGTCGAGTCGTTCGTGGCCCCCGACCCCGACGAGACCCACGGCGTGAACGACCGCGCCCAGCTCGCCGCCGCGGAGGCGGCGTTGCGGTGGCGCACCAACCAGGGCTGGATGGCGCGAGGTGTCACGCTCGTCGACCCGACCAACACCTACGTCGACGCCACCGTCGAGCTCGGGCCCGACGTCACCCTCTTCCCCGGGGTGCTGGTGCAGGGCCGCACCGTCATCGGCGCCGGCGCCGAGATCGGCCCGGGCTGCCACCTCGTCGACTGCGCCATCGGCGAGGGCGCCGTGCTCGAGCACACCGTGGGTCGCGACGCCGAGGTCGGTGCCGGCGCCCGGGTGGGCCCGTTCGCCGTGCTCGAACCGGGGGCGCAGATCCCCGAGGGCCGCTCGACGGGGCCGTTCTACACTGCGGGCAGCAGCGAGATGCCCGCCTCGGACTGACCGGACGGGAGACGGGGGCACCATGGAGCTGGTCACCAAGAAGAAGCTGGCCCTGGTAGCGGGCCGAGCGAACCTCGAGCTCGCCGAGGAGGTGGCCTGGCAACTGGGGGTGCCGCTGCTCGACGCCAACAACTCCGAGTTCGCCAACGGCGAGCTGCACTGCCGGCTGTCGGGGTCGGTGCGGGGCTCCGACGTGTTCATCATCCAGAGCCACTGCAGCACCGCGGAGACGTCGGTGAACGACGCCATCATGGAGCAGCTGATCATGGTCGACGCCGCCCGCCGGGCGTCGGCCAAGCGGATCACGGTGGTGATGCCGTTCTACGGCTACGCCCGCCAGGACCGGAAGTCCGAGGGACGCGAGCCGATCACGGCCCGCCTCGTCGCCGACATGTTCGCGGCGGCCGGCGCCCAGCGCCTCATGAGCGTCGACCTGCACTCGGGACAGATCCAGGGCTTCTTCAACGGCCCGGTCGACCACCTCACCGCCATGCCGGTGCTCGTCGACCACATGAGCAAGCTCGGCGAGGACCTGGTGGTGGTGTCGCCCGACGCCGGACGGGTGAAGGTGGCCGAGCGCTACTCGAACCTGCTGCACGCCGACCTGGCCATCATCCACAAGCGGCGCATCAAAGGCGCCAAGAACGCGGTCGAGGCCCGCGACGTCATCGGCGACGTGGCCGGCCGCACCTGCGTGCTCATCGACGACATGATCGACACCGCCGGCACCATCGTCGCCGCGGCCGAGCAGCTCCACCAGAAGGGGGCGGCGCGCATCCTGGCCGCCACCACCCACGGGGTGCTGTCGGGGCCGGCCATCGACCGGCTGAAGAACTCCCACATCGAGCGCATCGTGATGACCAACACGCTGCCGCTGCCCCCCGAGAAGCAGATCGACAAGATCGAGGTGGTGTCGGTGGCGAGCATCATCGCCGACGCCATCGATGCCGTCTTCGAGGACACCAGCGTCAGCGAGATCTTCGGCGGCCACAACCAGAGCTGAGCGCGGCCCGGTCCTGCTGGGGCCCGTCCACTCCCCGGGACCCTGACGGCTCGACGTCGTAGGCTCGTCCCATGGGGGACGCGCGCCGGTACCGGCGACAGTTCGTCCTGGCTCCCCGGCCCGTCGGCGAGCTGAGCCACTGGCCGGCGACGAGCCTCGGAGCGGGCCGGATGCTCCACGCCCACCCCGATCTCCCGGTGACCCACGCCGAGGTCGACGGGCTCCGGCTCACGCTCGTCGGCTACGCCATCGATCCGCACCGCCCCGAGCTCGACGATGCGGGTGTCCTCGACGCGCTCGCCCGCCGCGCCTGCGACGCAGCGGGCGTGCCCGACGCGGTCGCGGCGCTGGGCGGGCGGTGGGTCCTGGTGGCCAGCGACGCGGAGCGCGACCTGCTCCTGCACGACGCCAACGGCCTGCGCTCGGTCGTGCACACCACGCGCGACGACGGCGTCTGGTGCGCCTCGGACACCCCCCTGCTCGGCGAGGTGCTCCCGCTCGTCGACGATGCCGACGCGGTCGAGCTGTTCGTCGAGTCGGCCTACTACCGGACGTCGCCGCAGCCGTGGTGGCCGGGTGACGCCACCCGCTACGACGGTGTCCGCCAGCTGCTGCCCGACCACGTCCTCGATCTCGGGGCCGGGACGGTGCGCCGGTTCTGGCCGGGGGCGCCGCTCCCCGAGCGCGCCCTCCCCGATGCGGCGTGCGACGCCGCCGCCATCCTGCGGGGGATGACGGAAGGCGCGGCGCGACGGTTCCCGCTGAGCGCGGGGCTCACCGCCGGGCTCGACAGCCGGCTGCTGCTCGCGGCCAGTCGCTCCATCGCGCCGACCACCGACTTCTTCACCCAGGTGCACTACGAGATCAAGCGCTCGAGCCCCGACGTGACCGTCTCGGAGCGCCTGGCCCAGGAGTTCGCGCTCACGCACCGCGTGATCGACTCCCTCGACGTCGACACGTTCCTCACGTCCGACGACCCGCGCGTGGCCGAGCACCGGGCGATCTACATGTCCAACACGGCCACCCCGCGCGCCGTGTTCGGCGCCATCTCCGTCGCGGTGGACGACGCGATCGACGACGCGCAGGTCCTCGTCAAGGGCAACTGCAACGAGTCCACGCGGCGCTACTACGACTGGCCGCGCGGCGCCGCCGCGGGATCGGCCGAGGCGCTCTGCCAGGTGACCGGCATGGCCGGCAACGAGCTCAGCCGCCGGGCCTACGCGCGATGGCTCGACGGGGCGACCGACGTGTGCGAGCGGCTCGGGTACGACGTGCTCGACGTGTTCTACATCGAGCAGCGGGTGGCCCGATGGCAGGCCGCCGACCAGCTCGAGCGCGACATCGACCACGAGACGTTCGTGCCGTTCAACTCCCGCGAGTACGCCGAGATCTGCCTCGGCGTCGTCGAGGAGCACCGTCGGCCGCCCTACGAGCTCCACCTGGCGATGATCCGAGAGCTGTGGCCCGAGCTGCTCACCGTCCCGATCAACCCCGTGTCCCTGCAGATGCGCGCCAAGGCGGTCGCCTACGGGGTGGCGAGCCGGCTGGGCGTGGTCGACCAGCTCAAGCGACTGCTCCGCCGGTGAGGGCTCGACCGACCGGCTGGTGGCCTCCGCCCGCGCCGGCGTAGACTGCTCCGTCGGCCCGGGCGCCCCTCTGGCGCGGCCGCACCTTCCCGTCTCTCCGCCCCAGGAGCACCGCACCACCATGGACGTCACCCTCACGGCCACCACCGGCCGCACCACCGGCTCCCGGCCGTCGAACCGCCTCCGCGTCGAGGGCAAGGTGCCGGGTGTGCTCTACGGGCTCGGCAAGGACCCCGTCTCGCTCACCGTCGACTGGCGTGAGCTGCGCCAGGCGCTCACCACCGAGGCCAGCCTCAACGCCATCATCACCCTCGACGTCGACGGCACCAAGGAGATCTCCATCGTCAAGGAGCTCCAGCGCCACCCGGTGCGCAACGACGTGATCCACGTCGACTTCGTGCGCGTCGACATCACCCAGGAGCTCCTCGTCGAGGTGCCGATCGTGCTCCAGGGCGAGGCCCGCAAGGTGCAGGACGAGCAGGGCGTCGTCGAGCAGGTGCTCTACACGCTGCCCGTGTACGCCAAGCCCGACGCCATCCCCAACGAGCTCACCATCGACATCACCGGCCTCGAGATGGGCGACGCCGTGCGCGTCGGCGACCTCGACCTGCCCGCCGGCTCGCGCACCGAGCTCGACGACGACGAGGTCATCGCGGCCACGTCGTCCACCCGCGCCGCCATCGAGGAGGGCGAGGCGGAGGACGCCGCGGCCGCCGAGGGTGTGGCCGGCGAGGCCGCCGAGCCCGAGGCCGCCGAGGGCGACGAGGCCTGATCCGGCCGGTCGTGTCGCTGTTCCGACGACGAGGCGATGAGGGGGCGCGCCGCGGCACGCCCGCCGATCTGCTCGTCGTCGGGCTCGGCAACCCGGGTGCCGACTACGTCGGCACCCGCCACAACGTGGGCGCCGAGGTCATCGACGTCCTCGCCGACCGCCACGGCGGTCGGTTGCGCGCCGGCAAGGAGCGGGCGCTGTCCGACGAGGTCCGCATCGGCGGCCGGCTCGTCGCGCTCGCGTTCCCGCAGACGTTCATGAACCTGTCGGGGGAGTCGGTGCGGATGCTCGTGAAGCGCCACGGCATCGACGACCCCACCAGGCTGGTCGTGGTGCACGACGAGCTCGACCTGCCCGTCGGTCGGCTCAAGGTGAAGCTGGGTGGGGGGCTGGCCGGCAACAACGGCCTCAAGTCGATCAAGGCCCACCTCGGCACCGACGGGTTCGCCCGCGTGCGCATCGGGGTGGGCAAGCCGCCGGGCCGCCAATCGGGCGCCGACCACGTGCTGCGCCGTCCCGGCAAGGCCGAGCGGGCCGAGCTCGACGTGGTGGTGCACGAAGCCGCCGACGCGGTCGAGGCGATCCTCACCGACGGCATCGAGGCGGCCATGAACCGCTACAACACGGCCAAGCCCGACGCGGGCTGAGGCGAGACCGACGACCACCGGCGGGCAGCCGGGGTCCCCACCGCATCCCGCTAGCGTGACCCGGTGGCGTTGTCCCCCCTCCTGCCGCTCTTGCGCGACGACCCCGGCCTGCTCCAGGTGCTGGGGCGCTCGTCCGCGGTGCTGGCCGTCCCCGACCCGGCGCGCGCCTACGTCGTGGCGGGCCTGGCCCGGCTCACCTCGCGCCAGCCGCTGGTGGTGGCGGTGCCCACCACGTCCGACGCCGAGCGCCTGGTCGCCGACCTGGCCACCTTCCTCGGCGACGACGCCGTCGACCTGTTCCCCGCCTGGGAGACCCTGCCGTTCGAGCGGGTGAGCCCCAGCGTCGAGACCATGGGCCGCCGCCTGCGGGTGCTGTGGCACCTGCGCGACCCCGAGCGGGCGCCCCGGGTCATCGTCGGCCCGGCCCGCGCCCTCGTGCAGCGCCTCGGCCCCCACGTCGACGAGGTCGAGCCGGTCGTCGTCGGCGTCGGCGACCAGATCGATCCGCTGCAGCTCGTCGAGCAGCTCGTGCTCGCCGGCTACCGGCGCGAGTACCAGGTGGAGGCCCGGGGCGAGGTGGCGGTGCGGGGCTCCATCGTCGACGTGTTCCCGTCCACCGCCGACGCGCCCATCCGCATCGACCTGTGGGGCGACGAGGTCGACCGGCTCACCGAGTTCTCGGTGGCCGACCAGCGCTCCACCATCGACATCGCCGAGGTCGAGATCTTCCCGGCCCGCGAGCTGCTGCCCACCGACGACGTGCGCGAGCGCGCCGCCCGGCTGGTGGGCGCCGAGCCGTGGGGCCGCGAGCAGTGGGAGCGCCTCGCCGAGGGCCTCACGTTCGACGGCATGGAGTCGTGGCTGCCGTGGCTCGTCGACGACGAGCGGGTGCTGCTCGACCTGGTCGGCGCCGACGCCCAGATCCTGCTCGTCGAACCCCGCCGCATGCGCGACCGCGCCGCCGACATCCTCGCCGAGGAGCGCGACCTGGCCGCCACCCTGGCTCGCACGTGGGGCGCGGCGGCCGCCGACGCGGTCGACGCCGAGGACGCGTTCCCCCGTCTGCACCTGCCGTTCGACCGCCTGCTCGCGCACACCCAGGCCCCGGTGTGGACCGTCACCACCGCGCCGGAGGGCCCCGACGTCGCCACCGTCGCCGCCGCCGGGTGGGACCCCGTCGTGTCCGACGGCGCCCGGCTCGTCCACCAGCTCACCGACCTGCTCGGCCAGGGCTACCGGGTGGTGGTCGGCGCCGACGGCGTCGGCTCGGCCGGTCGGGTCGCCGATCTGCTCGGCGAGCACGGCATCCACCTCACCGAGGGCGGCGACATCACCAAGCCCGGCGGCCACCTCGTGGTCGCCCCCCTCGAGCGCGGGTTCCTCCTGCCGTCGATCAAGGTGGCGGTCCTCGCCGAGCGCGACCTCACCGGTCGCCGGCGCACCCACCGCGCCGCCCGCCCCCGCCGCACCGACGCCGCCGGGTTCTTCGACGACCTCAAGCCGGGCGACCACGTGGTGCACCACACCCACGGCGTCGCCCGCTACGCGGGCATGGTCAAGCGGGCCATCGGTGGGGTCGAGCGCGACTACCTGCTGCTCGAGTACCGCGGCGACGACAAGCTCTACGTCCCGTCCGACCAGATCGACGCCGTGCGCCACTACACCGGCGGCGACAGCCCCAGCCTCTCGCGCCTCGGCGGGTCCGACTGGCAGAAGACCAAGGCCCGGGTCCGCTCCGCGGTGCAGGAGATCGCCCAGGAGCTGGTGGTGCTCTACCAGAAGCGGGTCAGCGCGGAGGGCACGGCCTTCTCACCCGACACGCCGTGGCAGCGCGAGCTCGAGGACGCGTTCCCGTTCACCGAGACCCCCGACCAGGCCACCGCCATCGCCGACGTGAAGGCCGACATGGAGTCGTCGGTGCCGATGGACCGCCTCGTGTGCGGCGACGTCGGCTTCGGCAAGACCGAGGTGGCCATCCGGGCGGTGTTCAAGGCGGTGCAGGACGGCAAGCAGGCCGCCGTGCTCGTGCCCACCACCCTGCTCGCCCAGCAGCACTTCCAGACGTTCTCGGAGCGCTACTCGGGCTACCCGGTGCGCGTCGAGGTCCTGTCGCGGTTCCTCACCCCCGGCCAGGCCAAGAAGGTGCTGGCGGGCGTCGAGTCGGGCGACGTCGACGTGGTCATCGGCACCCACCGCCTGCTGTCCGAGGACCTGAAGTTCAAGGACCTGGGGCTGCTCGTCGTCGACGAGGAGCAGCGCTTCGGCGTCGGTCACAAGGAGTCGATCAAGCAGCTCCAGACCGGGGTCGACGTGCTCACCTTGTCGGCCACGCCGATCCCGCGCACGCTCGAGATGAGCCTCACCGGCATCCGTGACCTCACCTTGCTCAACACGCCGCCGGCGGCCCGTCAGCCGATCCTCACCTACGTCGGCGAGCACGACGACCGCGCCGTGGCCGAGGCGATCCGCCGCGAGCTGCTGCGCGAGGGCCAGGTGTTCTTCGTGCACAACCGGGTGCAGGACATCGAGCGGGTGGCCGCCGGGGTGAAGGACCTGGTGCCCGAGGCCCGGGTGGCGGTGGCCCACGGGCAGATGGACGAGGGCAGCCTCGAGAAGGTGGTGCTCGACTTCTGGGAGGGCCAGTACGACGTCCTCGTGTGCACCACCATCATCGAGTCGGGCATCGACATGCCCACCGTGAACACCCTGGTGGTCGATCGGGCCGACCTGTTGGGCCTCGGCCAGCTCCACCAGCTGCGGGGCCGGGTCGGCCGGGCCGGCCAGCGGGCCTACGCCTACCTGTTCACCCCCCAGGACCGCTCGCTCACCGAGGAGGCCTACGAGCGCCTCCGCACCATCGGCGAGGCCACCGAGCTCGGGTCGGGGTTCAAGATCGCCATGCGCGACCTCGAGATCCGCGGCGCCGGCAACCTGCTCGGCACCGGCCAGTCGGGCCACATCGCCGCGGTCGGCTACGACCTGTACTGCCAGATGGTCACCGAGGCGGTCGCCGACCTGAAGGGCGAGACGCCCGAGGAGCCGGCCGAGATCAAGCTCGACCTGCCCCTCGACGCCAACCTGCCGCCCGACTACGTGGCCAAGGAGGAGCTGCGGCTCGAGGCCTACCGGCGGCTCGCCGCGGTGCGCACCGAAGCCGAGGTGGCCGACATCCGCGCCGAGTGGGAGGACCGCTACGGCCCGGTGCCCGACCCCGCCGCCCGCCTGCTCGACGTGGCCCGCCTGCGCGCCGAGTGCGCCCGCACCGGGGTGCGCGAGGTGGTGGTCACCAAGGGTTCCACGTTCGGCGGGCCCCGTTACACGGCGCGCATCGCCCCGCTCGAGCTGAAGATGAGCCAGGAGCTCAAGCTCAAGCGCCTGTTCCCCAAGGCGGTCTACAAGGCCGAGCCCCGCCAGGTGCAGATCGGCATCGCCGCCGGCGCCGACGTGGCCGAGGCCGTGGTCACGTTCCTGCAGACGCTGGTGCCGGTGGAGGCCGCTGCCGCGTCGACCGGTGGCGCCTGACCGGGGTCAACGGGAGTCGGCGCGCTCCAGCTCGTCGACCAGCAGGGCCACCGCGTCGGGGTGGTAGGGCACCTCGTTGTGGCCGGCGTCGACGTGCAGCAACCCGAGCTCGGGGCCCTCGAGGTGGGCCCAGCCGAGGGCGCCGTCGGTCCAGTGGCCCGACAGCGCCAGGCTCGAGCCCGACGACACACCGCTGGCCACGTAGACGGTCCGCCCCTCGGGGGCCGGCACCGCGTGGCGCCACGCCGCCTGCACCATGGCCACCGACCCGTGGTCGGCGCGGTGCTTGTCGAGCAGGGGCCGTCGCAGCAGCCGGCGGGCGTGGTAGCGGGCCCGCCGCCGCTCGGCCCACGGTGAGCGCACGATCCGCTCCAGCTCGGAGCGCCGACGGGCCGCCACGAAGTCGGGTGAGCTCAGGTTCGGCGAGTCCCACATGACCACCAGCGGCACGTCGTCGCCGGCGGCGCGCAGCCGGCGGGCGATCTCCTGGGCGATGAGCCCGCCGATGCACTGGCCGGCCAGCAGGTACGGCCCGTTGGCCTGCACGGTGCGGATCTCGGCGAGGTAGCGCTCGGCCATGGCCTCGATGGTGCGGCTGCCGCGGCTGCCGTCGAGACCGTCCCACTGCAGGGCGTAGACGGGCCGGCCGGGCGGGAGGGCGCGGGCCAGCAGCGGGAAGCTGGCGACGTTGCCGGACCCGCCGTGCACGCAGAAGAGCGGCGTGCGGTCGCCGTCGACCCGGATGGGGACGAGTGGCCGCCACGAGTCGGTGTGGTCCTCGGCCAGCAGCTCGGCGAGGCCGGCGATGGTCGGCCGCTGCCCGAGGGCGCCGAGCGGCAGCTCGCGCCCCAGCTCGCGGGACACCCGGGCGAACAGCTCGACGGCCATGAGCGAGTCGCCGCCGAGGTCGAAGAAGTCGTCGTGGACACCGATCTCGTCGGCGCCCAGCAGCTCGCTCCAGATGGCGGCGAGGGTCGCCTCGGAGCTCGTGCGGGGCGCGACCAGCTCGGAGTCGAGGATCGACCGGTCGAACGCGGGGTCGGGGAGCGACGCGGTGTCGACCTTCCCCGACGGGGTCAGGGGCAGCTCGTCGACCACGGCGAGGTGCGACGGGACCATGTGCTCGGGCAGGTGGTCGCGGGCGTAGCGGTGCACGGCGCGCAGGTCGGGCGGCTGCCCATCGATCGGCACGACGTAGGCCACGAGGCGGGCCCCCACCCCGTCGAGCGCACGGACCGCGGCGACGCAGCGCGACACGCCGGGCGCGGCGGACAGCACGGCACCGACCTCGCCGGGTTCGATGCGAAAGCCCCGGAACTTCACCTGGTGGTCGACCCGTCCGAGGAACTCGACGGCGCCGCTCTCGAGCCAGCGGGCCCGGTCGCCGGTGCGGTACATCCGGTGCTGGGTGCCGTCGTCGAGGGTGACCAGCGAGAAGCGCTCGGCGGTGAGGTCGGGTCGGCCGAGGTAGCCCCGGGCCAGGCAGTCGCCGGCGATGAACAGCTCGCCGGGCACGCCGATCGGTCGGCGGTGGTGGGTCCCGCCGAGCACGTGCAGGGCCGTGTTCTGGATGGGATCGCCGATGGGTGGGAGCGTCGGCCAGCCCGCCGCCGGCCCGGTGAGGCGGTGGGCGCTGACCACGTGCGACTCCGACGGTCCGTACTGGTTCTCGAGCAGGCAGTCGGGGAGCGTCGCGAAGAACCGCCGGACCGTGTCGTCGACCACGAGCTGCTCGCCCGCGGTGTACACCTCACGGAGGTGCTCGGGCACCCGGCCCGATGCCACCGACGCCTCGGCCAGCCCCCGCAGGGCCACGAACGGGAGGAACACCCGCTCGACGCGGTGGGCGATCACGTGGTCGAGCAGGGCGTTGGGGTCGCGGCGGGTGAGCTCGTCGACGAGGACGAGGGTGCCGCCGCTGGCGAGGGTGGTGGCGATCTCCTGGAACGACACGTCGAAGCTGAGCGACGCGAACTGCAGGGTCCGCCGGCCGGGCGCGAAGTCGGGTCGGTGCAGCTGCCAGTCGATCAGGTTGGCGAGCGCCAGCTGGGTGAGCGCCACGCCCTTCGGGGTGCCGGTCGACCCCGACGTGTAGATGACGTAGCCGAGGTTCTCGGGGACCACGGCGGGGCCGTGGGTGGCGGGTGCGGGCGCGGGCTCCTCGGCGTGATCGAGGTGGATGACCTCGACGTCGTCGGCATCGAGGTCATCGGCCAGAGCGCCGGCGGTCACCACGATGCGGGCGTCGCTGTCGGCGACCATGTGGCGACGGCGGGCCAGCGGGTAGGCGGGGTCGACGGGCACGTACGGCGAGCCGGCGGCCAGCACGCCGAGCACGGCGACGATCATCTCGACCGAGCGGTCGAGCGACACGACGACAGGCACGTCGGGTCCCGCCCCGCTCTCCACCAGCCGCGCGGCGAGCCCGTCGGCGGCGGCGAGCAGGTCGCGGTGCGACACGGCACGGTCGCGGTGCTCGACCGCGGTGGCGTCGGGGTGGCCGCGGGCGGCCATCCGGAACCACGGATCGATCACGTCGGCGCCGCGACGAGGGGTGCCGGTGTCGTTCCACCGGGCGAGGCGGTCGGCCTCGTCGGGGGTGAGCAGCGAGATCGAGCCGATCTCCTGGTCGGTGGCGAGCGCCGCTGCCTGCACCAGGGTGGCCAGGTGCCCAGCGGCCCGCCGCACCCGATCAGCGGTGTACAGCTGCGCCGAGCCGACGAGCGTCACGACGCCTGCGTGGTCGTGCTCCACGACGAGGTCGCAGGGCGGGCCATCGGGAGGACCAGCCGGTGGCGGGGCCACCGCCACCTGGAACACGGGGTGCTTGGCCTCCGATCGTCCCATCGCCGCCGGGGCCAGCTCGTCCAGGGCGGGCCGGCCGTCGAGGGGCCAGTCGTCGAGGTCGTCGGTCACGTCCGCCACCAGCCCGCCGAGCCTCGATCGCCCGTCGACGGCCAGGCGCAGCGGCACGCCGCGCTCTCCCGCGTCGTCGCCCGACCGGCCGACGGCGCCCACGACGACGTCGTCGGTGCCGGTGAGCAGGTGCACGTAGGCGGCGAGAGCGGCGGCGAGGACCGCCTCGCGGTGGCGCTCGTCGCCCAGTCTCCCCAGCGTGACGGGGTCGAGCGCGAGGGGCGCCCGATGGACATCGCCCGACAGCGCCGTCGGCCGCGGTCGGTCCGCCGGCAGCTCGACGACGGCGGGTGCCCCGTCGAGGCGCCGAGCCAGCTCGTCGATGGTGCCGATGATCGTCACGCCCGTGATCCCTCCGGTGTCGGTGACGCGCCGAACCTCGTTCGGACGCTGCCCCGGCGTGACGTGCCCCCGGTCGGTCCGTACCATGCGCCCACTGTGAGACGTCTCCTCGCCCTCCCCCTCCTGCTCGTCGCGCTCGTGGCCGCGGCGTGCGGGACCACGACCGCCCCCGCCGCGGAGGTGAACGGGTCGGCGATCTCCGACGCCGACTTCCGCGACGAGCTCGCAGTGCTCGCCGAGCACCCCTCGTTCGCCAGCGCCTTCCTCGGCGTCGACCCCGGCGGCGACGGGCAGAGCAGCGTCACCTCGGCGTTCGCCGCCCAGGTGCTCACCATCGAGGTCATCCTCGAGCTGGTCGACACCGAGGTCGACGAGCGGGGCCTCGAGGTGACCCAGGCCGTCCTCGACGACACCCGAGCCGGGCTCGGCCCCGACTTCGCCGTCCTCCTCGACGAGCTGCCCGCGGACTACCAGCAGGGCTTCCTCGAGTGGAACGCGCAGATCGCGCTCCTGCGCGACGACCTCGGCAGCGACATCGGCGAGGTCACCGACGCCGACGTGCAGGCCTTCTACGACGAGAACGAGGCGCAGTTCGCCCAGTCGTGCCTCAGCCACGTGCTGGTGGAGACCGAGGAGCAGGCCGACGACGTGCTCGCCGAGATCGAGGGCGGGCTCGACTTCGCCGACGCCGCGGCGGAGTTCTCCATCGACCCGAGCGCCGCCCAGAACGGCGGCGACCTCGGCTGCAACGCCCCGGGCACCTTCGTGCCCGGCTTCGAGGAGGCCGCGTTCGCCGACGCCCCGATCGGTGAGCCGTTCGGCCCGGTCGAGTCG
The DNA here is from genome assembly GCA_035464115.1 of Acidimicrobiales bacterium. Classification (GTDB taxonomy): domain Bacteria; phylum Actinomycetota; class Acidimicrobiia; order Acidimicrobiales; family SKKL01; genus DATHSN01. Next base: position 6,351 of record DATHSN010000162.1, on the reverse strand, counting down.
CAGTTCGGCTTCCACCTGCTGTTGGTGCGCGAGCGGTCCACCGCGACCTTCGACGAGGTCGCCGAGCAGATCCGGGCCCAGCTCGAGGCCCAGGCCGCGGCCGGACCCCAGCAGGCCCTCGCCACCTGGATCGACGAGGCGGTGGCGGGCGCCGACATCTCGGTCAGCAGCCGCTACGGGTCGTGGGACGCGGCGCAGGGCGCCGTCATCGCGCCCGAGGGCCCGTCGAGCGTGGCCAACCTGCTCCAGCTGTGACCGAGCCACGGGTCGTGGTCGTCGGCCTCGGACCGGCCGGCCCCGACCTGCTCACCGCCGGCACGCTCGCCGCCATCGAGGCGGCGTCGGTGCGGTTCGTGCGCACCACCCGCCACCCGGCGGCCGGCGCGGTGCCCGACGCCACGTCGTTCGACGCGCTCTACGAGCGGGCCGAGTCGATGGCCCAGGTGTCCCGCGACATCGTCGACGAGCTGGTGAGCGCCGCCCTCGCCGAGGGCGAGGTCCTCTACGCCGTGCCCGGGTCGCCCGCCGTGGCCGAGCACACCGTCGAGCTGTTGCTCATCGACGGGCGGGTCGACGTCGAGGTGCTGCCCGCCCTGTCCTGCCTCGACCTGGCGTGGACGCGGCTCGGGGTCGACCCCGTGGCCGTGGGCGCCCGGGTGGTCGACGGTCACCGCTTCGCGGTCGAGGCGGCGGGGGAGCGGGGGCCCCTGCTCGTCGCCCAGTGCGACAGAGGCAGCGTGCTGTCCGACATCAAGCTCGCCGTCGAGGACCCGCCCGAGCTGCCCGTCACCGTGCTGCAGCGCCTCGGTCTGCCCGACGAGGCCCGCTTCGACGTGGCGTGGGAGGACCTCGACCGCTCGTTCACGCCCGACCACCTCACGTCGCTGTGGATCCCCGAGCTGGCGGCGCCGGTGGCGAGCGAGCTGGCCCGCTTCGTCGAGCTGGTCGACACGCTGCGCGAGCGCTGCCCGTGGGACGCCGAGCAGACCCACCACAGCCTCACCCGGCACCTGCTCGAGGAGAGCTACGAGGTGCTCGACGCGCTCGAGCACCTGCCGGCCGACGCCGAGGCCGACGACCCCGCCTACGCGCACGTCGAAGAGGAGCTCGGCGACCTGTTGTTCCAGGTGGTGTTCCACGCCCGCATCGCCGCCGAGACCGGCGCGTTCACCCTCGCCGACGTGGCTCGCACCGTGCACGACAAGCTCGTCGGTCGCCACCCCCACGTGTTCGGCGACGTCGAGGTGGCCGGCGCCGACGAGGTGCTCGCCAACTGGGAGCAGATCAAGCAGGCCGAGAAGGGCCGCGCCAGCGCCTTCGACGGCATCCCGAAGGCACTGCCGGCGCTGGCCTACGCGGCCAAGGTGCAGAAGAAGGCCGACCGACTCGGCCTCGAGGTCGACGTGCCGACCCTGCCGGTGGAGCTGGGTCCCGACGACATCGGCGAGGCGCTGCTCGCCATCGACGAGGTGGCCCGGGCCCTCGGCATCGACGCCGAGGTGGCCCTGCGTCGCTCGGTGCAGACCCGCCTCGACCGCTACCGGACGGCGGAGTCCGAGCAGGGCTGACGTCGCCCGCTCCGGTGTCCGGGGCGGGTGGTGGCAGGCGTGCCATCATCGGGGGAGCACCCCCCTGCCACATCGGAGGCATTCCGGCATGAGCGCCATTGACCACCTCGTCGGCCGCGAGGTCCTCGACTCCCGCGGCAACCCCACCGTCGAGGTCGAGGTCTTCCTCGACTCCGGCGCCAGCGGGCGCGCCATCGTCCCGTCGGGGGCGTCCACCGGTCAGTTCGAGGCGGTCGAGCTCCGCGACGGGGGCGACCGCTACGTCGGCAAGGGCGTGCTGACCGCCGTCGGCAACGTCAACGGCGAGATCTACGACGCCGTCGTCGGCCTCGACGCCCTCGACCAGCGCGGCGTCGACACCCTCCTGCTCGACCTCGACGGCACCGACAACAAGGCCCGCCTCGGCGCCAACGCCATCCTGGGCGTGTCGCTCGCCGTGGCCAAGGCCGCGGCCAACGACCTGTCGCTGCCGCTGTACCGCTACGTCGGCGGCGCCAACGCCCACGTGCTGCCCGTGCCGATGATGAACGTCCTCAACGGCGGCGAGCACGCCGACAACAACGTCGACTGCCAGGAGTTCATGGTCATGCCGGTCGGCGCCGCCTCGTTCGCCGAGGCCCTGCGCTGGGGTGCCGAGACCTACCACACCCTCAAGAAGGTGGTGGGCGAGCGGGGCCTGTCCACCGGCGTGGGCGACGAGGGCGGCTTCGCCCCCGACCTGCGCTCCAACGAAGAGGCCCTCCAGCTGCTCGTCGAGGCCATCGAGCGGGCCGGGTTCACCCCCGGCGACGACATCGCCATCGCCCTCGACCCCGCCTCCACCGAGTTCTTCGCCGACGGCCGCTACACCCTCGCCGGCGAGGACCGGGTGCTGTCGCCCGAGGAGATGGTGGCGTTCTGGGTCGACTGGTGCGACCGCTACCCGATCGTGTCGATCGAGGACGGCCTGGCCGAGGAGGACTGGGACGGCTGGGGCCTGCTCACCCGCGAGCTCGGCGGGCGCATCCAGCTCGTCGGCGACGACCTGTTCGTCACCAACAGCGAGCGCCTCGAGCGCGGCATCGCCGCGGGGGTCGCCAACTCGATCCTGGTGAAGGTCAACCAGATCGGCTCGCTCACCGAGACCCTCGACACCGTGGCCCTCGCCACCCGCACCGGCTACACGTCGGTCATGTCGCACCGCTCGGGTGAGACCGAGGACTCGACCATCGCCGACCTGGCCGTGGCCACCAACTGCGGCCAGATCAAGAGCGGCGCCCCGGCCCGCTCCGACCGCGTCGCCAAGTTCAACCAGCTGCTGCGCATCGAGGAGGACCTCGGCGACGCCGCCGCCTTCTGGGGCAAGGCCGCCCTCGCCCCCCGGGCCGGGAGCTGACGCCACGGTGCGCCTCGTCCGTCGCCTGATCCTGCCGGTGGTCGTCACCGGGCTGCTCGTCGGCGTGCTGTCGCTCGCCGTGCTGCCGACGCGCACCTGGTTCGACCAGCGGGGGGCCATCCGGGCGGCCGAGGCCGACATCGAGGCCCTCGACGACCAGATCGACTCGCTCGAGGGCCGCATCGAGGCCCTCGACTCGGCCGAAGAGATCGAGCGCATCGCCCGCGAGCGCTTCGACCTGGTCCTCCCCGGCGAGGAGGCCTACGGCATCCTCCCCGAACCCGAGCCGACCTGGCCCATCCCGTCGGGCTGGCCGTTCACCGCAGGGGAGTAGCCCCCCGCCCTCGTTCCGGAACTGGCGAACCTCAGGTGCGGAATCCGCACCTGAGGTTCGCCAGTTCGCCAACCCCCTGCGTTCTGGCGAATCGTGGGTGCGGATTCCGCGCTCGGAGGTTCGCCGGTTCGCCGGTTGGGGTGGCGGGGTGGCGGGCGGAGCACGGTAACGTCCACGCCTGTCGCGACGACCACGTCATGGGGAGGCGTTGGCAACATGAGCTTGCTCGGCAGCCGGGTGCTGCGGACCGAGGACCCGAAGTTCCTCACCACCGGCGGCGTCTACGCGGCCGACCTGCGCGACGAGCGTCTGGACGGGGCCGCCTACGTCACCTACGTGCGCTCGACGATGGCCCACGGGCGCATCGTCAGCATCGACACGACCGACGCCGCCGCCGCGCCCGGGGTGATCGCCGTGTTCACCGCGGACGACCTCGACGTCGACGGCCTCCCGCCGAAGATCCCGTTCTTCCCGGCGCCGATGATGAACCGCCCGTTCCTCGCCAAGGACACCGTGCGCTTCGCCGGCGAGCCGGTGGCGGTCATCGTCACCGAGTCGCCCCAGCAGGGCGAGGACGCCGCCGAGCTGGTGTTCGTCGACATCGACCCGCTCCCCGCGGTGATCGACCTCGAGCAGGCAGCCAGCGACGAGGTGCTGATCTTCCCCGAGGTCGGCACCAACACCATGATCGCCGCCCCCGCCACCCGCCCCGACGACTTCTTCGACGGCTGCGACGTGGTGGTGACGGCCCGCATCCGCAACAACCGGGTGGCCGGTGCCCCCCTCGAGGTCCGCTCCGCGGCCGCCGCCTGGATCGACGGGCGGGCCACCCTGTGGACCTCCACCCAGGCGCCCCACAACGTGAAGAAGTCGCTCGTCGACACCTACGGCCTCGACGAGGGCCAGGTCCACGTCATCGCCCCCGACGTCGGCGGCGGGTTCGGCCCCAAGATCGACCCGTACCCCGAAGAGGGCCTGCTGCCCTGGATCGCCCGGCGCATCGACCGGCCGGTGCGCTGGACCGAGACCCGCTCGGAGAACATGGTGGCCATGGGCCACGGCCGCGCCCACCTGCAGGACATCGAGATCGGCGGCACCCGCGACGGCAAGGTCCTCGCCTACCGCCTCGACGTGCTGGCCGACGGCGGGTCGTTCGCCGCCATCGGCGCCATCCTCCCGGTGGCCATGACGAAGATGATGGCGGCCGGCACCTACGCCATCCCCAAGATCGACTTCGGTGTCCAGGTGGTGGCCACGAACACGGTGAGCACCGTCGCCTACCGCGGCGCCGGCCGGCCCGAGGCCACCGCGGCCATCGAGCGGGCCATGGACCTGTTCGCCGCCGAGATCGGCATGGACCCCGCCGAGGTCCGCCGGGTGAACCTCGTCCCCGCCGCCGACTTCCCCCACACCACGCCCATGGGCGCCACCTACGACAACGGCGAGTACGAGCAGGCCCTGCAGACCGCGCTCGACGCCGTCGGCTACGACGAGCTGCGCGCCGAGCAGGCCCGCCGCCGCGAGGCCGGCGCCGCCAAGCAGCTCGGCATCGGCGTGTCGACCTACGTCGAGATCACCGCCGGCCCCAACCCGGTCACCGCCGAGCACGCCACCGTCGAGGTCCTCCCCGACGGCTCGGCCCGCGTCCTCACCGGCACCTCGCCCCACGGCCAGGGCCACGCCACGTCGTGGGCCATGCTCGCCTCCGACTCGCTGGGCATCCCCATGGACCGCATCACGGTCGTCCACGGCGACACCGACCTGGTGCCCAGCGGCGTCGGCACCTTCGGCTCGCGGTCGCTGCAGGTCGGCGGTTCGGCTGTGTTCACCGCCGCCGGTCAGGTGGTCGACAAGGCCCGCGAGCTCGCCGCCGGGCTGCTCGAGGCGGCCGCCGACGACGTGGTGCTCGACACCGACGCCGGCGCCTTCCACGTGGCCGGCACCCCGAGCGTCAACGTCGGGTGGACCGACGTGGTGGCCGCCGCCGGCGACGACGGGCTCAAGGTCGCCCTCGAGTTCGCCGGCAGCACCGCCACCTTCCCGTTCGGCGCCCACGTCGCCGTCGTCGAGGTCGACACCGAGATCGGCGAGGCCCGCCTGGTGCGGATCCTCACCGTCGACGACGCCGGCCGCATCGTGAACCCCATGCTCGTCGAGGGCCAGCGCCACGGCGGCATCGCCCAGGGCGCGGCCCAGGCGCTGCTCGAGGAGATCCGCTACGACGTCGACGGCAACCCGGTCACGTCGAACTTCGCCGACTACGCCATCATCTCCGCCGCCGAGCTCCCCAGCTTCGAGCTGGTCACCATGGAGACCCCCACCCCGGCCAACCCGCTCGGGGCCAAGGGCATCGGCGAGTCCGGCACCATCGGCTCCACGCCGGCGGTGCAGAGCGCCGTCGTCGACGCCGTCGCGCACCTGGGCGTGCGCCACGTCGACATGCCGACCACGCCGGAGAAGGTGTGGCGGGCCATCGCCGCTGCCGCCGGTGGCGACGACGGCACCTCGTCGGCCGTGGCCGGCTCGGGGTTCGGGGCGACCGCCGGCATCGACGCCGACACGGCCGCCGCCATCGAGTCGAACCCCGACGTCGGCGCATGAGCGCGCCCATCGAGGCCGAAGGGCTCGTCCGGCGCTTCGGCGACCTCGTGGCGGTCGACGGGGTCGACCTCGTCGTCGAGCAGGGCGAGGTGTTCGGCTTCCTCGGCCCCAACGGCGCCGGGAAGTCGACCACGGTCAGGATGCTCACCACGCTGCTCAAGCCGTCGGCCGGTCGGGCCCGGGTCGCCGGCTTCGACGTCGCCACCCAGGCCGCGATGGTGCGTCGGGCCATCGGCGTCGCCCTCCAGGACGCCGCCATCGACCCCCTGATGACCGGCAACGAGCTGCTCCACCTGCAGTCGGTGCTGCACGGCATCCCCCGCAAGCAGGCCGAGAAGCGCAGCGGCGAGCTGCTCGAACGGGTCGGGCTCACCGCGGCGGCCGACCGGCGGGTCGGCACCTACTCGGGCGGCATGCGCCGCCGGCTCGACCTGGCGCTGTCGCTGATCCACGAGCCCACCGTGCTGTTCCTC
>DATHSN010000161.1:0-17284 GCA_035464115.1 Acidimicrobiales bacterium | reverse complement strand
GGTCACCGGCCTGGCCCGCGACGGCGCCGACCTGGTGGTGCAGGCCGACTCGTGGTTCTCGCCGCGGCGAGCGGACCGGAGCCCGATGACCTGCTCGGGGGGCTCCCCGTTCGCCGCCACCTACCGCTTCGCGGCCGACCTCTCGACGGCGCTCACCGCCACCGCCGATCGCTGTCGCTGACCGCTACCCGCCGGACCGGAGCCGTCCCGGCTACGGTCGCCGTCGTGATCCTCGACGCCCTGCAGATCGACGCCGACGAGCTGGCGCGCGGCACCGGTTGGGTGGCCAAGCCCGAGGGCCTGTGCCAGGGCGACATCTGCGTCCCGGCGCCCGGGGCCACGACCGCCGACGGGCGCATCGACGTCGGCGTGGTCGCCGACCGGCTCCGAATGCCGCTCGTGCACGACGAGGCCCGCGGCCTGTGGGCGCTCGGCCCGGCGGCCGACGGGCCCGGGTTGTCGTCGGTCGACGCCCCCGAGCTGACGTTGCCCACCATCGACGGCGAGCAGATGTCGCTCGCCTCCATGCGGGGCCGCCGGGTGATCATGGTCGCCTGGGCCTCGTGGTGAGGGTGCCGCACCAGCCTGCCCGGGTGGCAGGCACTGCACGCTGAGATCGAGCCGCTCGGGGCCACGGTGGTCACCGTCGCCCTCGACGCCGATCCCCGCATGGCCGAACCGTGGATCCGCGGCGCGGCACCCACGCACCCGTCGCTCGTCGACGCCGCCCACGTCACCGACGCGCTGCTCGGCTTCGTCAACGTGCCGATGGCGGTGTGGATCGACGAGACCGGCCGCATCGTCCGCCCGGCCGAGCAGGCCTCGATCGAGGTGTCACCCCTGCGCGACATGGAGATCCCCGACGGGCTCGACGAGCAGATGCGCCGGGCCCTGGTCGAGGTGAAGAAGATGGGCGGCGACCCCGAGGCCTACCGGGCCGCCATCGTCGACTGGGCCCGACACGGGTCGGCGTCGCGGTTCGCGCTCGGGCCCGACGAGGTGCTCGCCCGCTCCGGTGGTCGGTCCGACGACCACGCCCGGGCCGCGGCGTGCTTCGAGCTGGGCCAGCACCTGCTCGCCACCGAGGGCCACGATGCCGCGGTGCCGTGGTGGCGCGAGGCCCACCGGCTGTTCCCCGAGAGCTGGACCTACCGTCGGCAGGCCTGGACCATGGTCACCACCCCCGAGGGCGCCGACGTGCCCGACCTCGCCCAGGGGCCCAACGACATCTACGAGGGCTCGTGGCTCGAGGACGTGATCGCCGCCGGCGGGGGCGACCACTACTACCCGCCGCTCCGGCTCGACTGACCCCGGCCTCGGGGTCGATCACCACTGGGCCGACGGCTACGCCTGGCCGCCGCCGTGCACGTTGATCTTCTCGCCGGTGACGTAGCCGGCGGCGGGTGACACCAGGAACCGCACGACCCGGGCGATGTCGTCGGGCTGGCAGACCCGGCCGAACGGCATCGACTCGTCGAGGGCGCGCAGGTCGTCGACGCCGCGCGCCTTCATGAGCCGCTCGCCCATCTCGGTCTCGACCAGGCCGGGGGCCACCACGTTCACGTGGATGCCGTGGCGCTTCTCCTCCTTGGCGAGGGTGAACGCCAGCGCCTCCATGGCCGCCTTGCCCATGTTGTAGGGCGCCCCGTTGGCCGACATGCCGAGCGTGGCCACGCTGGAGATGAACACGATGTCGCCGCGCGGGCGCTCGCGCATCGACGGGATCACCGCCTGGCACAGGTGGTGCGGGCCGAGGGCGTGCACCCGGATGACCCGCTCGAGCTCGGCGGGATCGGTGTCGACCACGCTCTGGCCCCGGCTGGCGATGCCCCCGTTGTTCACCAGGATGTCGACGCCGCCGTGGGCCTCGGCCACCTCGGCGGCGAGGCGCCGACAGTCGTCGAGCACGTCGACCGACGCCTGGTGGGCCGTGGCCCGCCGTCCCGTCGCCTCGATCTCGGCCACGGTCGCCTCGGCCGACTCACGGTCGCGCCGGTAGCTGATCGCCACGTCGGCCCCGTCGGCGGCGAGACCGAGCGAGATCGCCCGACCGATCCCCCGTCCCCCACCCGTGACCAGCGCGACGCGTCCTTCGTTCACCAGTTCCCCCATGGCCGCCGATCATCGCCGCTCGGGCGGCGCGACACCAGCCCGCGGTGGCACCACCCGGCCCGAGCGCGGAACTAACGTCGACCGGCCGGGCGCCCCTCGTCACCTCGCCCGTGCGGAGCCCGCATGCTCTTCCCCACCGTCGCGTTCGCGGTCTTCTTCGTGATCGTGTTCGCCGCCAACTGGCTGCTGCGACCGCACTACGGCCGGTGGCGCCTGTTCATGATCGGCGCCAGCCTCTACTTCTACGGCTACTGGGACTACCGCTTCGTCGGGCTGATCGTCGCGTCGATCGTCATCAACTGGCTGTTCGCCCACGCCGTGTCGGCCAGCCTCACGGGCGACGACGAGAAGACCGAGGCCACCAAGTGGCTCCTGCGCGCCGCGGTGGCCACCAACCTCGGCATCCTCGGGTTCTTCAAGTACTACGGCTTCTTCACCACGTCGGCGATCGACCTGGCGGGCCGGTTCGGCATCGAGCTCAACCCCACGCTGCTCGACGTGGTGCTGCCGGTGGGCATCTCGTTCTTCACGTTCCAGGCGATGAGCTACGTGATCGACGTGGGGCGCGGCCAGCTCGAACGCCTGTCGCTGCTCGACTTCGCGCTCTACCTGTCGTTCTTCCCCCAGCTCGTCGCCGGGCCCATCGTGCGCGCCTCGGAGTTCGCCCCGCAGCTGCGGGTGCGGCCCGATCCCCGCCACGTGCGCGCCCCCGAGGCGTTCCGGTTGATCTTCCAGGGCCTGTTCAAGAAGGTCGTGATCTCGAGCTACCTCGCCACCAACGTGGTCGACCCGGTGTTCGCGCTCCCCGACCAGCACAGCGCCTGGGAGAACCTGGTGGCGGTCTACGCCTACGCCATCCAGATCTACGCCGACTTCAGCGGCTACACCGACATCGCCATCGGCTGCGCGCTGCTGCTCGGGTTCCGGTTCCCGCAGAACTTCGACGCCCCCTACCGGGCGCTCAGCATCCAGGACTTCTGGCGCCGTTGGCACATGACGCTGTCGCGCTGGCTGCGCGACTACCTCTACATCCCCCTCGGCGGCAACCGGGGCTCCACGCTGTTCACCTACCGGAACCTGTTCCTCACCATGCTGCTCGGCGGCCTGTGGCACGGGGCGGCGTGGACGTTCGTGATCTGGGGGGCCATCCACGGGGGCGCGCTCGCCGCCGAGCGGTTCATCCGCGAGCGCTGGCAGCCGATCGGGCTCCCCCGCCCGGTCGTCGGCGCCCTCCAGTGGGTGCTCACCTTCCACATCGTGGGGCTGGCGTGGATCTTCTTCCGGGCCGAGACGTTCGGTGGCGCCATGGACATGCTCGGGCGCATCGTCTCGCTCGCCGAGGGCCCGTCGCCGATCGTCACCACCCTGGTGCTGGTCACCATCGTGGCCATGCTGGCGTCGCAATGGGTGCCCCAGCGCCTCGTGCACCGCGCCGACGAGACGTTCGCGGCCACCCCGCTCGCCCTGCACGCCGCCGCCCTCGCCGGAGGCCTGCTGCTCATCGACGTGCTGGGTCCCGAGGGCGTCGCCCCCTTCATCTACTTCCAGTTCTGAGGGGCGACGGCCTCAGCGTGCGGGTGGGGTGAGCATCGCGACCGTCGCCGGACCCGACCGGGGTACGGCGGACGGGGCGACGGGGGGACCCTCGCGGGCCGAGCGCGGCGCTGATCCGGTCGGAGGGCTGGTCGTCGTCGCCCATCTCGATGCGGATGCGGAGCTGGTCGGGGTTCACGGGAGTCGTCAGCCCATCGGGACGCCGATCAGCCCCGGCGGTTGCACGACCACCGGTACCCTCGCTGGGGTGGAGTGGCCGCTCACCGGTCGGGAGACCGAGCTGGCGCGCGCCATCGGCCTGGTGCGCTCCGGCACCGGCGTCGCGATCCTCGGCCCGACCGGCGTGGGCAAGAGCCGGCTGCTGCACACCGTGCTCGACCGGGTCGCCGCCGAGCGCCTGTCCGTGGTGCGCGTCGCCGCGTCGGCGTCCACCCGGTCCATCCCCTTCGCGCCGTTCGTCGAGCTGCTCCCGCACGGCCGGACCCCCGATCGGCTGAGCATGCTCCGAGACGTGCTCGCCGCCCTCGACCGCCGAGCCACGCCGCACGGCATCGTGCTGGCGGTCGACGACGCCCACCAGCTCGACGCCGGCTCGCTCGCCCTGGTCCTCGCCGTCGTCGCGGCGCGGTCGGCCACGGTGTGCCTCACCGCCCGGACCGGCGATCCGATGGACGCCGACCTCGTCGGCCTCTGGACCAACGGGGTCATCGAGCGAGTCGACATCGAACCGCTCGGCGAGGCCCGCACCCGGGCGCTGGCCGCCTCGGTCCTCGGACCCCACCGCGACGAGCTGGCCGACGAGCTCTGGCGGATCTCCGCCGGCAACCCGCTCGTGCTCCACGAGGTGATCGAAGGGGCCGTCGGCCGCAGCATCGAGCGGGGTGCCGACGGCACGTGGGAGCGAACCGGACCACTCGCCCGGTCCGACCGCCTGTCCGACCTGGTCGACTCTCGCCTGCGAGCGCTGACCAGCCACCTCCGCACGGCCATGGAGACCGTCGCCGTCGCGTCGCCGGCGCCGTTCGACCTGCTGCAACGCGCGACGGGCGGTGGCCTCGCCGAGCTCGAACGACGGGGATTCGTCGCCCCCGAGCCCGGCGACCCGGCGTCCGCCGTCGTCGCCCACCCGCTCTACGGGGAGGTCCTCGAGGCGAACCTCCCCGCGGCGCGCCGTCGCGCCGCCAACCGTCGCCTCGCCGAGAGCGCCCTCCGGAGCGACGATCGCATCGACCCGGTGCGGGCAGCGGTCTGGCAGCTCGACTCTGGTGAGACCACCTCGGCCGAGCTCGCGATCGTTGGCGCCGCCGCCGCTCTCGCCCGCCACGATCCGCACCTCGCCGAGCGGCTCGTCGAACCGCTCGACGCCACCGACGACCGAGTGGGGCTCCTGCTCGGCCAGGCGCTGAGCCACCAGCAGCGCTACGACGACGCGGAGATGATCCTGGCCGGCCGGCACCCCGTGGATCCGGAGCTCACCGGCGCCATCGCGTCGGCCCGGGCCCAGAACCTGGCGTTCGGCCTGGCGCGGATCGACGAGGCGCGGGCGCTGCTCGCCGACGCAGCCGGCTCGGTGTCCGACCACGACCTGCGCGGCCGCCTGAACAACGAGCGCGCCATGGTGTCGGCCATCCACGGCGACTTCGTCGACGCCATGCGGGCGAGCGACGAGGTGCTGTCCGATCCGCTCACCTCGACGGTCGCCCGGGCCACCGCCTACGTCACGCGCACCGTCGCCCTCGCCATGACCGGCGACTGCGACGGCCTCGACGCCATCATCGACGATGCCATCGCGACCGCCGACGCGGCATCACCCGAGCTCCCCTTCGCCCCCGACCAGGTGCGGGCCATGCTGATGATCAGCCGGCTCAACGCCGGCCGCATCGGCACCGGGATCACGATCATCGACACCGCGGTCGCCGGGGCGGCGCCGGGCGACGTCTTCACGCCCACCTGGCTGTCGGGTTCGGCGCTGGCCCGCAACCTCTCGGGTGAGCTCGCACGGGCTGCGGACCACGCTCGTCGGGCGCTCGACCTCTACGCGCGTGCCGACCCGTTCGGGCTCGAGGCCCAGTCACGCGGCGCCCTCGCCCTGGCGCTCGCCCAGATGGGCGATGTCGACGCGGGTCGATCGATCGACGACACCGATCTCCCGGTGCCGGCCCCGCGACTCGCGGTCTGGGTCGACCGTGGCCGGGCCTGGACGGCGGCGGCGCAGGGTCGCGTCGACGAGGCGCTCGGCATCTTGATCGCCGGTGGGCGCAGCGCCATCGCCGCCCAGCACGTCGCGTGGGGCGCGCTCTGCCTCCACGACGCCGTTCGGCTCGGTCGGCCCGACCTGGCCGTCGACGATCTGCGGAGCATCGACGCGTCGCGCGGCGCGCACCTGCTGCGGGCGCTGTGCGCCCACGCCGAGGCGGCCACAGCCGACGACCTCGACGGACTGGCGGCCGTCGCGGAGCGCTTCGCCGAGATGGGCGCCTGGTTGTACGCCGCCGAGGCGTGGGCCGACGCCGCCACGCGGCTCGATCACCGGGACGACGGGCCCTCTGCCGCGCGAGCCGCGGCGCTGTCGCTGACGGCCGAGCTGGCCTGCGAGCGCCCCGACACGCCGCTCGTGCGGGACCGTCCCCCGCTCGTCTCCCGCCGTGAGCTCGAGGTGGCGAGAGAGGCCGCACGCGGCGCCCCGTCGGCCGACATCGCCAGGGGACTCTTCATCTCGGTGCGCACCGCCGACAACCACCTCCGGTCGGTCTACCGCAAGCTCGGTGTCGGCGGGCGCAGCGAGCTGGCCACGGTGCTCGAGCCGGCGCTCCGGCCGCGGCTCGAGTAGCGGGCCGCCCGGCGATGAGCGATCGTCGTCGAGCTCCAGGGTCAGGAGGCGCGACGAGCGCCCAGCTCGTCCCGCCCCGCACGTGCGGCACGGCCCGGCCTCCGAGGTGGACGGCCGGTGAGGAGTGATCCGCACCGGCGGGCGACACGAGGGGCGAGCGCGCCGGCGGTACCCTCGAACGCGATGGCGACGACCCTCGAGCCCCCCGCGACGCGCGGCCCGGGTCCCGACCGACGGCCCGACGGCCACGGGCGACCGGGCGACGGTGGGGCCGCGAGCGAGCACCCCCCGGCAGGGCCGCGCGGGTCGCTCCCGGCCGGCAAGGTGCTCGCGATCGCGCTGATCGGGCTGCTGCTCGGCGCGCTGCTCAACGCCGACAGCCTGGTCGAGCAGGCCGAGCGCAAGCCGTTCGGCTGGCCCCGCGACGTGTCACTCGCCATCTGGGAGCCGCTCGCCACGGTGTCGCACGCGCTCGCGCTCGACCGCCCCCGCATCTGGCTCGACGACGCCCTCGGCCGCACCGACGACGACCTCGGCGCCGAGATGGTCTTCCCGCCCGCCACCGAGCCCACCACCGGCTCCGGGACCGACGCGGCCGCCCCCGGCAGCGACACGGCCACCGATCCGGGAACCGGCACCGACGAGACGCCCGTCGCCACCACGCCCACCACCGTCCCCGCGCCCGAGCTGCGTACCCCGAGCGCGGCCGAGCCGCTGCGCCTGTGGGTGGGCGGCGACTCGATGTCGCAGGTGTTCGGCGAGTCGCTCGTGCGCATGGCCACCGACACGGGCGTCATGGAGCCGACGCTCGACTACCGCATCTCCACCGGTCTCACCCGCCCCGACTACTTCAACTGGCCCGCCCACCTCGTCGCCGAGCTCGACCGGCTCGACCCCGAGGCGGTGGTCATCATGTTCGGCGCCAACGACGCCCAGGGCATCGTCACCGACGAGGGCGACGTGTTCCAGCCGCTCGAGGAGGGATGGATCACCGAGTACCGGCGTCGGGTGGCCGGCACCATGGACCTGCTGCGCGACGACGACCGGGTGGTGTGGTGGGTCGGCCAGCCGATCATGCGGTCGGGCAGCTTCTCGGAGCGCATGGCCGGGCTCAACGCGATCTACCGCGAGGAAGCCGCATCGCGGCCGTGGATCGAGTTCGTCGACACCTTCCCCATGTTCTCCGGGCCCTCCGGCGGCTACGAGGCGTTCCTGCCGGGCGTCGACGGCACCGTGGCCGATCTCCGCCAGGGCGACGGCATCCACCTGTCGCGCGCCGGTGGCGACCTGCTCGCCCGCGACGTGCTCGATCAGATCGAGGCCGACGCCGACATCACCGGCTGAGGGCTGCAGCCCGGACGGCGCCGGCCAGCGGGGCCCGCTCGCTCAGCGCAGGGCGGTGGCCAGCGCGTCGACGCAACGGTCGAGCTCGTCGTCGGTCATCACCAGCGGCGGGCAGAAGGCCATCGCGCCCCACAGCGGACGGGCCACGACCCCGAGCTCGAGCATGCGGTCGCGCACGGCGTTGGCGTCGCGGTCGGGGTGCAGCTGGGCGGCCCACACCGCCCCCTCGCCGCGCACCTCGGCCACCTCGCCGTCGGCGGCGAGGGCCCGCAGCCCGGCGCCGAGGCGCGCCCCGATGCCCTCGGCCCGCTCGACGAGGCCCTCGCGCTCGATGATGGCGAGGTTGGCCACGCCGGCCGCGCAGGCGGTGGGATGGCCGGAGTAGGTGTGGCCGTGGCGGAGCACGAACGCGGGATCGGCTTCGAGCGCGTCGCGCACGGCGCGCCCGACCACCACGCCGCCGAGGGGCAGGTAGCCCGACGTCACCGCCTTGGCGAAGGTGAGCAGGTCGGGGCGCACGCCGTAGCGCTCGACACCGAACCAGGTGCCGAGCCGGCCGAACCCGCAGATGACCTCGTCGGCGATGAGCAGCGCGTCGTGCTGGTCGCAGAGGCGCCGCAGCCCCTCGAGGTAGCCCGGCACCGGGGGGTGCACCCCGCCCGCGCCCTGCACCGGCTCGGCGATGACCGCCGCCACCTCGTCGCCGCGCTCGGTGAGCAGCCGGGCCACCGCCTCGAGGTCGTGGTGGGGCACGTGGAGGAAGCCGGGGACCATGGGACCGAAGCCGGCCTGGTTGGGCGCGAGGCCCTGGGCCGCCATCCCGCCGTAGGTCACCCCGTGGTAGGCGTGCTCGCGGGTGATCACCAGCTGCTTGTCGGGCCGGCCCCGCAAGTGCTGGGTGATCCGGGCGATCTTGATGGCCGAGTCGACGGCCTCGGATCCCGAGTTGGTGAGGAACACCCGGGGCGCGTCGACCGGGGCCCGCTCGGCGACCAGCGCGGCCACCGCCTCGGCGGGCTCGTTGGTCCAGGGGTCGAAGGTGTTGTACGTGGCGAGGGCCCGCATCTGGGCGCTGACCGCGTCGGCGATCTCGGTGCGACCGTGGCCGACGTTGCAGTACCAGAGGCTCGCCATGGCATCGAGGTAGCCCCGGCCCTGGTCGTCGTAGACGGTGCTGCCCTCGCCCCGCACGAGGGTGATGAAGTCCGACCGGGTCGGCGGGGCGAACGGGTGCAGGAAGGCGCTCGGCACCCCGTCACCCTAGGGCGCCCTCCGTCATGCTCCGGGCCCGACCCACCTCGAACTGGCGAACCCACGGTGCGGTTCCCGCACCGTGGGTTCGCCAGTTCGAAAGGATGCGGGTGGGGGCGCCGGGGTCAGCCGAGGGGGGTGGTGGTCCAGGCGCCGGGGGTGGTGCGGTCCTGGAGGTGGGCGGTGGCGCCGTAGGCGGGCAGCAGGGCGAGGAACGGCTCGGACGGGAACGCCTCGGGGCCGAGGACCCCGGTGCCCGACCAGGCGCCCGTGGCCAGCAGCTCGAGGGCGACGACGGGGTTGACCGCCGTCTGCCAGACCACCGCCTGCGAGCCCCACTCGCGCATCGAGGTGGCGTTGTCGGCCACCTGGTAGAGGTAGACCTCGCGGCGCTCGCCGTCGGGGCCGGTGCCGGTGATCCACGTGCCGGCGCAGGTGCGACCCGACATCTGGTCGCCGAGGGTGGCGGGGTCGGGGAGGCAGGCGGCCACGACGTCGCGGGGCGACACCTGCTGGCCCCGGACCGTCACCGGATCGGTGCGGTCGAGCCCCAGCAGGTGCAGGGTCTTGAGGATCTCGATGAAGCGGTCGCCGAGGCCGTACTTGAAGGTGACCCGCTCGCAGTCGACCCACCGGGGGATCAACAGCACCTCTTCGTGCTCGACGTTGACGCACTCGACCGGCCCGATGCCGTCGGGGAACTCGAACACCTCGGGCTCCGAGAACGGCGGGGTGGTGAACCAGCCCCGCCCCCGCTCCCACACCACCGGCGGGTTGAGGCACTCCTCGATGGTGGTCCAGATCGAGAAGGTGGGGGCGAACTCGTAGCCGGCCACCTCGAGGTCGGCGCCGTCGCGCACGCCGATCTCGTCGATCGACGAGAACAGGTGGTCGGCGGCGTAGCGGGCGAAGACGTCGCTCATGCCGGGCTCGACGCCGATGCCGCCGATGGCGAGCAGGCCGGCCTCGGCCCAGCGGTCGGACGCCGCGAACTGCTCGTCGCCGAGCTTCACGCCGGTGAGGCGGTGCGGGTCGTCGGGGTGGGGCTGCGACAGGCTCATGGCCATGTCGAGGTAGGTGCACCCGGCGGCGAACGTGCCCTCGAAGATCGGCATGACGAAGCGAGGATCGGTGGCGTTGACCACGGCGTCGACCCCGTGGGCACGGGCCAGCTCGGCCACCGCGTCGGCCTGCGAGGCGTCGACCGTCGCACCGGTGAACCGCTCGGGGTCGACCCCGGCCACCGCCCGCTCGGCACGCCCCTGGTCGATGTCGGCGACGACCACGTGCTCGACGAACTCACGACGCTCGGCGATCTTCACCATCGCGCCGCCGACGGCCCCTGCACCCACCACGAGGATTCGCACGGGCGAGATCGTGTCAGATCGAGGGCGGGGGCGCCGACTCCGGCGGGTCGTCGTCGACGGGCGGGACCGGCGACGGCGCGTCGCCGGGGACGTCGCCGAGCGCCACGTGGCCCTCACCGACCCGGCCGTCGCGGATGGCCTCGGCGAGCTCGTCGACCTCCACCCCCGGGGTGAGCTCGGTGCCGGTGCGGTACGCGGCCCGCAGGACCATGTGGACGCCGACCGGGAACGTGAACGACAACAAGAAGACGGCGAGCAGCAACCGGGTGGTGGCGGCGGGCTCCGCGATCTGGAGGCCGACGCCGGCGAACACGAGGGCGGCGCCGAGCGGGGCCACCTTGCCCGCGGCGTGGCTGCGGGCGAAGACGTCGCGGAAGCGGTGCAGGCCGATGGCGGCGACGAGGGTGAGGGCGGCACCCAGCACCAACAAGACGCCGGCCGCGGTCCCGGTCATCGGGCGCCCCGCCGTTCGATGAAGCGCGCCACCGCGGACGTGGCCACGAAGCCGAGCAGCGACACGACGACCACCACGTCGAGGAAGGCGGCGGTGTCGCTGCGCGCCGAGTCGATGGCGATCGTGAGCACGACCACCACGACCAGCAGGTCGAGGGCGATGATGCGATCGGCGATCGACGACGTCATGATCACGCGCAGCACCGCCAGGGCCCCGGCGATGCCGAGCAGGATCTGGGCGACGACGGCGAGCTCGGTGAACATCACCGCACTCCTTCGGCCAGGGCGGCCCGACACCAGCGCACGGCCTCGTCGGACCCGAAGGCCTCGACGAGTCCGGCCTGCAACCGCAGCAGGTCGGCCCGCACCCGATCGGGGTCGTCGAGGTGCAGCACGTGGACCCAGAAGGCACGCCGGTCGTCGGCGACGTCGACGACCACGGTGCCCGGGGTGAGGCCGATGGCATCGGCGAGGAACGCCAGGACGGTGTCCGAGCAACCCGGCGCCAGCGGCATCTCGACGATGCCCTCGCTGTCGCGGTTGCGCGGGGTGACCACCTCCCAGGCCACCTCGAAGCTGGCGCGGATCACCGCGAGGACGAACCGGATCCCGAACCCGATCACCTTCAGCGGCCGGAAGGCCCCCTCGTGCGGCAGCCGCCGCAACGGGAAGACGGTGAAGACCACGACGGCGATGAGCACGCCGGACAGCACGTTGGCGACGCTCAGGTCCGACCACAGCGCCACCCAGACGACGGCGAGCCACGCCCCGAGAGCGAGTCGGCCGATCACGGCGCCACCGTCCCGGTGACGGCCTCGACGTAGGCGGCGGTGTCGACCAGGTCGACCGCGGCCCGCTCGGCGAGGTCGAACAGCGGCCCGGCGGCCACGGCGATGGCGAGGGTGAGCGCCACCGCGCCGATCGTGGCGCCGGTCATCAGCGCCGGCGCCCGCAGGTGGGCGTCGGGCGCCATCGAGGCGGCGATGGGCGGCGCCTCGTCGGGCTCGCCCCAGAACACACCGGCCCAGATCTTGGTCATCGACACCAGCGTGAGGACCGACGCCACGAGCGACACCGCGACGATGGCCCAGGCCTCACCTCCCAGCCCGGCATCGACCAGGGCCAGCTTGGCCACGAACCCCGAGAACGGCGGGACCCCCGCCAGGCTGAGCGCGGGGAGCAGGAAGAGCACGGCGATGAGCGGCGCACGCCGCAACATGCCACCGATGCGCCGCAGCGTGCCGGTGCCGGTGGTGTGCTCGATGAGCCCGCCGACGAGGAACAGCACCGTCTTCACCGGGATCTGGTGCACCACGTAGATGACGGCGCCGGCCAGTCCGGCGACCGACCACAGCCCGAGCCCCATGATCATGTAGCCGATCTGGCTGATGATGTGGAACGACAAGATGCGCTTCACGTCGTCCTGGGCGATGGCGCCGAGCACCCCGACGATCATCGTGACCCCGGCGATCAACAAGATGAGCGGGCCGAGCTCCTCGAGCCCGAAGATCGTCTGGGTGCGGATGATGGCGTAGACGCCGACCTTGGTGAGCAGGCCGGCGAAGACCGCCGTGATCGAGGTGGGCGCGGTGGGGTACGAGTCGGGGAGCCAGCCGAACAGCGGGAAGATCGCCGCCTTCACGCCGAAGACCACGAGGAACACCAGGCCCAGCGAGAGCCGGACGGCATCGGGGAGCCCCGGGAAGATGGTGGCGAGGTCGGCGAAGTTCAAGGTGCCGGTGGCGGCGTAGACCCAGGCGCACGCGGCGATGAACAACGTTGACGCCGTCAGGTTGATGACCACGTAGGTCATGCCGGCCCGGACCTGCTCGCGGGTGGCGCCCAGGGTGATGAGCACGTAGCTGGCGATGAGCATCATCTCGAACGCCACGAACAGGTTGAACAGGTCGCCCGAGATGAACGACAGCGACACCCCCGCGGTGAGCACCAGGTAGCTCGGGTGGAACACGGCGCGTCGGTCGGAGGCCTGCCCGATGGCGAACACCAGCACCGCGAGCACCGTGAGCAGTGACACCACGAGGAACATGCCCGCCATGAGGTCGACGGCGAGGGTGATGCCGAGCGGCGCCTCCCAGCCTCCCAGCTGCACAGCGGCGATGCCGTCGGCCTCGACGCCGACGAGGATCGCGATGCCGATGCCCGTGGTCGCCACCACGGTGAGCACCGAGATCACCCGCTGCACGGCTCGATAGCGCGAGGCGACGAGGGCGGCCGCCGCGCCCAGCAGCGGCACCACGACCACGAGGGGGACGAGGGCCCTCACGGACGGTCCCCGGGACCGAGGTCGTCGGGCCCGAACTCGGTGAGGTCGCCGATCTCGTCGGCCATCAGGCCGCGGGCCTGATCGTCGCTGGTGCGGGGCACCCGGGCGTCCTCCAGATCGTCTTGCACCTCGTCGTCGCCGGTGAGCACCCAGCTGCGGTACGCGAGGGCCAGGAGGAAGGCGGTGATGCCGAAGGTGATGACGATGGCGGTGAGGGCGAGGGCGTGGGGCAAGGGGTCGACGACACCGGCCGTGGGGTCGTCGGGGCCGACGATGGGGACGCGGCCGGCGCGACCACCTTCGATCTGCAACAGCAGGACGGTGCCGTGGCCGAGCAGGGCGATGCCGAGCACCACCCGGGTGAGGGTGCGCTGCAGCAACAGGTAGGTGCCGCACGCGAACAGCACGGCGCACGCGAGGGGGAGGACCAGGGTCACGGGCGGTCCTCGGGCTGCGGACCGACGGTGTCGGGCGGCGAGGTCGGTGGCTGCACGGGATCGGCCTCGACGAGGTTCGGGGCGTCGACGTCGGCCTCGCGCCCGAGCGAGTCGAGCACCGCGACGACCAGGCCGACCACCACGAGGTAGACGCCGATGTCGAACGGCAGCGCGGCGGTGAACTTCACGGTGCCGAGCAGGGCCACGTCGCGCTCGAACACCCACGACTCGAGGAACTGGTCGCCGGCGACGAGCGATGCGGCGCCGGTGCCCCCGGCGATGAGCAACCCGAACCCGAGCAGGGGCTCGAACCCGAACCGCACGCCGGTGTCGTCGCGACCCGACGCCACGTAGCGCAGCACGAGCGCGGCACCGGCGACGAGCCCACCGATGAACCCGCCGCCCGGCGCGTTGTGGCCGGCGAGCAGGAGGTAGAACGACAGCACGAGCACCGTGTGGAACACGAGCCGCGCCACCTCGTCGAGGATCGGCGAGCGCTGCGCGCCGAGCGGGCGGCCGGTGCGCATCATCGCTCCACGCCCGACGGGTTGCGGGTGTGGAGCGGTCCGGCATCGTCATCGCCCGAACCGGCCTGCTCGTCGTCCGGGCGCGACCCGCTGCGGGGCCGGCCGGCCCGCACCAGCGACACCGTGCCGATGGCCGCGACGGCGATCACCACGATCTCGCCGAGGGTGTCCATGGCGCGGATGTCGGTGAGGATCACGTTGACGACGTTGCGGCCCTGCCCCTCGGGGTACGCGACCTCGGTCATCCGCGGTCCGACCGGCTCGGTGGTGCGCGCCGCCAGCGTGGTGACCGCCAGTGAGAACACGATGGCGCCGACGCCGAGCGCGACCGCGCCGTGAGCGAGGCGCAGCGCCGTGTCGTGACGGACGCGGAAGCGCTTCGGCAGCTCGCGCAGCACCAGCAGGAACAGCACCAGCACCACCGTCTCGACCAGGAACTGGGTGAGGGCGAGGTCGGGAGCGCCCTGGATCTCGAACAGCAGGGCCACCCCGTAGCCGACCGCGCCGAGGGCCAGCACCGCCGCGAACCGCTGGCTGGTGACCACCGTGGCGATGGCGGCGACCACGACGAGGGCCACCACCACGGCCTGCTCGGGCGACTCGGCGAACACCCAGTCGTCGGGGAAGGTGACGTTCCCGAACAGCGTGGTGCCCGGGGAGATGACGAAGGTGATGAGCAGCACCGACAGGTAGAAGCTGAGCGAGCCGGGTTGCACCACGCCGATGAAGCGCCGGGCGCCGTTGAGGGTGCCGGCGTAGGCGGCGTGGAACACCGTCTCGGCGGTCCACGACCGCCCGACGGCCTCCTGGAGCGCCTCGACCGGACGACGCAGGGCGAACAGCACGAGGCCGCCGGCGATGGCCAGCAGCGACAGGTAGAGCGGCAGCTTCCACCCGGGCCACAGGACGAGGTGGTAGACGCCGGCGGCCTCCGTGAGCGCCCCGGCCGCGGGGCCGACGAGCGCCTCGGGCGCGGCGGTCCACAGCCCGCCCACCACGCTGAGCACGGCGAGCAGCACCACCGGGGCCACGAACGTGGCGCTGGGTCGGGGCACGTCGGGGCCGATGGGCTCGGTCGTGGGCTTGGCCCAGAACGCCCCCCACCAGAACCGGGCCGTGTACGCGGTGGTGAGCATGGACCCCACGACGATGCCGGCCAGCGCCCAGTTGGCTCCCGCGCCCGGCGCGTCGACGTAGCCGAGCAGCCCCGCCTCCTTGGTGACGAACCCGAGCAGCGGTGGGATGCCCGCCATCGACATCGACGCGGCCGCCGCCGAGGCGGCGAGGACCGGCATGGTGGTGCCGAGTCGGTGCAGCCGGCGCAGGTCGCGGCTGTGGGCCTGGTGGTCGACGATGCCCACGACGAGGAACAGGCACGCCTTGAAGATGCCGTGGGCGAGGAGCATGGCGGTGCCGGCGAAGAGCAGCTTGGGCGAGCCCCAGCCGAACAGGGCGATGAGGAACCCGAGCTGGCTGATGGTGCCGTAGGCGAGGACGAGCTTGAGGTCGTGCTGGCGCAGCGCTCGCCAGCCGCCCCACAACATGGTGGCCACGCCCACCCCGACGGTGAGCGGCCGCCAGAGGCCCACGTCGGCGAACGCCGGCGAGAAGCGGGCCACGAGGTAGACACCGGCCTTCACCATGGTGGCCGAGTGCAGGTAGGCGCTGACCGGTGTGGGCGCGGCCATGGCGCCGGGCAGCCACGCGTGGAACGGCACCTGCGCCGACTTGGTGAACGCCCCCATCAACAGCAACACGACGGCCCACGCCATGACCGCGCCCTCGGTGGGCGGGTCGGCGAGCACCTCGGAGATCGAGTGGGTGCCGGCCTGCTGGCCCACGAGCACGAGCCCGCCGAGCATGGCGAGGCCCCCGATGGTGGTGATGAGCAGCGCCTGCAGCGCCGAGCGGCGCGAGCCGTCCTTTTGGTCGTCGAAGCCGATGAGCAGGTAGCTGGTGATCGACGTGAGCTCCCAGAACACGTAGAGCAGCAGCAGGTTGTCGGCGAGGACCAAGCCGAGCATCGCCCCGGCGAAGCCGGTGAGGTACATGGCGAAGCGACCCAGGTCGGGTCGGGGGCCGAAGTAGCTGGCGCAGTAGAGGAACACGAGCACACCGACGCCCGACACCAGCAGCACCATCACGAGCGAGAACGCGTCGAGCCGGAAGTCGAGCGCCAACCCCAGCTGCGGGACCCACTCGGCGGTCTCGCGCACCGATCCGCCGTCGAGCACCTCCGCCGCCCGGGCGAGGGCCCACACGAACGTGGCCGCCGGAGCGAGGGCCACGAACGCGAAGACGCCCTTGCCGTACCGACGTCCCACGGCGGGAGCGGCCACCGCGAGCACGGCGTGGAGCAGGACGAGCAGGGCCATCGAGGCGGTCGAACCTCACCGGGTCGGGGGAGCGGCGGTCAGCCTAGCGGCGGCCATCAACCACGAATCGGGTACCGTGAATCGTGGTGAGCTCCCTGGCCGACGCCCCCGAGTCCCGTGCCGACGACCACGCGAGCGCGCGTCCGGGCGGCGAGTGGACCTTCCTCACCAACCACGCCCACGTGCTGATCTGCCTGGCGAAGGACTCGAGCGCCCGCCAGCGCGACATCGCCCACGACGTGGGCATCACCGAGCGGGCCGCCCAGAAGATCATCAGCGAGCTCGAGGCGGGCGGCTACGTCGAGCGCATCAAGGTCGGCCGTCGGAACCGCTACGTGCTCCACGAGGACATCGCCCTGCGCCACCCCCTCGAGGCCCACCGCGACATCGGGTCGTTGCTCGACCTGATCACCGGCCCCCGCGACTGACCGCACCCCGGCGGGCTACGTCGACTCGGCCTCCTCGGCGAGGGCCAGCCACCGGTCCTCCACCTGGCGCCGTCGCTCGTCGACCTCGGCGAGCTCGGCGCCGAGCCGGGCCAGCTCGGCGTGGTCGGTCGTGCCCGCGCCGACCTCGGCCACCAGCTGGTCGTGGCGGCGCTGGAGCCGCTCGAGCTCGCGCTCGGCCTCCTTGAGCTCCTTGCGGACGATCGACGGAGCGCGCCGTCCGTCGGCGGGGCGCGACCGCTCGCGAGTGGCCGGGCGCTTGGTGGCCCGCGCCGCGGGCGCGCGCTGCGCCGCCCGCCGGCGC
>DATHSN010000160.1:0-2345 GCA_035464115.1 Acidimicrobiales bacterium | reverse complement strand
CGTGGAGGCGATGCTGCTGGTCGACGAGTGGCTCGATGCGCCGCATGCGTGGATCGCCGAGCCGACGGCGCAGAAACGCGAGGCGTTCACATCGCGGCTCTGGCGAGGACCAGCGGAAGATACGATCCTCACTCCCCACGGATGGATGCGGCGATGCAACAGGCGAAGGCGAGATGGTGGACGATCGGCGTCGCCGTGGGTGTCGCCGCGCCCGGCTCCGTCGGTGCGCTGTGGGGTGTGTGCCAGGCGCAGGCCACCCGCACCATGCGCACCGCCGCTCGGCCGTGGGTCGTCGCGCCCACCGCTGACGGCTGGTACCCGGGCGCCGGGTCACCCGTGCGGATCGCCTGGCTCGGCGACAGCGTCGCAGCCGGGCTGGGCGCAGAGCGGGTCGACGAGACGCCGGCTGCCTTCGTCGCCCGGGAGCTCGGCCCGCCGTGCCGCGTGCACGTGCTCGCCGTCGCCGGGTCAGCGGTCCACGATGTCGCGCGCGAGCAGGTCCCCCTGCTCCGTGCTCTCGTCGCCGACGGTCGTCCCCCCGACCTGATCATCCTGAGCGTCGGCGCCAACGATGTCGGCGCCGGCACCCGGAGGCGCGCCTTCGCCCGCGCGCTCGACGGGGTGCTCGACGCCTGTGGCGACATACCCGTCCTCCTGCTCTCGATCCCCGACGTGCGGTGCGCGTCGCTGCTCCCTCAGCCGCTGCGCGCCGTCGCGGCGCTGCGGGCCCGGCAGCTCGATCGGGTCAGCCAACGGGTCGCGGCGCGCCGGGGTGTGGGCCGGGTGGACATCTCCACCCTGCCCGCCGGCTGGTCACGCCGAGACGTGGAGGCGCTGCTCAGCGCCGACCGGTTCCATCCCGGCGGAGCCGGCTACCAGCTCTGGGGCGAGCGCATCGCCACCGCGGCGGCCGAGGTGCTCGAGGCGAGCGGAGGTGAGCGCGTGGCTCTCGTCGATGAGCCGGCGGGTGTGGGAGAAGTCGCGCAGGTCGATGCCCTGCGTCGGCGCCCCCGGCAGCACGATCACCTCCTGGCCCGGGTGGGCCATCGCCTCGGGATCCGGCAGGCGTGCGTAGCGGCTGATGGCGAACGCGTGGAGGACCACCGCCAGCGCGTGCATCCGGCCTGAGGGGACCGTGGGCTGCACGACATCGCCGATGACGTAGATCGTCCGAGCGTCGAGGCCGACGGCGCGCTCCACCGGGATGGGTTCCAGCACCCCGCCGTCGACGTGGCGGTGCCCATCGAGCACCGCCGG
This sequence comes from Acidimicrobiales bacterium, assembly GCA_035464115.1. Classification (GTDB taxonomy): domain Bacteria; phylum Actinomycetota; class Acidimicrobiia; order Acidimicrobiales; family SKKL01; genus DATHSN01. The sequence continues at coordinate 1,088 of DATHSN010000160.1, read as the reverse complement.
CGGGAACAGACCGGGGAGGCAGGCCGACGCGTAGAGCACCTCCTCGGGGGCACCACGGCTCCACCACCTCTCGGTCCCCGCATCGAGGTCGGTGGAGACGACGTGGACCGGGATGGCCGTGTCCGACAGGTCGGCCATGGGGCAGAACCGCCGGATCAGCGAGCGGAGCAGATCGGGTTCATAGACGTGCTCCCGACCGGCGGCGACCCGGATGAGCGTGCGCGTCCACGAGGACCCGAACACCTGTGCCCGCGTCAGGCCGGCCCAGATCTCCGCCAGGCGCTGGACCTGCTCCACCGATGGCTCGATGGCCAGGTACGTGGCGTTGAGGGCCCCGACCGAGCAGCCGACCAGCACGTCGGGCACGATCCCCGCCTCGAGGAGCGCCAGCAGCGAACCGACCTGGGCGGCGCCCGCACTCCCACCGGCGGGGAGGACGAACGCGACCTCCGGAGCGTCACGGCTCATGCTGCTGGCTCCGCCGTGGCCGCCGGCAGGCGGCGCACCACCGTCAGCCGCTCGACGGGTGTGCCCGCGGCCCACGACAGGGTCCGGTTCGGTGCGCGGTGGACGATCTCGGCGCCGAGCCGTTCCAGCGCCGACGCCCGCCGGCCCGCCGGCGCGTTGATCTCGCCGTACCAGCCGGGTGCCCTGAGTTCTCGGCAGAGGTCGTCGGCGCGGGCCGCCAGCAGCCGGCCACCTCGTCCGGCGCGGACCGAGGGCACGAGGTTGAGGTGCACGTGGACGGGCAGCGGCGGGGTGGAGCGGCGCAGGCCCCACCCGTCTCGGAGGCGCAACCACACGAGGCGGGCGGCGTCGCCGGAGAGCTGGCCCGTGAGCCCGGCCCTCACGAGGGCGGCGAGGCAGCGCCCGACGGCGCGGGTCACCCAGCGGCGCTGACCGGACGGGTCGGCACCGAGCAGGAGGTACCCGACCACCTCGCCGTCGTCCTCGAGCACCGACGCCCACCGGCGGGCAGGACCGAGGTACCAGTCGAGGCACAGCGCCTCGTACTCGTGCTGCGCCGGCATCGACGGCAGCGGCCGACCGAGGACCAGCGTGGTGCGGAGGATGCGCCGAACGGCGTC
>DATHSN010000159.1:0-10470 GCA_035464115.1 Acidimicrobiales bacterium | reverse complement strand
TCCTCGCCGCGGTCCATGGCCGACATCTGGGCGTTGAGCTCCTCGAGCGCCTGGGCGGGATCGCGGAACTGGCGGAGGAACACCCGCAGCAAGTACTTGGCCTGGAACGCGGTGATCGACGGCTCGATGCCGTGCCCGGTGACGTCGCCGATGACCGCCGCCACCCGGGTGGGGGCCACCCGGAACACGTCGTAGAAGTCGCCGGCCATGAGCCCGGTGCCGGCCTGGTACACCCGACCGACCTCGAACCCGCTGATGTCGGGCAGCTCGTCGGGGGCGAGGCGGGCGGCCCAGCGCTTGGGCGCCGACGCCTCCTGGTCGATGACCTCCTGGGCCCGACGCTCGAGCTCGAGGCGGTTGGCGGCGAGCTTGGCCTCGGTGACGAAGCCCCGCCCCAGAGCGAAGGTGACGACGGTGGGGATCAGCAACAGGGCGAACACCGCGGCCGACGACGAGTCGAGGAGGGCCGCGGTGGCCGCCGCCACCGCGATGGTGGCGTAGAGCAGCGCGGTGTGCAGGTCCTTGCGGTAGTCGGCCCGCGCCAGCGCCCGGGCCTCGGCGTCGACGGTGTTGCGCCGGACCCGTTGCAGGACCCGGCCCCGGTGGCTGGCCGACCGCCCCCAGAGAGCGGTGGCGGCGAGCGAGGCGACGGCGAGCGCCGTCAGCAGGACGTCGTCCATGGCTACGCGATGCTACCGGTCGGCCGGCTCGGGACGTGAGCGCAGTCGGGTGACGATCGCCTGACGGTTGGGTGACCGATGTTCGTTCAGGACCGGCGGCGGACCCGCAGCTTGATGGGCGTGGCCCCGAGGTCGAGGTCCTCACGGAGCCGCCGCTCGAGGTAGCGCAGGTAGGTGGCGGGCAGCTCGCGGTTGGCGAACAGGGTGAACGTGGGCGGGTCGGCGGCGCCTTGGGTGGCGTAGAGCACCCGCCCGCCGTGGGGGGCGGGCTGGGCCTGCTGGGCGGCCCGGATGACGTCGTTGACCTTCCGGGTGGGGACCCGGGTGTGGTAGTCGGCGATGGCGTCGGTGAGCGCCGGCAGAAGGCGGTGGACGCCCTTGCCCGACAGCGCCGAGATCTTGAGCACCTCGGACTGGCCGAGGAAGTGCAGCTTGCGCCCCACCTCGATGCCGAGCTGCTCGCGGGCCTCGGCGTCGAGCAGCTCCCACTTGTTGAGCAGCACCACCACCGGGCAGCCGGCGGCGTCGATGCGCTCGGCGAGGCGCTGGTCCTGGTGGGTGACGCCCTCGGTGGCGTCGATGACGAGCAGGGCGACGTCGGCGGCGTCGACCGCCTTGAGGGCCCGCACGAACGAGTAGTACTCGGTGCCCTCGTCGATGCGCGCCCGGCGGCGCATGCCGGCGGTGTCGACGAAGCGGATGGGCCCGTCGGGGGTCTCGACCACGGTGTCGACCGCGTCGCGGGTGGTGCCCGGCATGTCGTGGACCACCGAGCGCTCGTCGCCGATGAGCCGGTTGAACAAGGTGCTCTTGCCCACGTTGGGCCGCCCGACGATGGACACCGCGAAGATCCGCTCCGGGTCGGCGAGGTCGGCGCCCTCGTCGGGCTCGTCGTCCTCGGGCGGGAGCACGTCGATGAGGGCGTCGAGCAGGTCGCCGGTGCCCCGACCGTGCAGGGCGCTGATGGGCCACGGCTCGCCGACGCCGAGGGTCATCAGCTCCCACGCCGCGGCCTCGCGGTTGGCGTCGTCGACCTTGTTGGCGGCGAGCAGCACCGGCCGGTCGAGACGGCGCAGCAGATCCGCGACGCGGGCGTCCTCCTCGGTGACGCCGACCGTGGCGTCGACCACGAAGATGACGACGTCGGCCTCGCGCATGGCCCGCTCGCTCTGGGCCGACACCTTGTCGTCGAGGGCGTCGCCGCCGGGCAGCCAGCCGCCGGTGTCGACGAGGAGGAAGTCGCGGCCGCGCCACTCCCCCACCACCTCCTTGCGGTCGCGGGTGACGCCGGGGCGCTCCTCGACGATGGCCTCGCGCCGCCCGAGCACCCGGTTCATGAAGGTGGACTTGCCGACGTTGGGGCGACCGACGATGGCGACCACGGGCATGTCGCTCATCGGTCGGCCCCCACGGCGGCGCGGTCGAGACCGAGCGCGGCGCGCAGCGCCAGCCCGTCGGTGGCGACGATCTCGACGGGGCGGGGCAGCTCGTCGGGGGTGGTGCCGTCGAGGAACCGGCCCTCGGACAGGCACACGTCGGGGAGCAGGTAGCGGTGCCCGACGGGCTCGCGCTCGAGCACCCGGGCGATGTCGGCGCCGACCATCAGCCCGGTGACCGCGGTGGTGCCGCCGAAGAACTCGTTGGCCACGGGGATGACCCGCACGTCGTCGCGACCGAGGCCGGCGACGAGCGGCGCCAGCACCCGGGCGCCGTACTCGCCGGTGAGGATGCCGACCGGCGCGTCGCGCCGGGGTCGCAGGCTGACGCCGACCGTGCCCGGCGCCGACGCGGCGGTGGACCCGCAGCCGCCGGCGGTCGAGGTGCGGGGCGCCCGGTAGCCCTCGGCGGGCGCCCCGTCGACCCAGGCGAAGAACCCCGACTGGGGGCCGGTGGGGCTGTCGACCGCGCCGGTGATCTCGAGCTCGAGGGTGCGGGCCATGCCCACGCCGTCTTCGTGCATGGGGAAGCCCTCGTAGGCGTCGGCGGACGGGAAGGGGCGCTCGGCGAGCAGGTAGTACTCGTCGGCCGCGAAGGCGAGGCGGCGACCGAGAACCGCGCGGTAGACGTCCTGCCAGTCCTCGACGGTGTCGACCACCGCCTCGGCCTCGGCCCGGGTGTGGGGCCGCATGCGGGGCTCGGTGTTGTAGCGGCTGATCCCGAGCGGCACCACGCAGATGGTGGCCAGCTCGGGGTACTGGTCGAGCACCCCGGCGAGCGTGTCGTCGAGCACGGCGCCGTCGTTGAGGCCCGGGCAGACGACGATCTGGCCGTGGACCTCGACGCCGTGGTCGAGCAGGGCCCGCAGCCACCGCAGGCTGGTGGCGCCCCGGCGGTTGCGGAGCATCTCGGTGCGCACCGCGGGATCGGTGGCGTGGATGCTCACGTGCAGCGGCGACAGCCCCTCGGTGACGACCCGCTCGAGGTCGGCCTCGGTGACGCGGGTGAGGGTGGTGAAGTTCCCGTAGAGGAACGACAGGCGGTAGTCGTCGTCCTTGAGGTAGAGGCTCTTCCGCATGCCGGGCGGCAGCTGGTAGATGAAGCAGAACTCGCAGTGGTTGTCGCAGGTGCGGACCGCGTCGAAGAGCGCCGAGGCGACCTCGGCGCCGAGCGGCTCGCCCGCCGGCTTGCCCACCTCGATCTCGAGCTCGAGCCCGCCGCGGTCGACGAGCAGCACCGGGTCGGCCTCGTCGACGAGCCAACGCCACTGGATGACGTCGCGCGGCACCTCGCCGTCGATGGAGATGACCTCGTCGCCGACCTCGATGCCGGCGCGCGCCGCGGCCGACTCGGCCGTGACGGCGACGACGCGGGGGCGCTCGGGCATCTGGCAAGGATACGGGCCCCGGCTCGGTACCGTGGGGGCGTGGACGTCGACCGCGTGCTGCTGGCCGCCCCGCGGGGCTTCTGCGCCGGCGTGGAGATGGCGATCAAGGCGCTGGCGTGGATGGTGCGGGCCTTCGAGCCGCCCGTCTACTGCTACCACGAGATCGTCCACAACCGGCGGGTGGTCGAGCGCTTCGAGCAGATGGGCGTGGTGTTCGTCGACGACGTCGACGAGGTGCCGCCCGGTCGGCCGATCATGCTCTCCGCGCACGGTTCGGCCCCCGAGGTGGTGGCCGCGGCCCGGGCCAGCGGCGGCTACGTGGTCGACGCGGTGTGCCCGCTCGTCACCAAGGTCCACCACGAGGTGAAGGTGCGCGCCGGCAAGGGCTACCGCATCGTCTACGTGGGCCACGAGGGCCACGAGGAGGCGGTCGGCACCATGGCGGTGGCCCCCGACGCCATCCACCGGGTCGAGACGGTGGCCGAGGTCGAGGCCCTCCCGGTGTTCGACCAGCCGGTGGCCCTGCTCGCCCAGACCACCCTCAGCCACCGCGACTGGTCCGACGTCATGGAGGCCACCCGCGAGCGGTTCCCCGACGTGTGGCTCCCGGGGCGCAGCGACCTGTGCTTCGCCACCACCAACCGCCAGTCGGCGCTGATGCAGATCGCCCCGCGGGTCGACGCCATGGTGGTCATCGGCTCGGCCAACTCGTCGAACACGCGGGCCCTCGAGCAGCTCGCCCGTGAGCAGGGCTGCCCCCGGGTGTACCGCATCAACGACGCGGCCGAGCTCCCCGACGACCTCACCGGCACCGTCGGCGTCACCGCCGGCGCGTCGGCCCCCGAGGAGCTGGTGGCGGCCGTCATCGACCGCCTCGCCCCCGCCGAGGGCGTCGAGGAGGTCCGCATCACCGACGAGGACGAGTACTTCCCGCCGCCGCGGTCACTGCGCGACCTGCTCTCGGCCGTCGACGTGCTCGCCACCCTCTCCATCGGCGGCTCGTTGCCCGACCGGCCGCCGGTGAACGACCGCGAGATGAGCGCCAGCGCGGTCCTCGCCGAGCTCTAGGTGCTGCCCCTCACCGCCGACACGGTCCGCGCGTCGCTGCACGTGCTCGGCGCCGCGCTGTGGGTGGGCGGTCTGGTCGCCGCCCTCCTCGGCTCCGGCGGGCCCCGGCTCGCCACTCGTCGCCTGCACGTCGTGGTGTGGGCGGGGCTCGTCCTGACGTTGGTCACGGGCGTGTGGGCGCTGCTCGCGGTCGACGTGGGCGACCGATCCACCGAGTACCTCGTCACCCTCGGCGTGAAGCTGCTCGTGGTGGCGGTGTCGGGCGCCGGCGCGGTCGTGTCGGGCGTGACCCGCGACCGTCGGCTCCTCACCGCCGCGGGCGCGGTCGCCCTCGTCGCCGCCACCGCCGCGCTGGTCCTGGGCGTCCAGCTGTCGGGCTGACCCCACCGCCGGGCCGATCGTGACGTCGGGCACCCCCATCGGCGACACTGGGTCGATGGCCGACACCTTCACCCGCATGGACGAGTCCACCGCCGAGCAGTGGGCGACGATCGGCGCCGAGACCGCCCGCAACCAGGGTCGGGTCGCCGACCGCCTCCTCGACCTGTTGCGGTCGCTCGCCGACATCACCGACGGCTTCAGCACCGACCAGCTCACCCACTGCCTGCAGACCGCCACCCGCGCCGAACGGGCGGGAGCCGACGACGAGGTGGTGTTCGCGTCGTTGATGCACGACGTGGGCAAGGCGATCAGCGTCCCCAACCACCCCGCGATCGCCGCCGAGATCATCCGCCCCTACGTGCGCGACGAGGTCGTCGAGATGATCCGGGTCCACCAGGACTTCCAGGGGCGGCACTACTACCACCACTTCGGTGGCGACCCCGACGCCCGCGAGCAGCACCGCGACGCGCTCGACGCCGACACCTTCTCGCTGGCGGCCCGCTTCGCCGACGAGTGGGACCAGACCGCGTTCGACCCGTCGTACGACACCTTGCCGCTCGAGCACTTCGAGCCGCTGGTGCGTCGCATCACCGCCAAGCCGGGCCGGCGCGACATCGAGAAGGTCGGCTGACCGACCCCGGGTTGCGCGGCGCGAACGCCGGGTAAGCGGGCGTGCGGGACCGATCGGTCCCGCACGTGCCGTCGACGGTGGCCTCCGCCGCCCGGGAGGAACCCATGCCCAGTGTCCGGTCGCCGCTGACCGGGCGGGCGCGCGACGTGCGACCCCTCCTCACGCTGCCGCTCGTGCGCTTCGGCGTGGTGGCGTGGGCGGTGGCGGGGCTCCTCGCCGTCGCGTGGGCGCTGTGGGTCGTCATGGGGATGTTCAAGCTCGCGCTGGTCCCCATGGTCATCGCCCTGTTCCCCGCCGCGCTCCTCGCCCCGCTCACCGACCGACTGCGGGCGCGGGGCTGGCCCCCCTGGCTGTTCGCCACGGTGCTGGTGGTCGGCTTCGCGGTCGGCCTCGTCGTGGTGCTCGGCGGGCTGGGGTGGTTGGTGGTCCGCGAGCTGGGCAACGTCGTCGACTCGCTCGAGCAGGGCTACGCCGACCTGCGGTCGTGGGCCAACCAGCGCCTCGGCGTCGACCTGCCCGTGTTCGACGACGCGCTCGACGGCGTCCGCGACTGGGCGGCCGAGACCGGGTCCGAGGGCGCCACCCGGTGGGTCAGCGTGGCGGTCGAGACCCTGGCCTCGATCCTGTTCGGCGTCGTGGTGCTGTTCTTCTACGTCAAGGACGGGCCCCGGGTGGCGACCTTCGTCCGCGACCTCACCCCCCGGCGCTGGCACGAGCCGCTCACCGAGATGGCCCAGCGGGCGTGGAACGTGCTCGGCGGCTACTTCCGAGGCCAGATCGTGGTGGCGGCGGCCGATGCCATCCTGATCGGCATCGGGCTGGTGATCCTCGACGTGCCCGCAGCCATCCCCCTCGCCATCCTCGTCTTCTTCGGTGGGCTGTTCCCCATCGTCGGCGCGTTCGTCGCCGGCGCCCTCGCCGTGCTGGTGGCCCTGGCCGACTCGGGCATCGCCACCGCGCTGGCGGTGCTCGCCGTCAACGTCGGCGTCCAGCAGACCGAGGGCAACCTGCTCGAGCCACTCGTCGTCGGCCGCGTCCTGCGGCTCCACCCGCTGGTGATCCTGTTCGCGGTCACCGCCGGCGGGTTCGCGTTCGGGATCCTCGGTGCGTTCCTCGCCGTGCCCACCACGGGCTCGATCGCCGCCGCGGTGGGCTACGTCCTCGAGCAGCGTCGCGACGAGGGCGCGCCGAGCATGCCCCCGCAGTACCGCGAGCGCGACGACGACCCGCCCGACGACGAGCAGCCCGAACCCGCCGGCGAGGAGGCCGACGCCCCCGAGCCGGTGGGCCGCACCGCCCGCTAGCGTCGCCGGCCGTGACCCCGCCCGTGGCGTTGACCATCGCCGGATCGGACTCCGGCGGGGGCGCCGGGCTCGCCGCCGATCTGCGCACGTTCGCCGCGCTCGGGGTGCACGGCGCCCTCGCCGTCACCACCGTGACCGCCCAGGACACCGTGCGGGTGCACCGCGCCGCCGCCGTGGCGCCCGACCTGCTCGCCGACCAGATCGACGTGGTCCTCGCCGACCTGCCGGTGGCGGCGGCCAAGACCGGGTTCCTCGGCTCACCCGCCAACGTCGAGGCGGTGGCCGACCGGGCGGGCGCGCTCCCCCACCTGGTGGTCGATCCCGTGCTCGTCGCCCACGACGGCGCACCGATCCTCGACGCCGTCGGCGCCTACCGCGACCGGTTGCTCCCCCACGCCACCGTGGCCACCCCGAACCACCGCGAGGCGGCCCTGCTGCTCGGCCGTGACCTGCTCCACGACGACGACCTGGCCGACGCGGCGCACGCCCTGCGCGCCCTCGGACCCCGATGGGTGGTGATCACCGGCGGCGCCCTCGGTGGCCCCGACGCCGTCGACGTCGTGGCGGGCCCGTCGGGGACCCGCGCGCTGCGGGCACCCCGGATCGACACCGTGAACACCCACGGCTCGGGCTGTTCGTTCGCCGCGGCGATCGCCGCCCGGCTCGCCCACGGCGACCAGCCCGACGCGGCGATCGACCGGGCCAAGGCGTTCGTGTCCGCCGCCGTCGCCGGGGCCGCCACCTGGCGCCTCGGCGACGGGCGGGGCCCGGTCGACCACCTCGGCTGGGGCGCCTGACCCGCCCCGCCGGCCTCACTCCTCGACGGCGACCCGCTGGCGGTTCATGGCGCCGACCACCGCCCGCAACGAGGCGGTGAGGATGCTCTCGTGCATCCCCACGCCCCAGCGCACGGTGCCGTCGGCGCGGCGGGTCTCGACGTAGGCCGCGGCGGTGGCGTCGGAGCCGGCGCTCACCGCGTGCTCGGCGTAGTCGACGACGTCGATCTCGGCGGCCGCCCCCAGCGTGTCGCCCAGCCCGGCGCGCACGGCGCCGACGAACGCGGCGACCGGCCCGTTGCCGGTGCCGTGCACGGTGACCGGCTCACCGTCGACGAGCAGCTGGGCCGTGATGGTGGTGCCGGCGTCGTTGGTGGTGATCTCGGCGGTGCGCAGCGCGAGCGACGGCTCGTCGGGCAGGTACTCGTCGGCGAACACGCCCCAGATCTCGCCCGGGGTGACCTCGGACCCGGTCTCCTCGGAGATCCGCTGGATGATGCGGGAGAACTCGATCTGCAGCCGCCGGGGCAGGGCCAGCCCGAACTCCTCTTCCATGATGTAGGCGACGCCGCCCTTGCCCGACTGGCTGTTCACCCGGATGACCGCCTCGTAGGTGCGCCCGACGTGCTTGGGGTCGATCGGCAGGTACGGCACCTCCCAGACCTGGTAGTCGGCGTCGGGGCCGCCACCGGCGCGCATGGCCGCCATGCCCTTCTTGATGGCGTCCTGGTGCGACCCCGAGAACGCCGTGTAGACGAGGTCGCCGGCGTAGGGGTGGCGCGGGTGCACCGGCAGCCGGTTGCAGTACTCGGCGACGCGCCGCACGCGGTCGATGTCGCCGAGGTCGAGCTCGGGGTCGACGCCCTGGGTCAACAGGTTGAGCGCGATGGTGACCACGTCGACGTTGCCGGTGCGCTCACCGTTGCCGAACAGGGTGCCCTCGACCCGGTCGGCGCCGGCCAGCAACCCCAGCTCGCTGGCCGCCACCGCGGTGCCGCGGTCGTTGTGGGGGTGCAGGCTGATCACCACCGAGTCGCGGTCGCGGATGGTGCGACCGAAGCGCTCGATGACGTCGGCATAGATGTTGGGGGTGTACATCTCGACCGTGGCCGGCAGGTTGAGGATCAACGGGCGCTCGGGGGTGGGCTCGATGACGTCCATCACCGCCTCGCAGATCTCCACCGCGTAGTCGACCTCGGTGCCGGTGAAGCTCTCGGGCGAGTACTCGTAGCGCACGTCGGTGTCGGGGACCGTGTCCTCGAGCTTGCGGCACAGCCGGGCGCCGTTCACCGCGATCTCGGTGATGCCCTCCTTGTCGAGCCCGAACACCACCCGGCGCTGGAGCACCGACGTGGAGTTGTAGAAGTGCACGATGGCCGAGTGGGCGCCGCGGATGGCCTCGTAGGTCCGCTCGATGAGCTCGGGGCGGCACTGGGTCAGCACCTGGATCGTGACGTTCGCCGGGATCAGGTCGTCCTCGATCAGCATCCGCACGAAGTCGAAGTCGGTCTGCGACGCCGACGGGAACCCCACCTCGATCTCGGTGAACCCGGTCTCGACCAGCACCTCGAACATGCGCCGCTTGCGGTCGGGGTCCATCGGGTCGATGAGCGCCTGGTTGCCGTCGCGCAGGTCGACGCTGCACCACCGGGGCGCCCGCTCGATGCGCCGCTCGGGCCACCTGCGGTCGGGCAGGTCGAGGGGCACGAACGGCACGTACTTCTCGAACGGCATCGGCCTCGGCGTGACGGGTTCGGGCGGCATGTTCTCCCTCGCTGGGGTTGGGGGGCGACGGTGGGACGGGGCGGACCGGACCCACGGACGGGGACCGACCCGGAAAAGCACGAAACCTCCTGGCCCGGTGGGCGCAGGAGGTTCGGCGAGCACCGAGATGGGGTGCTCGCCTACACGAGAAGGAGGAGGTCGGCGACGGGACGCATCGGCACCACCGTGCCCGTGACGACCCGCCGTGTCAAGCCGGGGGGTTCGGGGTGCCGGCGAGGCGTTGCGCCTCGTCGAAGAGGTCCTGGACCCGCTCGTGCAGCTCGGCGGTGATCGCCCGCACCGCGGAGCGCGGCGGCCGGGCGCCCTCGGCCCGGGCCGGGGGCAGGATCGGGGCACCGACGACGAAGGTGACCTTCTGGCGTCGGGGGATCTTCACCCCCCGTCCCATCGCCGCCTCGGTGCCACCGATGCCGATGGGCACGATCGGCGCGTCGGTGCGGGCCGCGACGAAGGCGGGCCCGTCGAACAGCGGCTGGATGGTGGGCCCCTCGCGCCGGGTGCCCTCGGGGAACATCACCAGTGGCTCGCCCCGCCGCAGCACCTCCTCGGCGGCGCGCAGCGCCTCGCGGTCGGCGCTGCCCCGGGCCACCGGGAACCCACCCAGCGAGTTGAGGAACCAGGCTCCGAAGCGACCGGCCTTCCACAGCGAGTCCTTGCCCATGTAGCGCAGGGGCCGCCGGGTGACCACCGCCAACAGCGGCGTGTCGAGGTTGGAGCGGTGCGCGGGGGCCAGGACGTAGGCGCCCCGGGCCGGGAGGTGCTCGGCGCCGTGCACCTCGACGCGGAACCAGAGCTTGGCGGCGCCGACCACGACCAGCCGCACGACCGCGTAGAAGACGCGCTGGACGCGCGACAGCGGTCGGGTGACCGGCTCAGCCACCGGTGCCCTCGAGCAGCTCGACGAGGCGGTCGACGATCTCGTCGACCGAGAGCTCGCTCGTGTCGACCACCATGGCGCCCTCGACCTCGCGCAACGGGTCGACCTCGCGACCCTGGTCGAGGGCGTCGCGCCGGGCCAGGT
>DATHSN010000158.1:0-8907 GCA_035464115.1 Acidimicrobiales bacterium | reverse complement strand
CCGCGACGGCGCCATCTACGGGCGCGGCACCGCCGACTCCAAGGCGAACCTGGTCGGCATCCTCGGCGCCATCCGGGCCCACGGGGGCCGTCCTCCCGTCGGGGTGAAGCTCGTCTTCGAGGGCCAAGAGGAGTACGGCAGCCCCTTCGACCACTACCCACCGTCGGCGCCCGCGCTGTTCCGGTCCGACGCCATGGTCATCGCCGACCTCGGCAGCGTCCGACCCGGCGTTCCCACCCTCACCGTCGGGTTGCGGGGCTCGGCCCTCGTCACCGTCGAGGCCCGGACCCTGGCCGGCGACAAGCACAGCGGCCAGTTCGGCGGCGCCGCCCCCGACGCCCGCATCGCCCTGGTCCACGCCCTCGCCACCCTCCACGACGCGCACGGCGACGTCGCCGTCGCCGGCCTGCGCCGCGAGACCTGGACGGGCGCGTCCTACACCGACGACGAGTTCCGCCAGCTGGCCGAGGTCCTCCCCGGTGTCCCGTTCATGGGCACGGGCGGCATCGGCGAGCGGATCTGGTCGGGGCCGGCCATCACCATCATCGGGTTCGACGCCCCGGCGGTCGATGCGCCGGTGCCCGCCGTCGCCGGCTCGGCGCGCGCCGTGCTCAACGTGCGGGTCCACCCCGACCAGGACGCCGCCGAGGCGGCGCAGGCCGTCGTGGCCCACCTCGAGGCGCAGCGGCCGCTCGGGGTCGAGCTGTCGGTCAGCTGGGGTGAGGCCGGCAACGGGTTCCTCGCGTCCACCTCGGGGCCCGCCTACGAGGCCGCTTCGGCCGCGCTGGCGAGCGCGTGGGGCGCCGACACCGTCGAGATGGCCACCGGCGGGTCGATCCCGCTGGTGATGGCCCTGCACGAGGCGGTCCCCGACGCCGAGATGATCCTGCTCGGGGCGACCGACGGCTACAGCAACATCCACGCCCCCAACGAGCGGGTGCTGCTCGACGAGCTGCGCCGGTCGACGATCGCCAAGGCCGTGTTCCTCGACGAGTACGCCGCCCGCTGGAGCGCCCGATGACCACGGCCCCGACCGACCCGGCCGACCCCGTCCTCGCTGACGATCCCGAGCGACCGGAACCGGTGCCCCCGGTCCCAGTCGGCGAGGACGCCGGGGAGCGCCGGTTGCGCGAGCGGCTGGTCGCCCCGCCGACCCTCGCCGCCGCGGGCGGCGCCCTGCTGTGCTGGTTCCTCTCGCTGATGCCGAGCCTCCTGCCGCGCCAGCCCGTCAACCAGGCGGCGATCAGCGCCGTCTCGGCCGCCTTCGGGTTGCTCGTCTTCGGTGCGCTCGGCGCCGGGATCGCAGCCCTCTGGCGGCGTCAGGGCTGGCGCACCGACCCCCGCTGGCCGCTCTGGGGCCGCCTGGCGCTCATCGTCGACGCCGCGGCCACCATCTCGCTCGGTCTGGTCCTCTGGACGGTGTGGCAGCGCGACCACCGCGAGGTCATGGGCATGGACGCCCTGTCCGGCTGGTCGGTGATCGTCGTGCTGGTCCTCTCGGTGGTCCTGCTCGCCGTGCTGGTGCTGCTCGGCCGGCTCCTCGCCGCCGCCGTCGGCTGGCTCGACCGACGGGTCGGACGGCGGATCGTGCGCCCCCGCTGGGGCCGGATCGCCACCGCCGGCATCGTGGTGGTGACCCTCGGCGTGGTGTGGAACGTGTTCGAGCGCCAGTTCGTCGACTGGGCCGACACCACCTTCGGGCTGGTCGACACCACCACCCCCGACGGCGTCGAGCAGCCGACCCTGGCCAGCGCGTCGGGCGGGCCAGGGTCGTTGGTCGAGTGGGACACCCTCGGGTTCCAGGGGCGGGGGTTCGCCGGTGGGGCCACGCCCGCCGACGAGATCGCCGCCACCGCCCGTCCGGGCGTCGAGGTGCGCGACCCGATCCGGGTCTACGTCGGCCTCGACTCCGCCGACAGCGTCGACGAGCGCGCCGACATCGCCGTGCGCGAGCTCGAGCGCACCGGTGCGTTCGACCGGTCGGTGCTGGTCGTGGCCACCGCCACCGGCACCGGCTGGATCAACCCCGTGGCCGCGCGAGCCATCGAGCACCTCCACGGCGGCGACACCGCCATCGTCAGCCAGCAGTACTCGTTCCTGCCCAGCTGGATCGCGTTCCTGGTCGACACCGGCGGGGCGTCGGAGGCCGGCGTCGCCCTGTTCGACGCGGTCCACGCCCGCTGGTCGACGCTGCCCGCCGACGACCGGCCCACCCTGGTGGTGTTCGGCGAGAGCCTCGGCTCGTTCGGCGCCGAAGCCGCGTTCGCCAGCGACGACGGGCCCGGCGCCGGCCTGGCCGACCTCACGGCGCGAGCCGACGGGGCCCTGCTCGTGGGCCCGACCGCCAACAACCCGCTGTTCTCGGCGCTCATCGACGAGCGCGACGCCGGCTCCCCCAGCTGGCGACCGACGTACGCGTCGCAGCCCGGAGTGCGGGTGGCCAACCAGGTGACCGACATCGACCCCGACGACCCCGCGTGGACGGGCTCACGGGTGCTCTACCTGTTCCACCCCACGGATGCGATCGGCACCTGGCGGCCCGACCACCTGTGGTCGTCACCCGACTGGCTCGACGACCCTCGCGGCGTCGGCGTGCCCGATGCCGCCCGCTGGGTGCCCGTGATCAGCTGGGTCCAGGAGTCGTTCGACCTGATGGCCGGGTTCTCGGCCGTCCCGGGGTTCGGCCACGACTACACCGATGCGTTCGTCGACGCCTGGGCCGCGGTCGCGCCCCCCGAGGGTTGGACCACCGACGACACCGCGGCGTTGCGCGCCGCCCTCGCCGACAGGTGATCGCCTCCCCCGTGCCGCTGCTCGACGATCGTCGGGCCATCGCCGCCACCGTGGGCGGCCTCACGGCCTACGTGGTCGCCCGCCGCATCGCCATCCCCGGCGACTGGCACCTGCTCGCGAACATCGGGGCGACGGCGGCGGTGGCCGGGGTGGCCTTCGCGGCCCGGCTCCGACCCGCCGAGCTCGGCCTGGAGCGATCCACTGTCGGTGCCGGGCTGCGATGGGGCGCGGCGGCCGCTGCGGCCGTCGTCGCCGCCGTCGGCGCCGGCGTGCTCGTGCCCGCCACCGAGGAGTGGTTCGCCGACGCGCGCCTCGACGTCGGCCTCGGCGGGATGCTGCGACGGGTGCTCGTCGACATCCCGATCGGCACCGTCGCCCTCGAGGAGCTCGCCTTCCGGGGCGTGCTGCTCGGGCTGCTCCTGCGGGTGACGTCACCCCTGCAGGCGGTCGTGTGGTCGGTGGTGCCGTTCTCGCTGTGGCACCTCCCGCCGCTGCTCGCCGGCGGGGCCGACGCCGCCGCCGGCAGCGAGATCACCGGCTCGACCGTGGCGGTGATCGCCGGCACCCTCGTCGCCACCGCCGCCGCCGGTGCCGCCTTCAGCTGGCTGCGGCTCCGCAGCGGCTCGCTCGTCGCCCCCGCGCTCGCCCACTGGGCCACGAACGGGCTCACCTTCGCCCTCGCCTGGTGGGCGGTGGGCGACGGGGCGTCGTGATCCCCCCACACCCCCCACCAGCCCCCCCCCCCGAGAGAGAGGCCCCGATGACCGCCACCGACGACACCGCCACCGCACCCGCCACCGAGCTGTTGGGGCCGCTCGCCCCCCTCGTCGGTGAGTGGGAGGGCGACGAGGGCGTCGACACGGCGTTCGCCCACGACCAGGGAGGGGTCATCGACACCCCGTACCGCGAGCGCCTCTCGCTGACCCCGTTCGGGCCGGTGGCCAACGGCCGGCAGGTCCTCTACGGGCTCGACTACCGCACCGCCATGTGGAAGGCGGGTGACCCGATCCCGTTCCACACCGAGGTCGGGTACTGGCTCTGGGACGCCGCCACGGGAGAGGTCCTGCGGGGCTTCGTCGTCCCGCGGGGCATCGCGGTGCTGGCCGGGGGCACCGCCACCGCCGACGCCACGACCCTCACCATGCGCGCCGCGGCCGGCGACCCCCGCTACGCCATCGGCGAGAACGCCTACCTGGCCGACCACGCAGCCTCGCTGTCGTTCGAGATCACCATCACGATCGGGTCCACGGGCTGGAGCTACGACCAGGTCACCATGTTGCGCATGTCGAACCTGCCCGACCTGCTCCCCCACGCCGACCGCAACAGCCTGCGCCGCGTCGGGTCCTGACGGCCCCTGTCGAGCGAGCGCACCGATGCCGACCGCCGAGCGCCCGCCCCGCCGGCCTCCGGCGCGTCGCCAGCCCGGCGCAGCAGCGGTGACCGCCGGGGTCGAGCCGGTCGCCGAGCCGGGCCGGGCCCGCCGGGCCACCGACGTGCTCCAGCTGATCGTCGCCGCCGGTGCGCTGGTGGTGCTCGGCCGGGTGGCCGATCCGCCCGCGGGCGTGGAGGCGGGGGTGGCCGAGCTCGTCGCCTCGCTCCCGGGGTTCTGGCGGGGCTGGTGGTCGTTCACGTTCGTGGCCGCCGCGCTGTGGGCGCTGGCCCTCGTCGTCGCCACGTCGGTGCGGGCGCAGTGGACCGTCACCCGCGACCTGCTCCTCGCAGCCCTCGCCACATTGCCGGTCACCGCGCTGGCGGGGTGGGCGGCCACCGGGACCTGGCCCGACATCGACGCGTGGCTGCCGGCGTTCGATCCGGCCGGCTGGTCACCCCCGCTCCGTCTCGCCTCCGCCACCGCCGCGATCATGACTGCGGCGCCCCACGTCGGGCGCCCAGCGCGGACGTGGGGCCGATGGGTCGTCGGCCTGAGCGCGCTCGGGGGCGTCCTCGCCGCCCAGACCTCCCCCACCGAGGCCGTCGCCGGCCTCCTGGTCGCCGTGGTCGCCGCGGCGGTCGTGCACCTGGCCCTCGGGTCGGCGCTCGGGTGGCCGTCGACCGAGCGGGTGGTCGCCGCGCTCGAGCGCCTGGGCGTGCCCGCGGTCGACCTGCGGGTGGCCGAGCGCCAACGAGCGGGCGCGTTCCTGCTCACCGGGCGCGACCCCGCCGGGGCGCCGTTGCTCGTCAAGGTCGTCGGGCGCGACGCCTACGACACCCGACTGGTGTCCACCGTCTGGCGACTGGTCTGGTACCGCCGGCCCGGCACCCCCACCGCGATCGGCCGGTTCCGCCAGGTCGAGCGCGAGGCCTTCCTCACGCTGTTCGCGGCGCGCACCGGCTCCCGGGTGCCCGACGTCGTCACGCTCGGGCGCACCGACCGCGACGACGCCCTGCTGGTCCTGCGACCGGTGGGCACGCCCCTCGACCGGGTGCCCGACCGCTGGAGCCCCGCGTTGGCCGCATCGCTGTGGCGTGCGCTCGGGCACCTCCACGCCGCCGGCGTCGCCCACGGCGAGGTCGACGACGAGCACCTCGCCGTCGACGACCGCGACGACACCGGGCTCGTCGCCTTCGACGACCTCTCCGGCGCCCGCCCCGATGCGGCGCCCGAGCGGTTCCACGTCGACCGGGCCCAGGCGCTGCTCACCACCGCGCTCGCGCTCGGTGTGCCTGCGGCGGTCGACGTCGCGGCGACCGAGGTCGACCACGACGATCTCGCCCGGGCGCTGCCGTACCTGCAGTCCCCGGCGCTGACCACCGCCCAGCGCGCCGCCGTCCGACGATCCGGGGTGGACCTCGACCAGCTCCGACGGGCGGTGGCCGAGCGCCTCGGCTCGGAGGTCCCCGGGTTGCAGCAGCTGCGCCGGGTCACCGTGGGGTCGCTCGTCCGCCTCGGGATGCTGGTGATCGCGTTCTTCGTGCTCGCCTCCGCCGTGGGCGGGCTCGACCTCGACGACCTCGTCGACCAGCTGCGCGACGCCGACTGGGCGCTGGTGACCGTCGGTCTGGTGGTGGCGCAGCTCCCGCGCTTCGCCGGGGCGCTGTCCACCCTCGGGGCGTCGCCGGTGGCGCTGCCGCTCGGCCCCGTCTACGCGCTGCAGCTGGCCATGTCCTACATCGGGCTGGTGCTCCCCGGGACCGCCGCCCGTGTGGCGGTGAGCATCCGGTTCTTCCAACGCCACGGGTTGGCGCCGGGGTCGGCGGTGGCCATCGGCGCCCTCGACGGGCTGGCCAGCTTCGCGTTCCAGGCGTTCGCGCTCGTGACGATCCTGGTCGCCACGCCCATGACCCTCGGGTTGTCCCTCGACGCCGACGTCGTCGGGGCGGCGTGGAGGCTGCTGCGGGCGGTGGTCCTGATCGGCGTGGCGGCGCTCGTCGTGGTCCTCCTCGCGGGACCGTGGCGGCGGCGCCTCGTCGCCTGGGTCACCGCCCTGCTCTCCGACGCCTGGTCGGCGGCGCAGGGGCTCGGCTCCCCCCGCCGGATCGGCCTGCTCTTCGGTGGCAGCGCCGCCTCCGAGCTGCTGTTCGCCCTCACCCTCGGCGCCTTCGTCGCCGCCCTGGGCCACCCGGTGGGGCTGCTCGAGCTGCTCGTCATCAACATCAGCGTGTCGCTGCTGTCGGGCCTGCTCCCCGTGCCGGGCGGGATCGGCGTGGTCGAGGGCGGCCTCATCTTCGGGCTGGTGTCGGCCGGGGTCCCCGAAGAGGCCGCGTTCGCCTCGGTGATCGCCTACCGGATCGCCACGTTCTACCTCCCGCCCCTGTGGGGGTGGTTCGCCCTGCGGTGGCTCCAGCGAGAAGGCCACCTGTGACGCACCCCGAGGGCGAGGGCGCGCCCGGCGCCAGCCCGCCCGACGCCCCCGCCGAGGCCTTCCTCATCGAGCTCGGCCAGGCGCTGGTCCGCTCGGGCGAGACGGTCGACGAGGTCCAGCGCGCGCTGGGCGACGTCGGCCGACGCCTCGGCCTGGGCGACGTCGACGTGATGGCGCTGCCCACCTTCATCCTCCTGCAGTCCGACCGGGTCACCGCCCGGGTCCGCTCGGTGGGCCGATCCGGCTATCGCCTCGACCAGGTGAGCGACGTCTACGACCTGTTGTGGCGCGCCCGCCGGGGCGAGGTCACCCCCGAGGAGGGCCTCGTCGAGATCGCCGCGGTCGAACGACGGCGACCGGCCTACGGGCGAGCCGGCCGCTCCCTCGGCCTCGGGGTGCTGGCCACGGGCTTCTCGTTGATGCTCCAGCCCACCCCCGAGGGGGCGCTCATCTCGTTCGCGCTCGGCACGCTGGTCGGCGCCGCCGTCACCCAGCGGATCGACGAGCTGCGCCCCGTGCTCCCCACGCTCATGTCGTTCGTCGTGGCCGCCGCGGTGTTCGCGCTCGGCGACTGGTACGGCGGGGCCAACCCGATCCGCAACCTCATCCCGCCGCTCGTCGTGTTCCTCCCCGGTGCCGCCATCACCGCCGGCACCATCGAGCTGGCCGCCGGCGAGGCGATCAGCGGCGCCAGCCGCCTGGTGCGCGGCCTGATGGAGCTGTTGCTCCTCGCGTTCGGCATCACCTCGGCCGCCGCCCTCGTCGGGACCTCCCAGTTCGACCTCATCGACCGCCCGCTCGACACGATCGGCCCGTGGGGCTACGTCCCCGGCCTGGTCCTCATCGCGCTCGGCTACCACTTCCACATGTCGGCGCCCCGCCGCAGCATCCCCTGGATCCTGCTGGTGCTCGGCGTCGCCTTCGCCGGCCAGTCGTTCGGGGCCGCCGTGTTCAGCGCGGAGCTCTCGGCGTTCTTCGGGGCGCTCGCCATGACACCGATCGTGCTCGCCATCGGCCGGCACCCCTCGGGGCCGCCGTCCATGGTCCTGTTCCTGCCCGGCTTCTACCTGCTGGTGCCGGGCGCCGCGGGCCTCATCGGGAGCACCGAGACGATCGGCGTGGGCACGAGCCTGTCGCCGAGCGACTTCGTGTCCACGATGGTGACGGTGACCGCCATCGCCCTCGGCGTGCTCGTCGGCACCGCGGTCGTCGAGTCGCTGGCGCGGGGGCGTCGGATGCTGCGCAGCGCCGACCCCGGTCAACCCGGATGACGAGCGCCGCCCCGCGAGCCGGCCGACGCTCGACTCGATCGGGACCGGCTCGTGGGTGGCGGAGCGCTCAGCTCACTCGGTGGCGGTGAGGGCGATGTCGTCGGTGGCGAGGGTGAGGGTGCCGCCGTCGAGCGACACGTCGGGCTCGTCGGCGATCATGGCGGCCAGCCAGTCGTCCTGGGCCATGAGGGGCTCGTCGCACGCGCGCTGGGTCATGGCCAGCTCGCCCGCGGGCGACAGGGTGGAGCCGTCGAGCTCGTAGGCCCCGAACAGCGTGTTGCAGCCGCCCTGCACGGAGATGTTCCCGTCCTCGAAGGTGACGGACACCTCGCTGCCGTCGACGAGGGTCTGCCCCTCGACCGAGGTCACCACGAAGGTGCGCCCGTCGAGATCGGCGGCGGCCAGGCTGGTCGTCCCGTCGTCGTCGCCGCACCCGGCGAGGAGCGCAGCCAGGGCGACGGCGGCGGGGACGGCGAGCAGGGCGCGGAGACGGAGGTTCGAGTTCACGGCCCGATCGTGCGACGGACCCGACCGCGGGACATCACCCTGAGAGGGTGAACGCGGGTCTTGCCCCCGAGCCTCCGTCGGCGCCGGTCGACGGTGGCCACCTCGCCGTCACACGGGCACACTCGCGCCATGGACCCGCTGTTGCGCAAGCTGCAGCACCGTGGTGGCGATGCCGTCGTGGTGCTGCGCCCGCCCGACTCGTTCGCCCCGGTGGTCGACCGCTGGCGGGCCGACGGCGTCGACGTCCGCACCCGGCTGCGCGGCGGGGTGCCGTTCGTGCTCACGTTCGCCCGCGGCCCCGCCGACGTGGCCGACCGCGGGCCCAAGGTGGTCGACGCCGTCCGCGCCGTCGACGACCCCGTCGTGTGGTTCGCCTACCCGAAGCGCACCTCGCCGCTGGCCCATCCCGACCTGCACCGCGACGCGGGATGGGAGCCGCTCGGCGACCTCGGCCTCGAGGGCGTGCGCCAGGTGAAGATCGACGACGACTGGTCGGCGCTGCGGTTCCGGCGGGCGGCGTCGGTGGCGCGCCT
>DATHSN010000157.1:0-10204 GCA_035464115.1 Acidimicrobiales bacterium | reverse complement strand
GGCCGGGGGCTGCGCGTCGAGCTGCCCGACCCCGAGCTGGCCGGGGCGTTCGCCGCGGCCCGCGCCCAGGTGCTGCTGGCGGTGGGCTCGCTGTCGCTGGCCGACGGGCCCTCGGCGGCCGGCGAGCCGGTGGCCGCCCGCGACGTGGCCGCCCTCGTGCGCGCCCTCGACCGCACCGGGCTCCACGACGAGGCCGCGGCCGTGCTGGCCACCGTCGGCGACGCGCCCGGGCCCGACGGTCGCCTCGGTGGCGACGCCGACGACGCCTCCGGCGCGGTGCTCGCCGCCATCGGTGAGCACTGGCGCCTCGCCCGCGACGCCGAGCTGGCCGGTGCCCTCCTCGAGCCGGTCCTCGCCGCGGTGGGCGCCATCGAGCGGGCCCGCACCGGAGCGCGTCGGGCCCCGACCGCCACCGACGGGCTGGTGCCGGCCGCCGGCCGCGGTCCCGGCGAGGTGGGCGCCACCACCGCCCGCTTCGTCGACAGCGGGTGGGCGCTGCGGGGCGTGGTCGAGGCGGCGGCCGTGGTGGCCGGCCTCGGTCATGCCGACGCAGCAGCCGAGCTCGGCGCCACCGCCGACCGGGCCCGCGCCGACCTCGACGCCGCCCTCGCCGCCGCGGCCCGGCGGGCGGGTGGCGCGATCCCGGCCGGACCCGACCGCGGCGCCCACGGCGCCGTCGCCGCGTCGCTGGCCCTCGTCGCCCCCCTCGACCTGCTCGACCCCGCCTCGCCGGCCGTCGACGCCACCGTGGCCGCGGTGCGCGAGCGCCTCCTGGTCGACCACCGGGTGCTGCGCACGGTCGGCGCCACCGGCCTGTCGCCCTGGCTCACCACGCTGTGGGTCCGGGTGCTGTTGCGGCGCGGCGACGCCGCCGCGGCCGACGCGCTCGCCGCGCTGGTCGGCGGGGCCGGTGCGAGCCGGTGGTGGCCCGAGCTGGTGCACCCCCGCCACGGCGGCGGGTGCGCCGGCACCGGTGCCTCGGCGGTGGCGGCCGCCGGGCTGGTCGACGCGGTGCGTGAGCTGGTGGTGCTCGAACGGCGCGCCGCGGTCGGTCCCGGCGTCGAGCTGTGGCTCTCGCCGGTGGTGCCCGACCCGTGGCTCGGGTCGTCGTGGGAGGTCCACGACGCGCCGACCGCCGCCGGCCGGCTGTCCTACGCGGTGCGCTGGCACGGCGATCGCGCCGCCCTGCTGTGGGAGCTCACCCCCCACGAGGGCGGTGGACCGGTCCGGCTGCGCGCCCCCGGCCTCGACCCGACCTGGACCAGCACCGAGGTGCGCGGCGAGGCCCTGCTCGCGCCGATGGCCAGCCACGACGCCGGGACCGACCGCGCCGGGACCGACGGGGCCGAGGAGGCCGACGGACCTGCCGCGCCAGCGGCAGCGCCGCCCCCCGACGAGCCCGGCTCGTTCTCCTGACCCTGCTGCTCGTGACCGTGAGAGGCGTCACCCGGGCGGTTCGGCCAGGGTCCGTCGGGTAGGGCGCCAGGTGCCCCCCGACGTCGACCACGGAGGATCTCCCCGTGACCGAACGCACCCGTCCCCGCCACCACCTCGCCGCGCGCTGGCTCGTGGCCCTGCTCGCCCCCCTCGCGCTCGTAGCTGCCGCCTGCGGTGACGACGACGACGCCGCCGACGTGGGCGGCGTCACCGAGACGACCGAGAGCGACGCGACCGACACCACCGAGGACGTCGACGCCCCCGACCCGGTCGATCCCGAGACCGAGGACATCCAGGAGATCGCCTCCGGCAGCATCACCGTCGAGGACCAGCAGAGCGACGTCGGTGGGTCGGTGCTCGTCCAGGAGGTGTCCATCGAGGGGATCGACGGCTGGGTGGCGATCCACCCCGACGAGGACGGGGCGCCGGGCGGTGAGATCCTCGGCACCAACCTGTTCTCCGAGGGCGACCGGTCGAACCTGCTGGTGACCGTCGACGAGCCGCTCGGGTCGGGCACCTACTGGGCCATGCTCCACGTCGACGCCCTGCGCGACGGCGTGTTCGAGTTCCCCGGCCCCGACGTGCCGGTGCTGACCGACGACGGCGAGCCCGTGATGGCCTCCTTCGAGCTCGCCGTCACCGGCCGCAACTAGCGCCACCCTCGGCGCTCGATCGGCACGGGCCGGCGCCGCGAGACGGGGTCGGCCCGTTCAGCCGAGCGGCCAGGTGAGGGTCGCGATCTCGGCGGGGCCGAGCGCCACCTCGCCCTCGAACGGCGCCACCGGCCGGCCGCGCAGGTCGACCCGCCAGCCCGTCCGACCCGGCAGCCGCACCACGGTGGGTGCCTCGGACGAGGGGTTGAACACCCGCAGTTCGACGCGATCGCCCACCCGGCGCAGGGCGGACACCTCGGCGCCGTCGACCTCGAGGGCCGTGCCGGTGGCGGGCCGCGGCCCGTCGCCCCCGGAGCGGGTGACGAGGAGGGGCAGGAACGCCTCGTCGACGAGGGCGTAGGGGTCGGGTGCCGGCCGGTCGGGGTCGGCGACGTGGAGCGCGTAGCGCAGCTCCCGGTTCCCGAGCAGCTGGGCGCCCTCGACCGGCAGGTGCGGGCCGGCGGGGAGCGGCCGGGTGGGCATCGGCGGGCGCGAGATCATCCCCGTGCTGCGCACGAGGGTGAGCGCGAGCGCCCGGGCCGCGCCGTCGACCACGTCGACCAGCTCGTACTCGAGCAGGCCCTCGTGCACGACCGTGAGCCCGCCGGCGGCGACGAAGCGGCGCGACGGGAAGGTGGGCACGCCGGTCTCGCTCGGCCCGCCCTCGGCGGTGAGGCCCCGCTCGACCACCGCGAACGCGCACTCGGCCCGTGACCGGGTCGCAAGCGCGGGGAGGGGGAACCAGGCGCGGAGCCGGTGGTCGCGGCTCTGGTTGTCGAACCGGGTGGTGACCCGGACCAGCTCGTCACCCGCCCGCACCTCGAGGGTCGTGCGGACCTCGACCGGGCGCTCGCCGACGCGTGCGTCGGCGACCACGCGCTCGGGCCAGCGGTAGTGGGCCGTCACCTCGAGCCGGGCCCGCAGCGGGCCCCGCTCGACCACGGTGACCGCCACCTCGTCGGGCCGATCGACCACCACGTCGGCGTCGGCCGGGCACCAGTTGTAGGTGTCGCCGGCGTCGCCTCCGTCGACCAGGCGGCCGAGCCCGGTGAGCCCGCCGATGGCGAAGGTCGCGTCGTCGGGGTCGACCCGCACGGTGACCCGGCCGTTGGACAGCGAGCGCTGGTCGTCGCCGACCACCACCGGATCGACGGTGAGCGGCCCCGGCTCCCACGGCGTCCAGCCGAACCCGGGCACCTCGCCGACGTGGGCCAGCACCGAGCGCGACGGCTCCCGGCGAGCCCAGACCCGCACCTCGCCGTCGGGGTCGGCCGCGGCCAGCGCCTCGAGGTGGCGGCGGGCGGCGCCGCCCGTCCAGACCCGGGTGGGCGACCCCGAGGTGATGGTCACGTCGAGGGTGCCGTCGTCGGCTGCGGCGATCTCCACCGACGTGACCGGGAAGCGCACCTCGATCTCGCGCTCCACCACGGTGGGCGCGTCGGCGCGGGGCACCCGGCGGACGAGGTCGTGGCCGGGGTCCTCGGTGAGCACCTGCAGGCCGGCGCCGCCGCCGGTGCCCGGCAGCTCGAGCTCGACGATGCCGCCGCGCGCCCGCGCCGAGGGGTTGACGACCAGCGCTCCCCGGTGCGCCACCGAGGCGCCGAGGACCCGCAGCTCGCGCGCAGCGACCGCCTCGGCGGTGCGGAACGCCTCGGCGGAGCGGTGGAGCACGGCGGCGACGACCTCGTCGTGGCTGCACGCGCAGACCGAGTCGTGGGCGGCGTTGCGGACCACCTGGAGCCACGCCTCGGCGAGCAGCGCGGCGGACGGATCGGGCGGCGTCGACCCGGGCGCGCCGGTGGTCGGCGCCGTGAGCCAGCCGGGGCCGCCGACGCCGGCCATCACCCCGAGGGGCTCGGCCCGGCGCTCGAGCTCGCGCTCGGCGCGGGCAGCGGCGATCTTCACGTCGACCCGGTTGGACGCCACGCCCATGAGCAGGTTGGCCCGCGCCCCCGAGCGCAGCTCCCCCCGCCACGTGGGCAGCCCCTCGGTGGGCCCCGACCGCACGTGCTCGGCGAGGGGCACGACCGCGAGCTCGAGGTCGTCCTGCAGCGCGTTGGCCTCGGCGAGGACCCGGCCCAGGTGCGGTGCGGGCCGCTGGTGGTCGGTGCCGTTCATCCAGAGGATGGGGTCGTCGCCCAGCAGGTCGGCGTAGCGGGCCGCGAACTCGTGGACGAGGCCCACCAGCTCCTTGGCGTCGTCGGGGAGGGCGGCACCGTTGCCGTAGCCCCGCGGGAGGTACTCGGCGCGCACGGTGGAGCCGTCGGGCGCCTCCCACCAGAACGCGCTGCGGTCGACCGCCGCCGGGACGCCGCGCCACACCACCGTGTGGTCGAAGCCGGCCTGGCGCAGCAGCTGGGGCATCTGGGCCACGTGGCCGAACATGTCGGGCAGGTAGCCCACGTCCATGGCGCCGCCGAAGGCGGCGGCCCGCTCGATGCCGAGCTGGAGGTCGCGCACCATGGTCTCGCCCGACACGAGGAACTCGTCCATCAGCACGTACCACGGGCCCATGGCCAGTCGTCCCGACGCAGCCAGCCGGCGCAGCGTGGCCTCGGCCAGGGGCCGCACCGCCAGGTAGTCGTCGACGACCGCCATCTGGCCGTCGAGCAGGAAGTGGGCCAACGAGGGGTCGGCGTCGAGGCGGGGCAGCAGCTCGTCGAGCAGGTCGACCAGCCGGGCCCGGAAGGTGGGGAACGGGGCGTACCACTCGCGGTCCCAGTGGGTGTGGGGGACGACGTGCACACGGCGGGCCATGCGCGCACCGTAGCGAGGCCGTCGGGCGCCGCCGGGCCCCGGTGCGATCGGTGACGAGACGGTGGCCGGGAGGCGAACTAGCGTCGACGCGCATGTGGACGCTCGCGTACCTCGACGCCGGTTCGGGCAGCATGATCGCCTCGGTGGTGGCCGGCGGTGCGGCCGGCGCCGCGGTGATGGTCAAGCTCGCCGGGCGCAAGGTGCGCGACACCATGTCGTTCCGCAAGCGCGGCGCCGACGACGCCACCGCTCCCGACGCCCCGGCCGACCCGGGCACGGCCGAGGATGCGGCCGACACCGGCCCCGAGGCCGAGATGGCCGAGGTCGAGGTGAGCGACGCCGACGCCAGCGCCGAGGTGCCCCGGACCCACGGCTGAGCCGTGTGCGACACCCTGGTCGCGCTCGACGCGGCCACCGGCGGGCACGGCACCCGGTTCGCCAAGACCTCCGACCGCCCGGTCGGTGAGGCCCAGCCCCTCGTCTGGCTGGCGCCGCGCGTCGACACCCGTCCCGTCCGCGCCACGCACGTCGAGGTGCCGCCCCATCCGGGACCCACCTTCGGGGTGCTCGGCACCGGCCCGGCGTGGCAGTGGGGCCTCGAGATGGGGGTGAGCACCGCAGGGGTCGCGGCGGGCAACGAGGCCATCTTCACCCGGCTCGACCCCCGGAGCGCGCCGACGGCGCTCACCGGACTCGACCTGGTGCGGCTGGTCCTCGAGCGGGCCGGATCGGCCGCCGAGGGCGTCGCCCACCTCGTCGACCTCCTGGAGGAGCCCGGCCAGGGCGGGCCGTGCCACGAGTCGGGTGCCACCTACTGGTCGTCGTTCCTCGTCGCCGACCGCGACGACGCCTTCGTGGTCGAGACGTCAGGACCCGACGTGGCGGTGCTGGCCGTCGAGCGCTCGTGGGCGATCTCGAACCGCACCACCATCGCCGCCTTCGACGCCGAGCACCGCCACCCTCGCCAGCCGGTCGAGCGCACCGTCGACCCGCGGCTGGCCGTCACCCGCGACGCGCTCGCCGCCGAGCCGGTCACCGCCGCGGCGTTGATCGCCGCCCAGCGCGACCACCGCGGCGTCGACGGGTACAGCGTGTGCATGCACGTGCCCGGCGACCAGGAGACCACCGCCGCGCTCGTCGCCGACCTGGCGCCCGAGCGCCCGTTGGTGCGGGTGGCGCTCGGGTCGCCGTGCCGCTCGGTCTACGTGCCGTTGCGCGTGGGGCGCGCCGTCGGGTCGCCGCCCGACTGGGCGCGCTGGTCCGCCGGCCTGGCCCGCCTCGACCCGTCGGCCAGGGCCGCGCTCGAGGCCGAGCTCGACCACGATGGGGTCGTGACCGGCGGCGCCGACGACGACGGGTGGGCCGACGAGGCCTGGCGCCGCCTGGAGGCCGCCATCGAGGCCGGACCCGCAGCGGGACCGACGACCAGCGACGCCAGGGCAGGGGAGGGGGAGCGATGAGGATCGCCTTCGGCACCGACGAGGTCACGCCGGTCACCGAGGCGGTGGTGCGCCGGCTCACCGAGGCCGGTCACCTCGTCGAGGTGGTCGGGGCGGGCGACCCGTGGCCCGACGTCGGCCGGCGGGTCGGCGAGGCCGTCGCCACCGGTCGGGTCGAGCGGGGCGTGGTGTGCTGCTGGACCGGCACCGGGGTGTCGATCGCCGCCAACAAGGTGACGGGGGTCCGGGCCGCGCTGTGCACCGACGCCGAGACGGCCCGGGGCGCCCGCCGCTGGAACGACGCCAACGTGCTGGCGTTCGGGCTGCGCCTCACGTCCGAGCAGGTCGCGGGCGAGCTGCTCGACGCGTTCCTCACCGCCGAGCCCGACGCCGACGAGCTCGACGCCATCGCCCGCGTCGAGCCCTGAGCCGAGCGGTCAGCCCACCCGTTCGATCACCGGCTCGATGGTCATCTCGCACGCCAGGGTGTTGGCGATGAAGCACTCGCGGTGCGCCACCTCCACGAGGTGCTCGATGCGGGCCGGCTCGACGTCGCCCCGGATGGTGATGTGGGGCCGCAGGTCGATGCGGGTGATGCGCGCCGGCCGGGGGTGCTCGGGCATGAGCGCGGTGGCGTCGTCGTGGTAGCCGACGACGTCGATCCGGGCCCGTGCCGCCACCGCCAGGAACGACAGCAGCTGGCACGACACCGCCGCCTGCAACAGGAGCTGTTCGGGGTTGACCCGGGTCGGGTCACCACGAAACGTCGGGTCGGCGCTCACGGCGAGCTCGAGGTCGGCGGGCGGGCACGTCGCCCGGTGGGTGCGGTCGTAGGCCTCGTAGCCGGCCCCCGTCGAGCCCGACCACGACACCGTCGACCGGTAGGTGTGCAGGTGCGGCTCGGTCGTCACGTCGGCGCGGTCCATCCCGGCATGGTGGCGCACCGACCCGGGCCGCGCCGGTCGGTTCCCGGGCTCGGTACCGTCACCGCATGACCACCTCGATCGAGCCGATCCGCCTCACCGAGTGGACCAGCTGCGGTGGCTGCGCCGCCAAGTGGGGCGCCTCGCTCCTCGGTGAGCTCGTGGCCGAGATCGCGTCGTCGACCGACGCCGACCTGCTGGTGGGCCTGGCGCCGTTCGACGACGCCGCGGTCTACCGGGTGAGCGACGACGCCGCCCTCGTGTCGACCACCGACTTCTTCCCGCCCCTGGTCGACGACCCCGACGACTTCGGGGCCATCGCCGCCGCCAACGCCTGCAGCGACGTGTTCGCCATGGGCGCCCGCGTGGTGGTGGCCATCAACGTGGCCGCCTTCCCCGAGCACCTGCCCCGCGACGCCATCGCCGCCATCCTCGCCGCCGGCGCCGCCACGGTGCGCGCCGCCGGCGGGTCGATCGGCGGGGGCCACACCATCCGCTCCGAGGAGCCCATCTACGGTCTGGCCGTGCAGGGCCTGGTCCACCCCGACCGGATCCTCACCAAGGGCGGGGCTCGCCCCGGCGACGTGATGGTGCTGTCGAAGCCCCTCGGCACCGGGCTGGTGCTCGCCGGGGGTGACGCCGCCCAGCAGCGACTCGCCATCGACGGCATGCGCCAGCTCAACCGGGCGGCGTCGGAGGCGCTGGTGGCCGCCGGCCGCGCCACCCACGCCGTCACCGACGTCACCGGCTTCGGCCTGCTCGGCCACGGGTGGGAGATCGCCGAGCGCTCCGGTGTGCGGCTGGTGCTCGACGCCGCCGCGCTGCCCACCTACCCCGGCGCGCTGGAGGCGGCCGAGCGGGGGGTGCGCACCGGCGGCGACGCCCGCAACCGCGACTACGTGACCGGCCGCGCCGAGGTCACCGCCGGCGAGGCGGTCGACGTGCTCGCCCACGACCCCCAGACCTCCGGAGGGCTGCTCGCCGCGGTCGACCCGGCGGCGGTCGGGGCCCTCCTCGACGCCGGCTTCACCGTGATCGGCGCGGTCGAGCCCGGTCCGGCGGCGATCGCCCTGGGGTGACCGCGGCGTGGCGCGGGCCCGCGCCACCCCGGCGGGTAACGTGACGCCCTTCACACCCGGGGGGAGCCGGGTCGCCGACCCGAGGAGCCGACATGGCCGAGCACACCATCCCGTCGTCGATCGAGGCGGTCACCGCCGAGTGGCTGGCCGAGGTCACCGGCTTCGGCATCGAGACGGCCCGCACCGAGCGCATCGGTGAGGGCATCGGGGTGAGCAGCGCCATCTACCGGGCGCACCTGCACGGCCCGAACTGCCCCCAGACCGTGGTCGTGAAGCTCCCGTCGGTCGACGAGGCGGCGGTGTTCACCTCGACCATGTTGCGCATGTACATCCGCGAGGTCCGCTTCTTCGACGAGCTGGCCCCGCTCGCGCCGGTGCGGGTGCCGGTCCGCTACCACGCCGAGGTCCACGAGGGCACCAGCGAGTTCGTGGTGGTGATGGAGGACCTGGGCTCGCTGCGCCTCGTCGACCAGCTCGCCGGCATGGCCCTCACCGACGCCGAGCGGGCCGTCGACGAGCTCGCCGGCTGGCACGCCACCTGGTGGGGCCAGGGCGACGAGCTGGCCGAGCGGGGGCTCACGGTGAGCCTCGGCGACCCCATCTACCCGGCGGTGCTGCCCCTCGTGTTCGGTGAGGGATGGGAGAAGGTCACCCGCGAGCTCGAGGTGACGGAGTCGATCCTCGCGGTCGGTCCCCGCTTCGCCGATGCCATCCCCCGGCTCCTCGCCCAGCTCAGCCGCGGGCCCAACACCATGGTCCACGGCGACTTCCGGGCCGACAACATCCTGTTCGACGCGCGCGGGTCGGTGGCGCTGCTCGACTTCCAGCTCATCGGCTCGGGCAGCGGCACCTACGACCTGGCCTACTTCGTCACCCAGAGCCTCGAGCCCGACGTGGCCGCGGCCAGCGAGCGGGCGCTGTTCGACCGGTGGGTGGCCGGGCTGGTGGCCCGCGGCGTGCCCGAGGCCGACCTCGAGGGCGCGTGGGACGACTACCGCACCGCGGCGCTGTTCTGCCTGGTGTACCCGATCGTGGCCAGCCGGGGCATGGACCTGAGCGATCCCCGCCAGCACGAGCTCATCGCGTGCATGAACACCCGCTTCGCCCGCGCCGTCGATCAGCTGGCCCTGGCCGACCTGCTCTGACGGCGACCTGCTCCGACGGCGGGCGGCTCAGGCCCGGCGGGCGGTGACGGCGGCGGCGGTGAGGGCCAGCGCGCCGGCGATGGCGCCGACGCGGTCGCCCGGCCGATGGCCGGGGGCCTCACCCGCGGCCCCGACCGAGGCCGTCGAGCCGGCCGAGCCCACCGACCCGATCGAGCCCGCCGCGCCGATCGACAAGATGGAGCCCGCCGACCCGATCGACAGGATCGACCCCGCCGAGGCGATCGACAGCACCGACCCGGACGAGGCGATCGAGGCCGCGGAGAACACCGAGTAGGCCGACCGCCACGACCACGCCGACCCGATCGAGTGGCTCGAGCCGATCGAGGGCGCCGACAGCGCCACCGCCAGCGCGGCGCGGGTCCACTGGGCCACCGCCTCGCGCTCGGGCAGCCGGTCGCGGGCGTCGCCGGCGACCTCGCCGGCCCGTCCGAGCGCCTCGTGGGAGACCTCGCCGGCACGGGCGAGCGCCTCGTGGGACAGCTCGCCCGAGCGCTCCCGGGCCTGGTGGGCCAGGACCTCGGCGCGGGTGCGGGCCTCGTGGGCGGACCGCTCGGCGCGTTCCCGTGCGACGTGGGAGAGCTCGCCGGCGCGCGCCCGCGCCCGGTCGGCGGAGCGCTCGGCGCGGCGGCGCGCCCGGTCGGCGGATCGCGTCGCGCGGCGACGGGTCCGGCGCGTGGATCGCACCGCCTCGCGACGGGCGCGGTCGGCCTCGTCACGGGCGCGGGCCGACAGCTCGGCGGCGGCGACCCG
>DATHSN010000156.1:0-1701 GCA_035464115.1 Acidimicrobiales bacterium | reverse complement strand
GGCCGCGACGAACACCTCGTCGAGGCCCTCCTCGATGGCCTGCTGCTTGACCGCCCACGAGCCGGGCACGATGAGCGTGCGCACCCCGTCGGCGACGGTGCGGCCTCGGGCGACCTCGGCGACGGCCCGCAGGTCCTCGATGCGGCTGTTGGTGCACGAGCCGATGAAGACGGTGTCGACCGGGATGTCGCGCACCGGCGTGCCGGCCTCGAGGCCCATGTAGGTGAGCGCCCGGCGAGCGGCGTCGCGCGCCGACGGCTCGTCGAAGCTGTCGGGATCGGGGACCACGCCGGTGATCGGCACCACCTGGGCGGGGTTGGTGCCCCACGACACGTGGGGGACGATGGTGGTGGCGTCGAGCA
Organism: Acidimicrobiales bacterium; assembly: GCA_035464115.1. Lineage (GTDB taxonomy): Bacteria > Actinomycetota > Acidimicrobiia > Acidimicrobiales > SKKL01 > DATHSN01. The sequence continues at coordinate 1,339 of DATHSN010000156.1, read as the reverse complement.
CGACCTCGTGGTCGAAGGTGGCGCCGTCGTCGGTGACGAGCGTGCGCCACTCGGCGACCGCCGCGTCCCAGTCGGCCCCGGTGGGCGCGTAGCGCCGGCCCCGCAGGTACTCGAAGGTGGTGTCGTCGGGCGCGATGAGCCCGGCCTTGGCCCCCGCCTCGATCGACATGTTGCAGACCGTCATGCGGCCTTCCATCGAGAGCGCGCGGATGGCCTCGCCGCGGTACTCGATGACCGAGCCGATGCCCCCGCCGGTACCGATGGCACCGATGATGGCGAGGACCAGGTCCTTGGCGGTGGTGCCCGGTGGTGGGGTGCCCTCGAGGGTGACCGCCATGGTGCGGGGTCGGGTCTGGGGGAGGGTCTGGGTGGCGAGGACGTGCTCGACCTCGCTGGTGCCGATGCCGAACGCCAGGGCCCCGAACGCGCCGTGGGTGGAGGTGTGGCTGTCGCCGCACACGATCGTCATCCCGGGTTGGGTGAGCCCCTGCTCGGGGCCGATCACGTGGACGATGCCCTGTCCCGGCGATCCCATCGGGTGCAGCGTGATCCCGAACTCCTCGCAGTTGGCCCGCAGGACCTCGACCTGCCTGGCCGAGATCGGGTCGGCGATGGGTTGGTCGATGTCGACCGTCGGGACGTTGTGGTCCTCGGTGGCGACGGTGAGGTCGGGCCGGCGGACGGTGCGGCCCGACAGCCGCAGCCCGTCGAAGGCCTGGGGCGAGGTGACCTCGTGCACCAGGTGCAGATCGATGTAGAGCAGATCGGGTTGGCCCTCGGCGCGGTGCACCAGGTGGCGCTCCCACACCTTCTCGGCCAGCGTCATCGGCCGCTGCGACATGTGCCCTCCGGCGTCTCGCTCGACGATCTCATCATCTGGGACTAGTGTCCCGTTGAATGGAACACACGGTAACCGGTGTCGGCGTGCTCGACAAGGCGGTGCGCATCCTCACCGCGGTCGAGGCCCGACCGCTCGACCTCGCCGGGTTGGTCGCCGCCACCGGCCTGCCCCGCGCCACGGCGCACCGCCTCGCGGTGGCCCTCGAGGCCCACGGGATGGTGCGCCGCGACGGCGACGGGCGGTTCTCGCCCGGCCTGCGCCTGGTCGGGCTCGGCCGGGCGGCCGCCGCCGCGCTGCCCCTGGCCGAGGCGGCCCGCCCCGCGCTCACCGACCTGCGTGACACCACCGGGGAGTCGGTCCAGCTCTACGTCCGGGAGGGCGACCGCCGTGTCTGCGTCGCGTCGCTCGAGTCGCCCCACGGGTTGCGCACCATCGTCCCGCTGGGGGCGGCTCTGCCCCTCGGCGTCGGCTCGGCCGGCCGGATCCTCGCCGGTGACG
>DATHSN010000155.1:0-2897 GCA_035464115.1 Acidimicrobiales bacterium | reverse complement strand
GGTCAGGTCCCGGTGAGGAACGCGTGGGCCCGGGCCCACGCGTCGTCGGCGTCGTCGGGGCGGTGCGCCGGTCGCGAGGGGTCGTGGATGAACCCGTGCTCGGCGCCCTCGTAGCGCACCACCGTGGCCCCGGTGGCCTCCAGGTCGTCGAGCGCGTCGGGTGGGGTGTAGGGATCGGCCGTGCCCACCAGGGCCAGCACCGGCGCGTGCTCGGCGGCGAGCAGGTCGAGCGGCTCGGCCTGGCCCGGACCCCGCCAGCCCTCGGGCAGGCGGATCATGCCGTAGCACGACACGGCGCGGTCGAAGCGGCCGGTGCTCGCCGCCTTCAGCGCGTACATCCCGCCGAGGCAGAACCCGAGCACCCCCACCTGCTCGCACCCGGTGGCGTCGGCGGCGGCGGCGAGGTCGCCGAGCACCCGGGTGTCGTCGAGGTCGCGCACGGCGGCGAGGCGGTCGTCGATCGGCAGGTCCTCGCGGCCCGGGAACGGCTCGGGGGCGCACACGGCCCAGCCGTGCTCGGCGGCGAGGCGAGCGACGTGGTCGTCGAACAGCGGCCGCAGGCCCATGATGTCGGGGGCGATGACGAGGCCGCGCGCCGGCGCGGCGTCGGGGCGGGCGAGCTCGGCGGAGGTGCCCGAGGGCAAGGTGATGCGCATCGGCCCATCATCGCGGGCGCCGGCGCCCGGTGCCCGCGGCGGGCCGGGACCGCTCAGGTGTAGCGGTCGAGGATGGAGGTCTCGGCCAGGCGGGCGAGACCCTCCTTCACGGCCTTGGCCCGGTGGGACCCGACGCCGTCGACCTTCTCGAGGTCGTCGATGGTGGCCCGCATGATCTTGGGCAGGGTGCCGAACTCGGCGACGATGCGGTTGACGACGGCCGCGGGCAGGCGGGGCACCATCGACAACAGGCGCACGCCCCGCGGGGTGACCGAGGTGTCGAGGTCGACCGACTCACCGGGCAGGTGCAACACGTCGGCCACCGCCTTGAGGTCGAGCAACGCCTCGGTGCCGAGCGAGGCGAGCGCGTCCATGGCGTGCTCGACGTGCCAGCCCCGGGACTCGTGGAGGTAGTCGCGCACGACGGCCCGGCCGTCGTCGTAGACCCCACCCAACAGCTCCTCGAGCTGGAGGAAGACGAGGCGGCCGTCGGCGCCGAGCTCGATGATGTCGTACTCGATCTCCTCGGCGATGCGCCGCACCATCTCGGTGCGCTGCAGGACGCTGACGACGTCGCGCAACGTGACGAGGTCTTCGACCTCGAGCGCCGACAGCGACCCCGACACGGCGTCGAGCCGCGAGCGGTAGCGCTCGAGGGTCTGCAGCGCCTGGTTGGCCCGGTTGAGCAGTCGGGCGCTCGGCTCGAGGGGGTGCTTCTCGTCGCCGACGTAGACGGCGATGACCGCCATGTCCTCGGACACCGAGATGACGGGCACGTTGATCGACCGGGCGACGCGCTCGGCGGTGCGGTGCCGGGTGCCCGTCTCGGAGGTGGGCACGTTGGGGTTGGGCACCAGGTGCACGTTGGCGCGCGCGATGCGCGACGCGTCGGGGGCGAGGATGATGGCGCCGTCCATCTTCGCCAGCTCCGAGAGGCGTTGGGGGCTGAACGCGGCATCGAGCAGGAACCCGCCCGAGCAGATGTTGAGCACCTCGGGCCCGTCGCCGACGACGATGAGCGCGCCCTTGCCGGCCTGGAGGATCCGGTCGAGCCCCTCACGCAACAGCTGGCCGGGCGCGATCGCCCGGAGCGCGTCGAGCATCGCCGCACTTCGCCGGGCTGCCACGTGACGAGCCTAGTGGACGAGGCCGCGGCGGCCGGCCCGACCGCCGCGGCGGGGATCATCGCCCCCCGGGCGCGAACAGGTCGGCGGCCACGTCGCCGAGCAGGCGCGCGACCGCCTCGGTGAGCGACGTGGCCCGCAGCACCTCGATGCCCGCCGGGGGCTCGGGCGCCGAGGCGGGCACGACCGCCAGGCCGAAGCCGAGCCGGGCGGCCTCGGCGAGGCGACGGGGCGTGCGCGCCGCCTGGCGCAGCTCGCCACCCAGGCCGACCTCGCCCACCGCCACCAGGTCGGCGGGCAGCGCCCGATCGAGCGCGGCGGAGGCCACCGCCAGCGCTAGCGCCAGGTCGGCGCCCGGCTCGACGACCCGCACCCCGCCCACCGCGAGGGCGTAGACGTCGACGCCCGCCAACGAGACCGCCACCCGCCGCTCGAGCACGGCGAGGAGGAAGGCCAGTCGGCCGCCGTCGACCCCCTGGGCCGACCGACGGGGCGATCCGGGGACGCCGGGGCCGACGAGGGCCTGCATCTCGACCAGCAGGGGCCGGTGCCCCTCGAGGGTGGGGACGACCACCGAGCCGGCGATGCCGGGCCGCCGGTCGGCGAGGAACAGCTCGCTCGGGTCGTCGACCCCCCGCAGGCCCACCTCGCCCATCTCGAACACGCCGAGCTCGTCGGTGGAGCCGAAGCGGTGCTTGGTGGCCCGCACCAGGCGCAGGGCGTGGTGGCGGTCGCCCTCGACCGCGAGCACGGTGTCGACCACGTGCTCGAGCACCCGGGGGCCGGCGAGGGAGCCGTCCTTGGTGACGTGACCGACCAGGACGGTGGTGAGCCCACGGCCCTTGGCCAGCCGCACGAGCTGGTGGGCGCACTCGCGGACCTGGGCCACCGATCCCGGCGCCGACGCCAGATCGGGGTCGGCGAGCGTCTGCACCGAGTCGATGACCACCACCTCGGGCGCCACCTCGTCGAGGTGGGCGATGACGTGGGGCAGTTCGGTCTCGGCGACCAACCAGAGCTGGTCGTCGAGCGCGCCCAGCCGCTCGGCGCGCAACCGGACCTGGTGCACCGACTCCTCGCCGGTGACGTAGAGGACCCGGGTACCTCCGGCGGCGAT
>DATHSN010000154.1:0-6753 GCA_035464115.1 Acidimicrobiales bacterium | reverse complement strand
AGGTGGGCCCGCACCCGGTGGACGAGGTAGCCGGCCACCGCGGGGGGGGTCTTCAGGGCCCGGTGGGCGACGGCGTCGGCGACGCGGGTGTCGATCTCGTGCCCGCTGCCGGTGAGGACCGGGTGCGCGCACCCGGCGATGGCCCGGGCGACCGGCTCGGCGTCGAAGGCGACCAGGTCGGTGCGCGAGCCGCCGCCGCGGACCACCGCCACCACGTCGACGTCGAGGCGGGCGGCGTGGGCGAGGGCCGCGACGACCGACCCGACGGCCTCGGGACCCTGGACCCGGGTGTCGATGAGCGTGACCTGGAAGCCGAGGCCGCTGGCGGCCAGCTCCTCGACGGTGTCGTGCGCGGCGGCCGACCCGGCCGAGGTGATGAGCGCCACCCGCAGCGGCACGGCGGCCAGGGCGACGGTGGCGTTGCGGCCGACGAGACCCTCGGCGGCGAGGGCGCGCAGCAGCCGGTCGCGGTCGATGGCCAGCTGTCCGAGGGTGTGGCCGGGGTCGATGGCGGTCATCCGCAGCTGCACCTGGCTCCGGGGCGCGTAGAGGATGACCTCGCCACGGATGCGCACCGCCAGACCGTCGGCGAGCGCGAGCCCGCCGGCCTTGCGCAGCACGTGCTCGACGCCGGCGCGAGCGCCGCGGAACAGCGCCACCGGGATCGACGCCGCCGGCCCGTCGCCCAGCTCACCGGGCTCGACGAGCGTGAAGTAGAGGTGGGGCCCGCCGGCCCGCAGGCCCTGGAGCTCGCCGGCCACCCACACCTGGTCGGGGAACGCCGCCCCGAGCGCGCCGGTGATCCGGCGGGTGAGCTCGGCGACACCCAGGGTCTCGGCCACGGCGGTCGACCCTATCGGCCGTCTCGCGGCGTCAGCCCCTGGTGTCGGCCTCCGGGGCGTCGCTGCGGGCGAGCATCGTCTCGATCCGGTGCTCGGTGCTGCTCGAGAGGGTGACGGCCTCGAGGAACGTCTCGGCGTCGATGCGCCAGACCGCGGCGGGGCTGGTCGCCACGACCGTGGCGGTGCGGAGCCGGCGGCGCAGGACGCCGATCTCCCCGAACCCGTCACCGGGACCGAGCCGGTTGATGGTCCGGGTGCCTCGGGGCCCGTCGACGCGCACGTCGAACGACCCGGTGACCACTGCGTAGACGTGGTCGGCCGCGTCGCCCTGGCGGACCACGGCCTCGCCGGGCGCCACGACCACCGTGTCGGACGCCTCGGCGACCCGCTCGAGCGCGCCGAGCGACGCACCGTCGAACACGGGGAGGCCCGCGAGCACGGCGACCTGGTCGGCCAGGGCGGTGCGCCGCGCCGCCAGCGACCGATCGGACCGCCACAGCGCGGGCAGCGCGACGAGCACCACCGCGGTGGTCCCCAGCCCGGCCACGACGAGCGTGGTGCCCAGGTCGGTGGCGGCGATGAGCGCCGGCGCGGCGAGGGAGCCGATGACCTGCGCACCGGCCTGCACGGTCTCGACCAGGGCGGTGACGCGAGCGAGCATGCGACCGGGCACGAGCCGCTGCAGGGTGGTCATGGCCAGCACGTCGTAGACCATGTTCCCGACGCCCTCGGCCACCAGGATCACGAGCGCCGGGCCGAGCGACCGCGGCAGGACGAGCAGCGCGACCGCCAGCGTGAGCACCAGCGAGCCGATCGCGAGCGACAGGCCGGCGGCCGCGCCGCGCGCGAGCCGGGCGGCGAGCCACACGCCGAGCAGGCCGCCGGCGCCGATCGCCGCGGTCATGATCGCCACCCCCTCGCCGCCGATGCCGAGGCGCTCGTCGGCCACGGCGACGTGGACCACCATCTCCACGCCGAACGCCAGGTAGACGGCGGCCGCCAGGACGAGCAGGGCGAGGAGCGCCGGCGTGGCGCGCACGGTGCGCACCCCGTCGACGAGCATCCGCAACGGGGGCGGGGGTGCGAGATGGGTGAGCGCCGTGCTCCGCACGCGCGGGACGGATGCGACCGACCACACCGCGAGCGCGGTCATGACCGCCGATCCGGCGAACGCCAGGCCGGCACCCCCGGCGCGCAGGCTGACCGCGGCGACGCCGGGGCCGATGAGCCAGGTGGCCTGGGTGAACGCGGCCAGGATCGCGTTGGCGCGCGCCAGACGGGTCTCGGCGACGAGCTGGGGCACCAGCGCCACCGACGTGGGGCGCATGGGCGTGGCCGCGGTGGCGTCGAGGGTGGCGAGCGCCAACAGCAGGATGGGCGGTGCGTCGACCACCACCAACAGCGCCAGCGCGGCCAGCAGCCCCACGCGGACGCCGGAGGTGATCGCGAGGAGCCGACGCCGGTCCATGCGGTCGGCCACGACCCCGGCCAGGGGGCTGAGGAGGAACAGCGGGAGGAACCGGAGCACGGCACCGGCCGCCACCCAGGTCGCCGACCCGGTGGACTCGTACAGCTCGACGGTGAGGGCCACACCCACCACCCACTCGACCGAGCCGAGGAGGAGCCACGCCATGGCCAGCGGCCGGAACGCGGCGAGCGGGCGCGGCGCCGGACCCGCCGGTGGCGGGGCCACGCGCGCTGGGTCCCCCGCGACCGACCGGTCCTCGGTGTCCACCCCTCCCCCTTCGGCGCCGGAGGTTACTCCGACGCCGGCGCTCAGCCCCCGGCGACCGGGGTGTCGCCGCGCACCAGGGTCTGGTAGAGCTCGGCGTAGAGCCCGCCGGCGTCGAGCAGCGAGTCGTGGGTGCCCCGCTCGACGATGCGCCCGTCGTCGAGCACCAGGATCTGGTCGGCGGCGCGGATGGTGGAGAGCCGGTGGGCGATGACGAACGCGGTGCGGTCGCGCAGCGCCTCGGCCAGCGCGGCCTGGACGTGGGCTTCGTTGTCGGCGTCGAGGTGGCTGGTGGCCTCGTCGAGGATGACGATGGCGGGGTCCTTCAGGAGCATGCGGGCGATGGCCAACCGCTGCTTCTCGCCGCCCGACAGCCGGTAGCCGCGCTCGCCGACGACGGTGGCGTAGCCGTCGGGGAGCGCGGCGATGACGTGGTGGATGCGGGCCGCCTCGCACGCCGCGACCAGCTCGGCGTCGGTGGCGTCGGGTCGGGCGTAGCGCAGGTTGTCGGCGATCGACTCGTGGAACAGGTGGGGGTCCTGGCTCACCACGCCCACCGCGGCGCGGAGGCTCGACTGGGTGAGGTCGCGCACGTCGTGGCCGTCGACGCGCACGGCGCCGCCGGTGACGTCGTGGAGGCGGGGCACCAGCGAGGCCAGGGTGGTCTTGCCCGCGCCCGACGGCCCGACCAGGGCCACCAGCTCGCCGGGCCGGGCCCGCAACGACACGGCGTGGAGCACGTCGCGGCCGGCGCCGTCGACCGGGGCGACCGCAGGGGCCGTCTCGAGCGACGCCACCGTGACCGCCGAGGCGGCGGGGTAGCGGAACGTCACCTCGTCGAGCTCGACCTCGCCGCGGGGCGCCACCAGGTCGACCGCGTCGGGGCGGTCGGTGATCGGGTTGGGGGCGTCGAGCACCTCGAAGACCCGCTCGAAGGACACGAGGGCGGTCATCACGTCGACCCGGGCGTTGGTGAGGCTGGTGAGCGGGGTGTAGACGCGGGCGACCAGCACCCCCATGGCGGTGAGGGTGCCGATGGTGATCGACCCGTCGATGACCAGCAGGCCGCCGACCCAGTAGACGACGGCGGTGCCGATGGCGGCCATGAGACCGAGGGCGATGGCGAACGCCCGGCCGTAGAGGGCCGAGCGCACCCCGATGTCGCGCACCCGACCGGCGCGACGGGCGAACCCGGCCGTCTCGGCGTCGTGGCGGCCGAACAGCTTCACCAGCTGGGCGCCCGAGACCCCGAAGCGCTCGGTCATGGTGCTGTTCATCGAGGCGTTGAGGTCCATGCCCTCGCGGGTGAGGGCCTGGAGCCGGCGCCCGACCCGCTTGGCCGGCCACAGGAACACGGGCAGCAGCGTGAGCGCGAGCAGGGTGAGGCGCCACTCGAGGACGAACAGCGCGACCAGGGTGGTGACGAGCACGATGCCGTTGGACACCACCGCGCCGAGGGTGCCGGTGACCGCCCGCTGGGCGCCGATGACGTCGTTGTTGAGGCGGCTCACCAGGGCCCCGGTCTGGGTGCGGGTGAAGAAGGTGATCGGCATCCGCTGCACGTGGTCGAACAGCTTCACGCGCAGGTCGTAGATGAGGCCCTCGCCGATGCGCGACGACCACCACCGCTCGGCGAGGGCGAGGAGGGCCTCGCCGACCGCGGCGAGCACGATGACGAGGGCGAGCACGTTGAGCAGCCCGCGGTCGTCGGCCGGGATGGCGTCGTCGATGATCGAGCGGAGCAGCAACGGCGGCACGAGGGTGAGCAGCGCGCCGCCCACGATGGTGGCGAGGAAGCCGACCAGCATGGCCCGGTAGGGCCGGGTGAGGTCGAGGACGCGGCGCACCACGCTCCGCTCGATGCGGCTGCCGGCCACCTTGGTGGGATCGTGACCGAGCGCGCCGTGGTACCCCATCTGCACCCGGCGAGCCTACGGCCGGATCGCTCCGACCCACGCCTGCGCTCCCGACGCGACGAGGCCCGCCGGGAGGCGGGCCTGGTCACGGTGGCGGAAGGTGTGGGATTCGAACCCACGGTGACCCGAAGGCCACAACGGCTTTCGAGGCCGCCCCATTCGTCCGCTCTGGCAACCTTCCGCCCGCGATCCTAGCGGCCGGTGCCCGGCTCCCCGAACGGCGCCCCGGCCCCGGGCCGGCGCGTGGCGAAGAACTCGCGGAGCAGCTCGGCCGACTCGGCGCCGAGCACGCCGTGGGTGACGGCGGCCTCGTGGTTCAGCCGCGGGTCGGCGCACACGTTCATGAGCGACCCGCACGCCCCGGCCTCGAGGTTGGGCGCGCCGTAGACGACGTGGGCGATGCGGGCGTTGACGGCTGCGCCGGCGCACATGGCGCACGGCTCGAGGGTGACCACCAGCTCGCAGCGGTCGAGGCGCCAGGTGCCGAGCGCCGCCGCCGCGTCGCGCAGGGCGAGCACCTCGGCGTGGGCGGTGGGGTCGCCGCTGGCCTCGCGCTCGTTGTGGCGACGGGCGACGACCTCGCCGTCGTGGAGCACCACCGCCCCGATGGGCACGTCGCCGTGCGCCGCCGCCGACCGCGCCTCGTCGAGGGCGATCCGCATGGCGGCGAGCTGGGTGTCGGTGGCGTGGTGCATGGGTGGCGGAGGGAGTGGGATTCGAACCCACGGTGGGTTGCCCCACACACGCTTTCCAAGCGTGCCGATTCGGCCGCTCTCGCATCCCTCCCGGGTGCCCGGCCCGGGGGCCGGCGGGCGCGTGGAGCGCCCGGGTGCGACAGGGTATCCTGTCGGTCGTGTCACGCTCGCGTGTGGCGGTCGGGTCCTGTGCGACTGCAGCCCGTGAACCGGGTCAGGGCCGGAAGGCAGCAGCTCTCAGCGGAACCTGTGGTGCGCCGCAGATCGCCTGACCGCCACTCGCGGGCGTGGCACGACCGCGCCCGGGCCGCCCCCCGGGGCGCGGCGAGCGCCCACTTGTAGCATCGCCCCGATGGCCTACCAGTCGCTCTACCGCCGCTACCGGCCCCAGCGCTTCGGCGAGATCCGGGGCCAGGCGCACGTGGTGCGGGCGCTGCGCTCGGCGGTGCGCGACGACCGGGTCGGTCACGCCTACCTCTTCTCGGGGCCGCGCGGCACCGGCAAGACCTCCACCGCGCGCATCCTCGCCAAGGCGCTCAACTGCGACCACCTCGACGACGGCGAGCCGTGCGGCGAGTGCGAGTCGTGCCGCTCCATCGAGGCGGGCTCGTCGTACGACCTCCACGAGCTCGACGCCGCCTCCAACAACGGCGTCGAAGCGGTGCGCGACCTCATCTCCAAGGCGTCGCTCGGCTCGCCGGGGCGCACCAAGGTCTACATCCTCGACGAGGTCCACATGCTCTCGGCGGGGGCCTCCAACGCCCTGTTGAAGACCCTCGAGGAGCCACCCGCCCACGTGGTGTTCGTGCTGGCCACCACCGACCCCCACAAGGTGCTGCCCACCATCCGCAGCCGCACCCAGCACTACGAGTTCGGGCTCCTCGGCGCCGACGAGCTGGCCGACCACGTGCGCTGGCTGGTCGCCGACGCCGGGCTCGACGTCGACGACGAGGGCGTCGCCTACGCCCTGCGCCACGGGGGCGGCTCGGCGCGCGACACGCTCTCGGCGCTCGACCAGGTGGTGGCCTCGGGTGGGGTGCCCGACGACGGGGCCTCGGTCGACGACCTCGTGGAGGCGCTCTGCGAGCGCGACGGCGCGGCGGCGCTGGTGGCGGTCGCCGCCGCCACCACCATGGGGCGCGAGCCCCGCCCGCTCGCCGAGGACCTGCTGGGGCGGCTGCGCGACGTGTTCCTCGCCTCGGTCGGGGCGCCGTTGCACCACGTCGCCGAGGCCGACCGCGAGATGGTGCGCGACCGCGCCGACCGCCTCGGCCGGGCCTCGATCACCCGGGCCCTCGAGCTGGTGGGCGAGGCCATCGCCGACATGCGCCACGTCGGCGATCCCCGCATCCCCCTCGAGGTCGCCCTCGTGCGCCTCACCACGCCCGAGGTCGACACCAGCGTCGCCGCCCTGGTCGACCGGGTCACCCGCCTCGAGCGGGCCCTCGCCGAGGGGGTCCCGGCCCACGCCCCGACGGCCCCGGCCGCAGCACCGCCGCCGACGTCCGCCGCGGCGCCCGCCCCGGCCGTCCCGACCCCGCCCGCGCCGGCGCCGCCCCCACCCGACC
>DATHSN010000153.1:0-1856 GCA_035464115.1 Acidimicrobiales bacterium | reverse complement strand
GTCGGTGCGCCAGGCGCACCGACGATTCGCCAGAACCGGAGGGGGTGGTGTCCGCCCGCGACCCGGCGAACCTCCGGTGCGGGTTCCGCCCCTGAGGTTCGCCGGAACGGAGGTCAGGTTGGGTCGGCGCCGTCGCTCGGGGTGGGGCGGGCCCGGTCGTGGCGGCGGTCGCGCCAGTCGACGGCGGTGTACCACCGCAGCCCGCCGATGGCGGGGTGGGCGGCGAGGGCGGCGTGCACCGTCTCGGCCACCGTGCGGCGCTCGTCGTCGGCCCGCGCCCCGAGCATCGCCATCACCGGGCGCACCCCGCTGCTGATGGACAGGAGCCACCGGGGCTCGTCGGGGAGCTCGCCGAGCAGCACCCCGAAGCGTCGGCGTCCCTCCTTCACCGCGATCGTGACCGCGCCGCCGAGGTCGCGGGCCGGACCGCACCGCATCCCGGCCGCCTCGAACGCCGACGTGATGGTGGCGACGACCGCGTCGGCGGCGACGCCGTCGGCGGTGAACGTCACCAGGCTCGAGCCGGACTCGTCACCGGCGGGACGCGGCATCACCATCGTGGACCTGCTGGGCATCCTGCCACGGGCCGTGCCACGCTGGCGGGCGTGCCCGACGTGTCCGAGCTGCCCCGCCCCACCGCCCCTTCCGGCTTGGCGTCGCTGCGCACGTGGTCGGCGCGCCGCTGGGTCACCGCCGGCGTCGCCGCGGTCGCGGTGGCGCTGGCCATCGGCATCCCCACCGATGTCATCCCCAACCCGGTGTTCGGCCGGCCGGTCGACGTCACCTGGTGGTCGGTGCCCGTGCTGATCGTCACCGCCGCGCTCGGCGGGCTCCTCGCCGCCACCTACGTGCGCGACGGCGAGATGGTCGAGGTCGACCGCCCCGGCCGTGTCGGCGGGGTCGGCGGTCTGCTGTCCTTCTTCGCGGTCGGCTGCCCCGTGTGCAACAAGCTGGTCGTGGTCGCCCTCGGCACCACGGGCGCCCGTCAGTGGTTCGAGCCGGTGCAGCCGCTGCTCGCGGTGGCGTCGGTGGTGTTGCTGGCCTGGGCGTTGCGATCCCGACTCCGGGCCAGCGCCTCGTGCCCGGTGCCCATGGGTGAGCGCACCTGAGACTGGGTAGGTAGGGGTCATCGAACCCGACCCAGGAGAACTCCCGTGGGAACCTTGATCATCGTGTTGTTGGTGCTGGCCTTGCTGCTCGGCGGCGTGGGCCTGTTCATCGAAGGGCTGTTCTGGGTGGCGATCATCGCGCTCGCCCTCTTCGTGGTCTCCGCCGTGATCGGCATGGGCCGTCGGAGCGGCTCGCACGCCTGAGCGCCGGGGGCCCTGACCGCCGGGGGCGACGTCGGCTCCTGACCCGGTGGCGGTGACGCGCACCACCGGGCAGTGCCGTCCTCAGTCCTGGGCCCGGGCGATGGCCTGGGCCAGCTCGTGCTTGGACATGGTCGACCGTCCCGAGATGTCGAGCTCCTTGGCGCGGGCGTAGAGCTCGTCCTTGGTGTGGCCCCGCTCGTCGACGCCGCCCGCCGTCTCGCCCCCGTCGCGGGGGCCAGCGGCGCGATCGTCGGACGGGCCGGGCTCCTCCTTGGGCTCCCAGTGGTCGCCCACCTTCTCGAACGAGTGCTTCAGCGCGGCGTAGGCGACGCGGTGGGCCCGCTCCTCGGAGTCGTACTGCTCGTGGGCCGCGTCGAGCGCCGTCTCGTAGGTGCGGCGGGCCGTGGCCGGGGAGCGCCGCAGGGTCCCCGGGAGATCGTCTCGGTCGGTGGGCATGGGCCCTCCTCGCGGGTGGGGTGGATCGGCACCCGATCCGTACCCGCTCGGACGGGCGCTCACGCCGTGCCCCTCGCCGCCGTGCCC
>DATHSN010000152.1:0-6442 GCA_035464115.1 Acidimicrobiales bacterium | reverse complement strand
GGATCGATGCCGGAACGGTCGCCGGGTCCGGTGAGCCCGCACGTGCCGTCGGAGTCGAGGTTGTGCCCGGCGCTCGGGAACGGGGAGCCGGCGGGCAGTCCGAAGCAGTCGAACCGGTTCCCGGCGAGGACCGTGTTGCGCACCGACGACGTGACGCCCGACGTCTCGATGTACAGCCCGCCCTCGCCGCTGCCCTCGTCCCCCTCGGAGTCCGGCGACCACGCGTTCCCGACGATGGTCACGCCGTCGACATCACCCCCGCCGAACAGCCCCAGCCCGAAGCGAGCGTTGCCGCTGATCGTGGAGTTGGTGACGGTGGCCGGGTCGTCGTACACCCGAACGCCCACTCCGCAGCGAGTGCAGTTCTCGTTGGGCGCCGAGTCGCTCACCGTGCTGTCCCGCATCACCAGACTGGTGGCGCCGATGCCGTACCCGTTGCCGTCGATGGTGGACCCCAGGATGGTGACGCCGAGGCCCTCGAACCCGTAGAGCGAGTTGTCGCGCAGCTCCGAATCGATGATCTCGACGGGACCGGAGCCGGAGATGCCCCCCTCGTTACGGGCGATCAGCGTCCGCTCGATCCGGAGCGACGCCTCGCCGTACATCTCGATCCCGTTCGCTCTGCGCACCGCCGTGCCGGCGCCGTCGAGGAGGTAGCCGTCGACGATCTGCGAGTCGGTGATGGTGACGGTGGTCGTGGCGTCACCGTCGAAGAGCAGGGCGTACTCGTTGGCCTCGAAGCTGGTGCGCAGCACCCGCACGGTGTTGCGCAGGCCGGTCGCCACGCGAGAGCCATCGACGAAGATGTCGCGGGCGGAGACGAGGATCGGGACGTTGCCGTGGTTCCGGAACACCGAGTCGAGGACGTCGACGGTGATGTCGGAGGGGTCGCCAGGACCGGGAATGGCGCTGAACACGCCGACGCCGTCGCTGGCGCCGTCCATGACGACGTCCTCGACGCGGAGCGACAGGCCGTCGGCCGCCATCCGGATGCCGGTGGGCTGTCGGGCGCCGAGATCGAAGCCCAACGACCGGACCTCCAGCGAGCCACCCACCTGTCGGATCACATCGAGACCGCCTACCGATGTGAACGTGGGCTGGGTCACGACGACGCTCTGGTCCGGACCGGATCCCTCCAGGACCAGGTCGTCGGTGACCACGAGCGGGGTGCCGATCACGTAGGTGCCGACCGGCACCGTGACCGTGTCGGCACCGGGAGTGGCGTTGGCCTCCTCGATCGCCGCTCGCAGGGTGCACACCCCGCTGGGCGTCGACGCGCACACGCCGTCCCCTGGGTTCGCGTCGGGCTCGTCGAGCAGCGAGGACGCCACGAGCGTCGCCGCCACCGCGGGCGGCGCCACGGCGAGCACCCCGACCAGGAGGCTGAGGGTCAGCCCCGCCACGAGTGCCCGGCGTGCCCGACCTGGACGCGTCGTCTCCACCGCAGATCGCCCCTTCCCTGTGTGACAACGCGAGCCGACCCGCGCGGTCGACGCGGTTCGCCGCTCCGACGGTGGTGACTCTCGCCGTTGGTCGTGGCCGTCTTCTAGGGGGAAATCCCCCCAATCGCGGTGTCAGGCGCGCCGGGACACCGCGGCGGCGAGCTGGGTGCGCGAGCGCACGCCGAGCTTGGCGTAGACCCGGCTCAAGCAGTTCTCCACGGTCTTGGGGGCCACGAACAGCTCGGCGGCCACCTCCTTGTTGGTGGCCCCGGCAGCGACCAACGTGGCGATGCGCTCCTCCTGGGGCGTGAGCACGTCGAGCCCCGCCGTCGGCTCACCGCCGGCCGACACCCGCCCCCGAGCGGCCCGCAGCTCCGACGACGCGGTAGCCGCCCAGGCCCGGGCGCCCATGTGCTCGAACAGGCGCAGCGCCTCGTGCAGCGGTGCGCGGCTGTCGACGGGCTGCTGGAGGCGTCGCAGCGTGCGACCGAGGTCGAGCAGGGCGCGAGCCAGCTCGAAGGGCATCCCCAGACCGACGTGGAGGTCGACCGCATGGCGCAGCGCGTCGACGTCGTCGGCGAGCAGGCCCTCGACCCGGGCCAACGCAGCGCGGTGCCACCCCCCGTGCAGGGGCGCGGCGCGGGCCCGCAGGGTGCCCAGCGCCGCGGTTGCCCCCTCCAGATCGCCGATGCGGAGCCGGGCCTCGACCAGGTCGGCCAGGTGGGGGATGCCGCCGGGGTGCAGCATCCCGGCCAGCTCGCAGCCCACGGCCAGCTCGCCGAACGCCCACGCCGCGGTGGCCGGGTCGCCGGCACCGAGGTGGAGCAGACCACCGGCGCGGGCGGTCTCGCCCATGACCGGGGCCAAGCCGAGCTCGGTGGCCTCGGCGTGGAACGCGACGAGCTCGCCCCACAGCGGATCGGGCTCGGCGGCCGTCATGGCCTCGACCATCAGCTGGCGCACCCGCCCGTAGGCCCAGTGCGTCCGCTGGCCGGTGACCGCGGCGTACTGGAGCGACTCGTCGGCGTCGAGCAGCGCCGCCCGCCACTTCCCCTGGCGGGTGAGCACGTCGGCGCGGTGCGACAGCGCCACCGGCAGCGCGCCCGCCGCGCCGGACCGGCGAGCGGCGGCGATCACGTCATCGAGCAACGCACAGGCGTCGTCGAGCGCCTCGACGTGGTCGAGCATGAGGCCGAGGTAGGCGACGCCGTCGAAGCCGACGACGGCGGCCGCTGCCTCCCAGCCGAGGTCGACGACGGCCCGCGACCCGTCGATGACGTCGCCCTCGCTGGTGTGGTCGCCCGCCAGGGCCCGGAAGTAGCCGGTGTAGGCGCGCGCCAACGCCGCCGTCACCCCGCCGACGTCAGCGGCGAGCTCCCGGGCTCGCTCCGCCACGGTGGCCGCCTCCGCGATCTGACCGTCGTGCACGAACGCCACCATGGCGTCGAGCACCAGACCCGCGGCCGACGCCGGCGAGCGGTCGGCGAGCCGCTCGGCCTCGGCGAAGAGCAGCCGACGCCCCTCGTCGCGCCGACCGGACCACAGCCGGATGAAGCCCCGGGCCCGCTGCGCCTCGGCGCGGACGGCCTCGTCGCCGTCACGCCACGCGCTCAGCAGCCGCTCGTCGGCGAGGTCCCACTCGCCGGCGGACTGGTAGGCCCGACCGGCGGCGCACCGTCGACGGGCCCGGGCCGCGATGTCGGGGGACAGCGCGGCGGCCCGGTCGAACGCACGGGCCGCGTCGAGGTTGGCGCCACCGAGACGGAGCCGCCCGGCCACGTCGGTCATGGCCTCGGCGACGGACTCGTCGACGCCGACCGTGGCCGCCGCCCGGTGCCAGGTGCGGGTGTCGCCCGTGCTGACCGCGGCCAGCGCCCCGTGGCACTGTCGCAGCTCGGCGGGATCACCCTGGCGACAGGCCTCTCGCACGAGGGGGTGGCGGAACCCCACCCGACCGTCGACCACCTCGATCAGCCCCGTCGCCTCCAGATCGACGAGCAGGCCGGCCGGGTGCTCCATCAGCTCGATGGCGGCGGACAGCTCCGACACGTCGTCGGTGCGGCTGCACGCGGCCAGGCGCAACCCGTGGCGCACCACGGGATCGAGCCGATCGAGCCGCGACCGGGCGATCCGCTCGACCCAGCCGGCTCCGATGTCGTCGGGCAGGGGCTCGGCACCGCGGATCTGGTCGGGGCTGAGGTCGACGGCGGCCTCGACCAGGGCGAACGGGTTGCCGCCGGTGCGGGCCACGAGCTCGGCCGCCACCGCCGCCACCGGGCGGGCCCCCGCCCCCTCCTCGACCACCGCGGCGGCGGCGACCACATCGAGACCGACCAGGTCGAGCACCTCGAACGCGGCCAGGTCGAGATCGCGCGACTCGACGTCGCGCACGACGAGCATCACGCCCACGGCCTCGTCGGCGAGACGTCGGGCCGCGAAGAGCAGCGCATCGGCCGAGGGTTGGTCGGCCCAGTGCAGATCGTCGACGACGAGGAGGGTGGGCGCCTCGGCGGCGGCGGCGGCGAGCAACCCGAGGGTGGCCACGCCCAGACCCAGGGGTGAGGGCGGCGGACCGTCGTCCTCGGCGAGCACGACGCGCAGGGCGCGGGCCTGCGGCGCGGGCAGGTCGGCGACGTGGGCCCGCAGGGGCGCGACCACGTCGTGCAGCGTGGCGTAGGCCGTGCCCACCTCGTGGTCGACACAGGTCACCAGCACCGACCTCACGTCGGTGGCGGTGGCGGCGCGTGCGAGCACCGTCTTCCCGATCCCTGGTTCACCTCTGAGGACGAGCGTCCCCCCGTGGCCGGCTCGCAGAGCCTCGGTGAAGGCGGTGACCCGCCGCAGCTCTGCGGCTCGTCCCACGATCATCGTGGGCCAGAAGATAGCCGTGGGGTCCTGCGGTTTCCGTGCTCGACGACCAGTGCCCACGAGGGCGGCTCACCCCACCCGCAGGCGTCGCCGCACCAGCGCGAGCGCGAGCCCGCCGTAGACGACGGCCTGGACGGTCACGCCGACGAGGTCCGCCGACGTGGGGTCCTCGCCCCGCAGCATCACGTCCTGGAGCATCCGGATCCCGAACGTGACCGGGAGGGCCCACGAGACCGCCGCGACCGGCTGGCGGAAGGCGTCGAGCTCGAGCACGAAGCCGCCGAAGAACAGACCGGCGAGCAGCGACAACATGGCGTACTGCACCGCCTGCGCGTCGGTCCGGGCGATGGCGGAGAGCACCAGACCGAGCCCGACCGACGACACGAGCAGGGCGGCGATGGCGCCGGCGACCCACCCCACCGAGCCCCGGAGCGGCACGTCGAGACCGAGCACCACCGCGGCGACGAGGGCGGCCCCCACGGCGGCGCCGGCCGCCCCGTACGCCAGGTACTTCCCGGCGACCAGGTGACGGGCGGCCACCGGCCCGACGCGGTAGCTCTCGAACCACCCGAGCCCCTCTTCGCGCACGAGCGACATCGCCGCGAAGGTGACGGCGAGGTGCTGGAGCAGCAGCGCGATGGCGGAGGGGGCGAAGAAGTCGTTCACGCCGACGGGCGACCGCAGCAGGTTCTCGGTGTCGGACGCGAACGGCCGCACCACCACCGCAGGGTCCAGGGTGATCATGTCCTCGGCCATCGTCGCCAGCTCGTCGACCTCGGCGTCGATCACCGCCGACGCCGCTCGCACGTCGACCTCGTCGTCGCTGGCGACCTCGTCGAGGACCGACTCGAGCCGGGCGACCGAGGTCGCGACCGCGTCCAGGCGCTCCTGCTGCTCGGGATCGACCTCGCCCTCGAGCGACTCGACGACCCGCGACGATGCCGAGCCGAGCGCCTCGACGGCGACCACCGCGGCCCGCACGTCGACCGCCTGCTCGCGGACCCCGGCCAGGTCGCCCCGGATGGCGGCCGAGCGCAGCTCGCCCGAGCGCTCCCGGGCGTCGTCGAGCGCCTCGGGGAGCGGGGTGAGCAGCAGCTGGGCCTCACCGACGAGGGTCTGGAGGACCTGGGCGTTGAGCTCTTGGACCGCCACCCGGGCCGAGACCTCGACCGCGGTCTGCTGCAGCGGGTCGAGCTTGTCGTGCAGCACCGTGATGCGGGCCTGGTCGCCGGCGAGCACGGTCGCCGCCGGGTCGGGCGGGAAGACCACCACCAGGTCGGCGTCGCCGGATCGCAGCCGGTCCCGCGCTGCGATCAGGTCACCCGTGAACCCGAGGATCTCCACGTAGCTCCCGACGTCGTCGCCGTAGGCGTCGACCGCCTCCTCGTAGAGGCTCCCCTCGGGGGCCACGAACAGCGTGCGGACCCGGACCGTCTCCTCGTCGTAGCCACCGGCGAACAGCACGAGGATCAGGAACGGACCCCCCACCAGCACCACGAGCAGCACGGGTTGGCGCACGAGCTCGGTGAGCTCCTTGCGGACGAGTCCCGTGATCTGGACCAGCCAGCGCAGGCGCGAGGCGCGCAGCTTCGGATCAGCCACCATCGGCCGTGGCCCGCTCGGCCCGGTCGGGCGCCCGCTCGACCAGGCGGACGAACACCTCGTCCCAGTCGACGACCTGGGTGTCGACGTCCACCACCTCGAGCCCGGCCTCGGTGAGACACGCCACGACGGCGTCGGTCGTCGCCGCATCGTCGACCACGGCGACGACCACCGAGGGCTCGGGCTGCTCGACACGGTCCTGCACCCCGTCGAGCGCACCGATGTCGGCCAGCACCTGCTCGGCGATCGGCCCGTCGGCCACGACCCGGACCCGGTCGCCGCCCTCGGCGGCGCGTCGGAGCCCGTCGGGCGCGTCGAGGTGCAGCAGCCGACCGTCGGTGAGCAGCCCGACGAGGTCGCAGTGCGCCGCCTCGCCCACGTACTGGGTGGTGACGACCACCGTGTGGCCCGACCCGGCGAGCGAGCGGAGGTGCTCCCACAGCCGGGCCCGCAGGATCGGGTCGATGCCCGCCGTCGGCTCGTCGAGCAGGACGGTGGACGGATCGTGCACGAGGGTCGCCGCCAGCGCG
>DATHSN010000151.1:0-12390 GCA_035464115.1 Acidimicrobiales bacterium | reverse complement strand
CAAGTCGTTGCACGACGAGCTCACCGGGCTCGGCAACCGGGCCATGTTCACCGCCCGCGTGGTGCGGGCCCTGGGCCGCACCGAACCCCGCCTCGACCAGGTGGGTGTGCTCTTCATCGACCTCGACGACTTCAAGGAGGTCAACGACTCGCTCGGCCATCACGTCGGCGACCAGCTCCTCATCGCCGTCGCCGAGCGGGTGCGGGCCTGCCTACGGGTGTCGGACACCGCCGCTCGCCTCGGCGGCGACGAGTTCGCGGTGCTGCTCGAGGACACCTACGGCGAGACCGAGATCGTGGCCGTCGCCGAGCGCATGATCGCCACCATCGGCGAACCGCTCACGATCGACGGTCGGGAGATCACCGTCACCGCGAGCCTCGGCATCGCCATCGACCCCGACCGCAGCGGCACGGTCGAAGAGCTGCTCCGCAGCGCCGACGTGGCCATGTACCTCGCCAAGGAGAAGGGCAAGGCCCGCTTCGAGGTCTTCCGCCGTGAGATCCACGCCGGCGCGTTCGAGCGCCTGGAGATGAAGGCGGCGCTCGCCGCGGCGATCGCCGGCGACGAGCTGGTGCTGCACTACCAGCCCATCGTCGACCTGGCGTCGACCCACATCACCGGCTTCGAGGCTCTGGTCCGCTGGCGCCACCCCACACGGGGGCTGCTCGGGCCCGGGGCCTTCATCCCCCTCGCCGAGGAGACGGGGTTGATCGTCCCGCTGGGTCGCTGGGTGCTCACCGAGGCGTGCACCCAGCTGCGGGCCTGGCAGGACCGCTGGCCCGAGGCCCGGGGTCGCAAGGTGAGCGTCAACCTCTCGGTGCGCCAGCTCGAGCAGGCCGACATCGTCGACGAGGTGGCGAAGGTCCTCCAGGAGACCCGCCTCGATCCCGCGAACCTCACGCTCGAGATCACCGAGAGCCTGGTGATGCACGACGCCGAGGTGGTCCGTGAGCGGCTCGCGGAGATCCACGCGCTCGGGGTCTCGTTCGCCCTCGACGACTTCGGCACCGGCTACTCGTCGCTCGGCTACATCCAGCGCTTCCCCGTCGACGTCATCAAGATCGACCGGTCGTTCGTCGACCAGCTCGGCGAGGGCGGTGGGGCCGGCGTGGTGCGCACCATCATCGACCTCGCCGACGGTCTGCCCGCCGAGGTCGTGGCCGAGGGCATCGAGACCGAGGCCCAGCGCCAGGTGCTCATCTCGCTGGGCTGCCGCAAGGGCCAGGGATACCACTTCAGCCGGCCGGTGCCGGCGGCGGAGTTCGCCGGGCTGCTGCGCAGCGGGTTCGATGCGCAGCGACCGCCCGATCCGGGCCCGCCGGGCGTCGACCAGCGAGGTCGAGCCGACCACGGTGACGAGCTGGGGGCGATCGCCAGCCCGTGAGCCCGACGCTGCCGGGCGGTGGGGTCAGACCACCGACCGGGTCAGGCCACCGGCGAGCGCTCGCCCTCGACGAGGTGCTGGCCCTGCAGCCGCAGCTCGTAGCCGTCGGGGAAGCGCACCGGCGCGGTGGGGACGGGGCGCTGGGTGGCGATCACGACCTGCGTGCCGGCGATGCGGTCGTGCACGGCGCGGCGACGGACGTCGGTGAGGGCGGTGGCGCCGTAGCCAGCGGCCAGACCGGCGCCGAGCCAGACGCCCGGGAGCAGCTGGGCCGTGCCGGGGAGCAGGAACCGGCGGGCCGACTGGCCGAGGGTGGGCGCCAGGTCGGTGCCGTCGCGCACCACCCGCAGGCCCATGGCGTCCTTGCCCGGGGTGGCGCCGGTGTGGGCGATGAAGCCGATCTCGTAGGCGCCGAGCAGCACGACGTAGGTCATGACCGCCAAGAAGCTCGTGCCCCACGGACCGGGGTCGACGGCGTCGGACCACATCGGCAGGTGGAACAGCACGTGCAGGATCGACAGCATCCACATCCACACGAACACCGCCACCATGTCGATGCCCCGGGCCACGGCCCGGCGCCACAGCGGGGCCACCGAGGGATCGTGGGCGAGGGGGCGACGGGCCGCGGCGCGACGACGGGGCTCTCCGTGACCGGTGGGCGGCTCACCGCGATCGGTGGGTGGCGCGACCACGGTGGTGTCGACGGGTGCCTCGAGATCGGTGATCGCCATGGGTGTCCCCTCCCGGTCCGCAGTGACGAACGTCTCCGCACGCTATCCGCCCCGGTGCCCGGAATGTCGGTCGGGAGGATCAGAACGACCCGGAGCGCTCCAGCACCCACTCACCCGACGAGCGCCCCTCGACGGCCCGGATGACCAGCTCGAGCACGGTGGTGTCGTCGCTCCCGCACGACGGTTCGACGATCACCAGCTCACCGGGCTCGCCCGCGACGGCGCGCACCGAGCCGAGGGACCGACCGTCGTCGAACGCGGTGAGCTCGAGGGTGATGCCCTCGGGGGCGGTCAGCGTGAGGCGCAGGGTGCCGTCGCAGAACAGCTGGAAGCGGTCGGTGACGGGGGCCAGCACCCGATCGACGTCGCCGTCGGGGATGATCGTGCCCCGCAGCACGTCGACCAGCTCGGCGTCGTCGATGCCGTCGTCGACGGCCTCGCAGCCGTTGGTGGGGTCGCCGTCGTGGTCGAACCAGTCGGGGAGGCACGCGGTGCCGTCGGTGTTGGGGGCCGGCTCGGGCGCGCCGCAGGGCTGGTAGGGCAGGTCGACGCACACCGTCGTGGTCGGTCCCGGCGCGACGGCGTCGGTGTCGGCGTCGGCATCGGTGGATCCCGGGCCGGGGTCGGTGTCGGCGGCGAGGTCGGGCGGGGAGGGGTCGGCGTCGGCGAAGACGAGGCGTCCGAGGCCGATCCCCACGCCGACGAGCGCCAGGCCGGCGAGCACCGCACCGGTGGCGACGAGCCAGGGCCGACGGGCGGGCGCGGACGGGGGCGCCACGGGGGCGGGGGCGACGACCGGCACCGGCTCGGTGCCGTCGGGGCCCCCGGCGAGGGCGGCGGCGGTGGGACGCTCGTCGGGGTCGAGCCGGCACATGCCGTCGAGCAGCGCTCGGGTGGCGGCGTCGACGCCGCCGGGGAGCGGCTCGAGCTGGCCGGCGGCGGCCCGCCGGGCGATGGTCGCCAGATCGCCGACGCCGTGCGGGGGCATCCCGCTCGCCGCGTAGCGCAGGGTGGCGCCGAGCGAGTAGACGTCGCTCGCCGGACGGGCGGGCTCGCCCCGGGCCCGCTCGGGGGCGATGAACGACGGGGTGCCCACCACCACCCCGGCAGGGGTGAGCCCGGCGGTGAGGTCGGCACGCGCCGCGATGCCGAAGTCGGACAGGTGGGCCCGCCCGGCGGCGTCGTAGAGCACGTTGGACGGCTTGATGTCACGGTGCAGCACGCCGGCGCGGTGGAGGCGGGCGAGGGCGGGGAGCAGGTCGGCCGCGAGCCGGTGGACCTCGGCGGGTGGCATCGGGCCGGCGGCCACCCGGTCGGCCAGCGAGCCGCCCTCGAGGTAGGGCATGACGAGCACCACGTCGTCGCCGTCGCCGAGGACCTCGATGAGCGGGACGACCCCCTCGACGCGCAGGTCGGTGAGCACCTCGGCCTCGCGGCGCAAGCGGCGGGCGATGGTGGCCCGCTCGCTGTCGAGGCCCTCGACCGGCACCCGCTTGAGCGCGACGAGTGAGCCGTCGGCGGCGCGGGCCAGCTCGACGACGCTCTGAGGGCTGCGGGCCAGGGTCCGAACGGGCTCGTACACCGTGGCGCGACGCTACCGGCCGTCCTCCCCGAGCGGACCGCGGCCCCGGCGGGACCATTGCGTCGACAGGGCCGTGGTGGGATCGTGAGGGTGCAGAGCGGGGCAGGCTGCCCTCGGCGAGGGCGTGGCCGAGGAGGCGAACGTGCTGCAGCCGGTGCTGGAGGAGCTGGTCGGGGTCGATCCACCGGTGGCCATCGAGGCCTACGACGGGTCGCGGGTGGGGCCACGCGACGCACCCGCCACCGTCGTGGTGCGCTCGCCCGACGCCATCCGTCGCATCGTCACCCGGCCCGGCGAGCTCGGGTTCTCCCGGGCCTACGTCGCCGGCGACCTCGACATCGAGGGCGACGTCTTCGCCGCGCTCTCGTTGAAGGACAACATCGGGTCGCTCTCGTTGCGGCCCAGCACCGTGGCGGCGCTCGTCCGCGAGCTCGGGGTGTCCGAGCTGCGGCCGCTCCCGCCACCGCCCGAGGAGGCCCGACTCCGGGGTCGCCGCCACACGCGCGCCCGCGACGCGGCGGCGATCGCCCACCACTACGACGTCTCCAACGACTTCTACCGCCTGCTGCTCGGCCCCTCGCTCACCTACTCGTGCGCGGTCTGGACCGACGACCCCGCCGACGCGCTGGAGGCCGCGCAGGCCCGCAAGCACGAGCTGATCTGCCGCAAGCTCGGGCTCCAGCCGGGGATGCGACTGCTCGACGTGGGATGCGGGTGGGGCTCGATGGCGCTGCACGCCGCCGACCACCACGGGGTCGACGTGGTCGGGGTCACCGTGTCGCGCCGCCAGGTCGAGCTGGCCCGCACGCGGGTGTCCGAGGCGGGCCGGGCCGATCGGGTCGAGATCCGGCTGCAGGACTATCGCGACGTCGCCGACGGCCCCTTCGACGCCATCAGCTCGGTCGGCATGTTCGAGCACGTCGGGGCCGTGCGGCTCGCGGAGTACGTCGAGCGGCTCCACGGCCTGCTCGCGCCCCGGGGCCGGCTGCTCAACCACGCCATCAGCCGCCCGCCCTACCAACGGCCGCTCCTGCACCACCCCGGGTTCATCGACCGCTACGTGTTCCCCGACGGCGATCTCCTGGAGGTGGGCGAGACGATCACGGCCATGCAGACCGCCGGTTTCGAGGTGCGCGACGTCGAGGGCCTGCGTGAGCACTACGCGCTGACCCTGCGGCGCTGGGTCGCCAACCTGGAGGCCGACTGGGACGAGGCGGTGCGCCTGGTGGGACGGGCCCGGGCCCGGGTGTGGCGGATCTACCTGGCCGGCTCGGCGCTCAACTTCGAGTCGGGGCTCACCCAGATCTTCCAGACCCTCGGCGTCGTCCACGCCGGTGGCGACAGCGGCGTGGGGTTGCGGCCACCCTGGCGGAGCTGAGCCGCGCCGGCGGCGGGCGCCGCGCGCGACCCCGGTACGATCGCCGGCGAGCGGCGACCGAGGAGCGCGATGACCGAACGCCGACGGACGACCACGTCGAACTTCGGCGTCGGCGCCCGCGAGAGCCACGACGCCACCGCCTTCTACGAGCGGTTCCGGGCGCCGGAGATCTCCACCGACGACACGGTGCTCGCACCCGATCCGGTCGCCGAGCCGTTCGTGCTCGGCGACGCCCGCCACATGGGCGCGGTGGCCGATGGCTCGGTGGCGCTCGTGGTCACGTCACCGCCGTACTTCGCGGGCAAGCAGTACGAGGAGGAGCTCGAGCGCGAGGGCGTGCCCGCGTCGTACCTGGAGTACCTGCAGATGCTCACCGACGTGTTCGCCGACTGCGTCCGGGTGCTCGAACCGGGGGGCCGCATCGCGGTCAACGTCGCCAACCTCGGGCGCAAGCCCTACCGGAGCCTGTCCGCCGACGTCATCCGCATCCTCGAGCACGACCTGGGCCTGCTGCTGCGCGGCGAGCTGGTGTGGCAGAAGGCCGAGGGGGCCAGCGGGTCGTGCGCCTGGGGTTCGTTCCGGTCGCCGGCCAACCCCGTGCTGCGCGACGTCACCGAACGGGTGGTGGTGGCCAGCAAGGGTCGCTTCGACCGGGCCCGCACCGCCAAGCAGCGCGCCGCGGCGGGGCTGCCGCACCGCACCGACGTGCGCGCCGACGACTTCATGGCCCTGACGCTCGACGTGTGGTCGATCCCGCCCGAGAGCGCCCGCCGGGTGGGTCATCCCGCGCCGTTCCCCGTCGAGCTGCCCGAGCAGCTGATCCGCCTCTACACCTACGAGGACGATCTCGTCCTCGACCCGTTCATGGGCAGCGGGTCGGCGCTGGTCGCCGCCGCCCGCCTCGGGCGGCGCTACGTCGGGTACGACCTCGACCCCGACTACGTGGAGCTGGCCCGGCGCCGGGTGGCCGAGGCCCTGGCCGCCCCGACGAGCGACGGCGCCGATCGGGTCCCCACCGATGGTCTCCCGGCGGCGCGGCTCGCCGAGCGCGCCCTGACCGAGGCGGGTTTCGTGATCGACGCTCGCGACCGTCGCATCCGGGGCACCGGCGTCGCGGTCCCGTTCGTCGGGCGCGATGCCACCGGCGCCGAGTGGTGGTTCGACGTCGGCGGTCCCCACACCACCCATCGGGGTGGCCTGACCCGCGCCGATGCCGTGTGGCGGGTGCTCGGCCGGGCCCACGCGCTGCGCGGCGCGGCGGCGCACCTCGATCCGGTCCCGCCGCTGGTGGTCCTCACCAGCGAGCTGCCGGCACCGGGGAGCGACGGCCACGCCGCGCTGCGCTCGGCGGGGCCGGCGGCGGTCACCGACGTCATCGACGTGCGGTCACCGGACGCCCTGGCCCGCCTGGCCCGCTACGCGGCCGAGGGCCCGGGAGCCGCGCCAGCGGTCGGCTTCTGGACCGAGCGCGAGCTGCGCCGGGGCTGAGCCCCCGACCCGGGTCTGCGAGAGTGGGGACCGTGACGACCCCCGAGTCCGCCCTCGAGCGCACCCGACGCGAACCCCCGCCGTTCCGGCGCGTGCAGGTGCGCCGCATCGACGACCTGACACCGCGCCTGCGCCGGATCGTGCTGGGTGGCGACGAGCTGGAGGGGTTCGAGGTCGATGAGCCGGCGGCGTCGGTGCGACTGCTGCTGCCCGTCGACGGGGCGCTGGAGATGCCGACCTGGGCCGGCAACCAGTTCGAGCTGGCCGACGGGTCGCGGGCCCCGATCCGCACCTTCACGCCTCGGTTCCTCGACACCGAGGCGCACGAGCTCACCCTCGACATCGTCGTGCACGACGGTGGCGCGGCGACCGACTGGGCGTCGTCGGCGTCGGTCGGCGACGAGGTGGCGGTCTCGGGACCGGGGAGCGGCTACGCGATCGACACCGGCGCCGCGGGCTACCTGCTGGCCGGCGACGAGACCGCGCTCCCGGCGATCTGCCAGCTCCTCGAGGCGATGCCGCCGACGATGCCGGTGCAGGTCCTGGTCGAGATCGCCGACGCCGCCGCCCGGATGGAGCTGCCGGCGCACCCGGCCACCGAGGTCACCTGGCTCCGGCTGCCCGACGGCGCCGAGCCGGGGGCCGCCCTCGTCGATGCGGTCGTGTCGCTCCCGGAGCTTCCTCCCGCCGTGTGGGTGGCCGGTGAGGCGGCGTCGGTGCAGCGGATCCGCAAGCACCTCTTCGACGAGCGCAGCCTGCCCCGGTCGGCGGCCACCGTGCGGGGCTACTGGAAGCAGGGCCGCTCCGCCACCTGACGGTGACCGCCGCCAGCGGTCAGCGTGCGGCCCATGCCGTCGCGGCCACGACCGTCGTCGCCAACGTGGTGACGAGGAGGGTCACGTGCTCGAACACCGGCGACGACACGACGTCGGACGGGAGCAGGGGGAGGGCCAACGCGCTCCACAGGACCACGACGACGGTGAAGCCGAGCACGCCCCGAGCCACGGCGCTGGCCGCGCCGACCCGTGCGGGGATCCGGTGGCGGGCGAGGGCGAGGGTCCCGATGACCGCGAGGGCCACGAGGGTGATCGCCAGGTTCACCCAGACACCGTTGGGCATCCCCCCGAACGAGCACTCTGGCGACTCGGTCGCAGCGAGCCGCACCCGTTCGATGTCGAGCGCGTTCGAGAACTGGAGCGCCACGACCACCAGCGGACCGGCGAACCCGGTGGTGACGAGGATGACCTGGCGCGCCGGTCGGAACACCTCTCGGTTCTGCCCGTAGGTGACCAGCAGCGCGTACAGGGCGAGGAGCAACAAGAGGCTGGACAACCCCATCGAGGCGCCGAGCAGCAGCTGTTCGTGGGCGGCGAGCGCCTGGTCGTCCTGGTCGATGCGGCCGGCGAGGATGGCGTAGCTGAACGAGAGCAGGAGCAGCGAGAAGAAGGCACACGTCATGATGACGACGGGCTCCGAGCTGCGCTCGTGGTCGCCATCGGCCTCGTGGTCGAGCGGGAGCAGCACGGCCAGGAGCGCGAAGCCGGCGAGCACCCCTGCGATGGCGGAGTACCAGCCCGCGGACGACGCGATGTCGAACGCGAGCTCGTCGAGGCGACAGTCCATGGGGCTGCCAGCATGGCATCAGCGACGACGAGCGTGTGTCGGGTGGGTGGGCTGGTTGGACCGAGGCGGATCGTGGCCCTGCGATCTCAACCTCTCCACGACTTGACCGCGCCGTCTACGCCTCGACGGCTCGCCTCGCGAGACCGAGCAGACGCTTCGCCCAGCTGACCATGCGACTGGCTTCGGCCGAGGAGACGAACGCCAGGCCGTACTGCGAGTCGTCCTTGCGGTTCAGGAGGCGCTGGAGGTCCTTTGCCATGTCGGCACCGCGAGGCTCGACCGTGCCGAGCAGGTCGACGGCGTCCGCATGGGATCGGCCTCGAGCGCGGACACCAAGTCGCGCACAACAGGCCGCGTCGGACGCGGCGATGCCAGCGAGCACCGCGAGCGATGCCGCGACGCTCGGCGTGGCGTCGTCACTGTCGTCGTCGACGATCAGCTCAGCAGCGAGGAGGAACGACTCCGACTGAGCGAGACGGGTGAGCGCATCGCTGCGGTCACACGACTGGGTTCGCGTCGTCGACCGAGCCATCACGCGACCTTCCCGAGCGCGGTGCGTTCGCCGGAGATCACGACGAGATCCCGAGTCCACTCGGCGAGGATCGGCTCCTTGGCGCGTCGCAGTTGTGTGATCTCGGTGGGCGTCCGGCCGATGACGTGTGCCCGATTGCCCGTCCATCGACGGATCTGGTCGGCGAGCTCGTCGACGCGGTCATCGAGGTCGGGATCATCAGAGACGACGAGCACGTCGATGTCGCTGTTGGCGTCACCGTCGCGACGGGCGGCCGAACCGAACAGACCGACCAGTGCCGGGAGGATGGGCCATTCCCCGACTGCGCCGCGAATGCGGTTGATCAGCTCGCCGTGGAGGCTGGCGAGCAGCTCCACCGCCGGCGCCGCGAGGTGGTTCCGGTTGAGCACGTACCCACCGGGAACCTCGAGCACGAGGCCCTCGTCGACCATCCTCAACAGCACCGACCGGACCCCGGACTTGGACCCACGCCCCGCGCGCGCATGAACAGCGGCGAGCCCCACCGGCCCCGCAGTCGCAGCCAGGGCACCGAGGACGGGTCCGTCGAGACTCGGGACAACCGTCGTGATCGGCATCGAGACGTCCATGACTCCTCCATGTCCCTCGTGCGATCCATCGCACGAGGTGCAGAATAACGCACGGCTTGCGTTGAATCGAACGGATTGCGGTCGCCGGCATGCGCGCGTGCACCGTCGAGGTTCCTGCCATCCCCGCCGCTCACGGAGCATCATCGAGTCGAGTCGCGGCGTGACTCCACCGCCGTCGAACTTCTGACCATCGACTCGGTGCGGGGGAGTGGAGTGGAGCTGATGGGAATCGAACCCACGACCCCCTGCTTGCAAAGCAGGTGCTCTGCCAACTGAGCTACAGCCCCGGACCATCGCCACGCTAGCGCCGGTCGACGACCTCCCGGGTCCGTCGTGGCCCCCGGATCGGCCCGCTGATACCTTCTGGCGCTTCCAGTCCCCCCAGGAGGAACCATGCGCCTTCGTCTCCTCGCCGTGCTCGCTGCCGGCATCCTCGTGCTCGCCGCCTGCGGCGACGACGACACCGACACCGACGATGCCACCGACACGACCGCGGCCGCCACCGACGACGGCGGCGACGACGTCGCAGCTGGCACCGGCAACGAGTGCACCGCCGGCAACACCCTCGTCGATGGCGTGCTCACCCCCGCCACCGGCGACCCCGCCTTCCCGCCCTATGTGATCGACGACGATCCCGCGTCGGGCCAGGGCTTCGAGGCCGCTGTGGTCGCCGCGGTCGCCGAGGAGATGGGCTTCAGCCCCGAGAACATCAACTGGGTGCGCGTCGGCTTCGAAGAGGCCATCCAGCCCGGCCCGAAGGACTTCGACTTCAACATCCAGCAGTACTCGATCACCCCGGAGCGGGCCGAGGTCGTCACGTTCTCCGAGCCCTACTACACCTCGAACCAGGCGGTCGTGGCCCTCGAGGACTCGGTGGCCGCTGACGCCGTCACGCTGGAGGACCTGCGGGGCCTGAAGTTCGGGGCCCAGGTGGCCACCACCAGCCTCGCCTTCGCCGAGGACGTCATCCAGCCCGATCAGGAGGTGTTCGTCTACAACGACAACACCGCCGCCAAGGCTGCGCTCGACGCCGGTCAGATCGACGCCATCGTGCTCGACCTGCCCACCGCGTTCTTCGTGTCGGCCGTCGAGATCGAGGGCAGCCGGGTGATCGCCCAGTTCCCGGCCGAGGCCGGCGGCACCACCGACCAGTTCGGGATGCTGTTCGAGCTCGACAACCCGCTGGCCGACTGCGTCAACGAGGCCCTCGCCGCCCTCACCGAGTCGGGCGAGCTCGCCGAGATCACCGAGGAGTGGATGTCGAACGTCACCGACGCTCCCGTGGTCGAGGTCGGCTGACCCCGGGACGGAACGCGTCATCGCCACGCTGACGAGGCGTCAGGCGTTCGAGCGGCGGCAGCGTCGCCGCTCGAACGCCATCGCCGCGGCGAGCACCCTCGCGGTGCTCGTCGCGCTGGTGGTGGTGATCCCGCGCACGCCCGGATGGGACCGGGTCCGGGCGTCGTTCTTCGACCGGGAGATCTTCGTCGAGACCTTCCCGAAGCTGCTCGACGCCTTCGTCCTCGACCTGCAGATCCTGGCCTGGTCGGCCCCGGCCATCTTCGTGCTGTCGATCCTGCTGGCGCTGGCCCGCGGGGTCCGCAGCCCGGCCCTGTTCCCGCTGCGGGCGTTCGGCGCCATCTACGTCGACGTGTTCCGCGGGATCCCGGTGATCCTCGTCATCACCCTCATCGGCTTCGGTGTCCCCACCGGCCTCGGCCTGCCCCGACCGTGGAACAGCCCGCTGCTCTGGGGCTCGGTGGCGCTGATCCTGTCGTACTCGGCCTATGTGGCCGAGGTGATCCGCGCCGGCATCGACAGCGTCCACGAGAGCCAGCGGGCGGCCGCCCGCTCCCTGGGCATGACCAGCACCCAGACCATGCGCTCCATCGTGCTGCCCCAGGCGCTGCGACGGGTGGTCCCGCCGTTGATGAACAGCTTCATCAGCCTCCAGAAGGATGTGGCCCTGGTGAGCCTCCTCGGCCCGGTCGAGGTCCTGCGCCGCGCCAACATCGAGCAGGCCCGCCTGTTCAACTTCACGCCCTACGTGGGCGCCGCGGTGATCTTCTTGTCCATCACCATCCCGGCCACCCGGCTGGCCGACCACCTCATGGCTCGCCAGCGGCGCCGCACCGGCGGGACCACGGTGGGCTGATGCGCGCCATGGCCAAGCTGCAGATCGAGCAGGTCAACAAGTCGTTCGGCGACAACCTCGTCCTCGACCAGGTGTCGCTCACCGTGGCCGAGCGCGAGGTCATCTGCCTCATCGGCGCCTCCGGGTCGGGCAAGAGCACGCTGCTGCGCTGCATCAACCTGCTCGAGCCCATCGATGACGGGCGCATCGTCCTCGACGGCGAGGACATCAGCGAGCCGGGCCTCGACCCCGATCCGGTGCGGCGCCGCATCGGCATGGTCTTCCAGAGCTTCAACCTGTTCCCGCACCTGTCGGTGGTCGACAACGTGGCCATCGGGCCCCGCAAGGTCCTCGGCGTGCGGCGCGCCGAGGCACGGGAGCGGGCCCGGGCCATGCTCGACCGCCTGGGCCTCACGGATCGGGCCGACGCCTACCCCGACCAGCTGTCGGGTGGCCCGCAGCAGCGGGAGGCGATCGCCCGGTCGCTCGCCCTCGGACCCGAGGAGATGCTCCTCGACGAGATCACCTCGGCGCTCGACCCCGAGCTCGTCGGCGAGGTGCTCGACGTGGTCCGCGAGCTCAAGCGCGACGGCATGACCATGCTGCTCGCCACCCACGAGATGGCCTTCGCCCGCGAGATCGCCGACCGGGTGTGCTTCCTGCACCAGGGCGTCATCCTCGAGGAGGGGCCGCCGTCGCGCATCTTCGGCGAGCCCACCGAGGAGCGCACCCGGCAGTTCCTCCAGCGGGTCATCGACGCCGGTCGGCTCTGACGCCACCGACGCCCGACCTCAGCCGTCGGCCCAGTCACCGAGGTGCTCGATCACGCGGTGCTCGAGGTCGTCGGCCACCGCGTCGGGGTCGAGCCACCGGGCGACGTCGAGGCCCTGCTCGAGCGCCACCGCCACCGTCGCCAGCTCGCGAGGGGAGATGGCGGGGTCGTCGCGGAGC
>DATHSN010000150.1:0-14871 GCA_035464115.1 Acidimicrobiales bacterium | reverse complement strand
CCGCCCCGACGAGATCCGCCGGCTCTGCCTAGCCGGGGGCGCGCGGCGCCACGATCTGCTGCTAGGCCTCCGCCGGCCCCGCGAGAGGACGGCGTTGCGGCCGCGGGCCATCGACGCGCCGGTCGACGGGCTCCGCAGCGCCTACCGCTGGGTGGTCGCCGACGTGAGCCCCGACCTCGACGGGGCCCACGACACCGGCTCCGTCGAGGTCGACGAGCGTCACCACCTCACGCTCACCACCGTCCGCAACGCCGCCGCGGTCGCGGTCATCGTCCGGCCCGGGCCCACCGGGGTGCACCGCGGCGCGGCGCTGGTGCGCGACCTCCTCGGCGCCGGCGTCGAGCCATCGCGCGTCGTGGCCGTCGTCAACCGCTCGCCCCGCTCCCCGGCGGCGCGCGCCGAGCTCGGGCGGGCGCTCGCCCAGCTCGCGGGCGATGGTCCCGCCACCGTCGTGCACGTGCCCACGATGCGGGGCCTCGACGCCCGCATCCACACCGACGGTCGCGTCCCCGTCGCGCTCGGTCGGCCGGTCGCCGCCGCGGTGGTCGCCGCCGTCGAGCGGGCCGGCGCGGTCGAGCCCTCCGGCGCACCGGAGCGGATCGTCCCCGGCTCGCTCGGGTCGCTCGCCGAGGAGACGTCATGACCGACACCGGGCGCGCCGTCGCACCGCTCATCGAGGTCGAGCGGCGGGTCACCGAGCGGGCCGCCGCGCTCGACATCGACCTCACCCGTCCCGAGGCCGAGGCCGCCCTCGAGCGGCTCATCGCCGACGAGCTCGCCCGCTGGGACGACGAGCACCGCCGGGGCCTGCGGCCCCACGCCCTCGCCGAGCCGGCCGTGGTCGCGGAGCGGGCGCTGCGCAACCTCAGCGGCTACGGCCCGCTCGGCCCCCTCCTCGCCGACGACGACGTGTGGGAGATCATGGTCAACTCCCCCGACGCCATCTTCGTCAAGCGCCACCGTGGACCGAGCGGCTACCACCACGAGGTCTTCCACGACGACGCCCACGTGCTGCGCACGCTCACCAAGATCCTCGACGACTCGTCCTCCTCGCACCGCAGCCTCGACGCGTCCGAGGGCCTCCAGGACGCCCAGCTCGACGACGGCGCCCGCATCCACATCGTCCACGGCGATCTGAGCCGCGGCGGCCACGTGATGGTGAACATCCGCCGCTTCAACGGGGTCGCGTTCCGCAGCCTCGACGAGCTCGTCGCCAACGGCACCCTCGATCGCCCGGCCGCCGACTTCCTCACCGCCTGCGTGCGGGCGCGGCTCTCCATCGTCTTCGCTGGCGCTCCCGGTTCGGGCAAGACCACGTTGCTGTCGTGCTGCGCCGCCGAGCTCGACCCCACGTTGCGGGTCGTCATCGCCGAGGAGGTCTTCGAGGCCGACGTCCCGCTGGCCAACGTGGCGAGCATGCAGACCCGCCCGGCGCGGGCCGAGCGCCCTGCCATCGACCTGCGCCGCCTGGTGTCGGGCTTCCTGCGCATGGCCCCCGACGTCGCCATCGTCGGCGAGGTCCGCGACCGTGAGGCCCTCCCCCTGCTGCTCACGTTGTCGTCCGGCGTCACCGGCTACACCACGATCCACGCGGGTTCGGCACCCCAAGCCCTCACGCGGCTGCGGTTCGTGGCCCAGCTCTCCGACGCGGCGCGCGATCTGCCCCTCGCCGCGCTCAACACCCTGGTGAGCGATGCGGTCGACCTGGTGGTCCACTCGGCGCGCCGTGACGGACCGCCGGTCGTCACCTCGATCACCGCGGTGGAGGAGCTGGCCGGCGGCCACGACGCCGCCCGGTTCACCACCACCGAGGTCTTCCACCGCGGGGCCGACCACCGCCTGCGCTGGACCGGTCAGATCCCGGTGCGGGCCACGGCCCGCCTCGCCGACGCGGGCGTCGACGTGCGCTCGCTCCTCGGGGAGCCGGTGCGGTGACCACGGTCGTGCTCGCCGGGCTCGCCGCCTACGGGGTCCACCTGGTCTTCACGGCGCTGGCCCACCGCTGGAGCGGCATCGGGCCCGGGCCTCGCCGCCGTCGGGCCCGGCCCCGTCGCCGTGTCGACCTGGGCGCGACGCTCGAGCGCGTCGGCCTCGACGACGTGCGTCCCGCCGAGTTCGCCGCCACCACCCTCGCCGTCGCAACCGTCGCCGGCACCCTCACCGCGGTGGTCCTCGGCGGGCTGGCGCCCGCGCTCGTGGTCGCCGCCTTCGCCGCCACGTTCCCCGCCGCCAGCGCCCGGCTGCGCCGCGAGCAGCGGCGGGCGGCGGCCGCCGAGGCCTGGCCGCGCATGATCGAGGAGATCCGCCTGCGGGTGACCACCCTCGGTCGCTCCATCCCCCAAGCGCTCTTCGAGGTCGGCGAGCGCGCCCCCGAGCCGCTACGACCCGCGTTCGAGGCGGCCCGGCGCGAGTGGCTCCTCACCACCGACCTGGCCCACGCCACGGCGGTGCTGAAGCGACGCCTCGACGACCCCACCGCCGACGCCACGTGCGAGACCCTGCTCGTCGCCCACGAGATCGGCGGCGCCGACGTCGGCAGCCGGCTCGAGGCCCTCGCCGAGGACCGCCGGCTCGACCTCCAGGGCCGCAAGGACGCCCGCGCCGAGCAGGCCGGCGCACGGTTCGCCCGCCGGTTCGTCCTCATCGTCCCGCTCGGGATGGCCATCGTGGGCCTGCAGATCGGCGACGGTCGGGCTGCCTACCGCTCAGGAGCAGGGCAGGCGGTGGCGGTCCTGGCCGTCGCGCTGGTCATCGCCTGCTGGTGGTGGGCGGGCCGCATCATGCGCCTGCCCGACGAGCGACGGGTCCTCACCTCGTGACCCGCCTCCTCGCGCTCTGGTTCGCGACCGCCTGGGTGGGAGCCACGCTGGCGCTGTCGAGCCTGCGCTGGTTCCGCCGACCGTCGCTGGTCGACCGACTGGCCCCCTACGCCCCCGCGTCACCGGCGGCCACCACCCGCCCGCGGGTCGGGCGCGGCGGATGGGGCGCCTACCGCACGATCCTCGCGCCGCTCGCGGTCGACATCGGCGGGCGCCTGGCGCGGGCCATGGGGGTCGACGAGGACCTCGCCACCCGCCTGCGCCGGATCCACGCCGACGTCTCGCCCACCGAGTTCCGCCTCCGTCAGCTCGGCACCGCGGTGGTGGCCATCACGGTCGGCACCGCGGTGGCGCTGGCCCTGACGCCCCCGGCACCGGTCGCGGCGTTGCTGGTCATCGGCCCACCAGCGCTCGCCTTCCTGCTCCCCGAGGACCAGCTCGCCCGCCGGTCCGCCGAGTGGCGCCACCGAGTCGAGCGCGAGCTGCCGGTGGTGAGCGAGCAGCTCGGCATGCTGCTGGCCGCCGGCTACTCCCTCGGGGCGGCCATCGACCGGCTCGCCCGCCGGGGCGACGGCGCGTGCGCCCGCGACCTGCGCCGGGTCCGGGCCCGCATCGGCCACGGCCTCACCGAGGTGGCGGCGCTGCGCGAGTGGGCCGAGCTGGCCCGCGTCGACGGAGTCGACCGCCTGGTCGCCGTGCTGTCGCTGCACCGCCAGTCGAGCGACCTCGGTCGACTCATCGCCGACGAAGCCCGGGCGCTGCGCCGCGACGCCCACCGCGAGCTGCGCGAGCAGATCGCCCGCAAGGCCCAGATGGTCTGGATCCCCGTGACCGTCGCCGCGCTCGTCCCCGGCACCCTCTTCCTGGTCGTCCCCTTCCTCGAGGCCATGCGCCTCTTCACCGGCTGAGCCACCACCCACCCACGATCGAGTCCCAGGAGGACCCATGACCCAGCTGCTCATCGTCACCTATGCGAGCCTGCGCGCCGCCAGCACGGGCGCCACCGTGCGCCGCACCACGCGATCGACCCTCGGCGACCGCGGCGAGGGCGTCATCTCGGCTGCGATCGCGGTGCTCATCATGGCGTTCCTCGGTGCCGCCATGTGGGTCGGGTTCAACGCGATCTGGGGCGATGCCGAGGACAACATCGGCGACCAGGTGGACCAGATCGGCAGCTGACCGGCGGTGATCGCGATCCCGCGAGCGGCCGCCGATCGCGGCGCCGGCCTCTTCGGCGCCATCGCCGGGGTCGCCGTGTTCCTCGTGCTGCTCACGTTCGCGGTCCAGCTGCTGGTGAACCTCTACGCCACCAGCGCCGTCACCGCCGCGGCCCACGACGCGGTGCGCAGCGTCGCCGCGGCGTCGGTCGACCACGGGCGCCCCGAGGCGGTCGCCGCCGCCGTCGAGGCGGGCGAGCGACGCGCCCGGTCGCTCCTCGGCCGGGCCGGCGACCGGGTCAGCTTCGAGTGGGACGTCGACACGTCGCGGGTCCGACTGCGGGTCGTGGCCCAGCACCCGGCGCTCGCCGTCGGCCCCGTCGCCGGGGCCTTCGGCCTGAACCGCGTCGAGCGGGTCGTCACCGCGCAGGTGGAACGACCGCGATGACCCGGCACAGGTCCGACCGCGGTCAGGTCGCCGGCATCGAGGTCCTGCCCTTCGGGTTCCTCGTGTTCGTCGTGGCCACCCTGGTGCTCGCCAACGCGTGGTCCATCGTCGATGCCCGCCTCGCCGTCGGCGCCGCCGCCCGCGAGGGCGGACGGGCCGCCGTCGAGCGCGACGACCCCGACGCCGCGGTCGACGCGGCGACCACCCTCGCCCTCGACGTGCTCGCCGGCCACGGTGGGCGGCTCGAGGACCCCACGGTCGCCATCGCCGTCGACGGCCAGTGGCGACGGTGCGCGCGGGTCACCGTCACCGTGGCGGCCACCGTGCCCGCCGTCGCGCTCCCGTTCGTGAAGGGGTTGGGCACCCGCCAGGTGCGGGCCGACCACACCGAGCTGGTCGACCCGTTCCGGGGTGGGCTCGCCGGGACGGCGGCCTGCGATGGCTGATCGACCGCCGGCGCGCGGCAGCGTCCTCCTGCTGTTCCCCGCCGCGCTGCTCGTCGTCCTCGTGCTGGGCTCGCTCGCCATCGACGCCGCCGCGGTGTTCGTCCGCCAGCGCGAGCTGCTCGACGCCGCGGCCGCAGCCGCCAACGATGCCGCCACCGCAGGCCTCGACGTCGACCACCTGCGCGCCACCGGGGAGATCCGCCTCGACCCCGGCCGGGTCGACGCCACCGTCGCCGCCTCCCTCGCCGCCCGGGGGGCGCTCGACGAGCTGACCGCCCGCCCCGAGTGGCGCATCGTCGACGACCGTCGGGTGGAGGTCACCCTGGCGGCACGAGCCGCGTACGTCTTGAGCCCGGTGCTGCCCGGTGCTCCCGACGGGCGCGAGCTCGAGGTCACCGCCGTCGGCACCGCGGTCGTGCTCGGATCCGACCCTTGATGTCTCTCATGTTGTTTCAGTATCTTCCCATCCATGACAGCTCGGGAGGACGTCGGTCGAACAGGACCACCGGCGCGGGTCTCGGTCGGCGTCGACGCCGAGGGACGCCCGGTCACGGTGAAGCACGCGAGCGGTGCCGCCGCGGCCCGGGTCGTCCGTGAAGCCGACGCCCTCGTCGCCGCCCGCCACCCCGGCGTGGTCGAGCTGGTCGACCGCACGGTCACCCCCGACGGCGTCACCCTGCGCACCCGCCACGCGGGCAGCCGCACCGCCGCCACCTGCGGGGCCCTCCCCGTCGAGGAGGTGGCCGGTCTGGTGGCAGCGCTGGCCGGCACGGTCGCCGACCTGCACGCCGCCGGCATCGCCCACGGCCGCATCACCCCCGACCACGTCGTCGTGTCGGGGTCGGGGCGACCGGTGCTGTGCGGGTTCGCCGAAGCCCGTCTCTCGGTCCACGGCGCCGCCCAGGCCGACGACGTGGGCGGCATCGGCGAGGTGCTCACCGCGCTGCTGGTCCGCACCGACGACGAGCCCGCCGTCCCCGACCGGCGCCCCCGGTGGCGCGCCGAGCGCGGGAGCGCCACCCGGCGGGCCCTGCTCACCCTCGCCGACCACGCCACGGGCGCCGACCCGGCCCGGCGCCCCTCGGCCCGCCAGCTGGCCGCCGCGATCCACGACGTGGTGCCCGGCGCCCGGTTGCCCGCCGCCGCGCCGGCCGACGGCGTGCCGGCCGACGGCGTGCCGGCCGATCACCTGCTCTCGCTCCGCCCGGGGCATCCCGCGCGCCGCGCCGCGGTGGGGGGTCACCGCGACCGCCCTCCCGCGCGCCCACCGACCCGTTCCGACCGGCCACCGCTCGGACCTGACCGGCCCGAGCCGTCCGGCCCCGACACGGGTGACGGCCCAGCGCCGACGGCGGGCCGCCACACCCGCCACGGACGCCGATCCGGAGGGCCGGAGATCGGGGCGCCGCCCGCCCGGGCGCCCCTGGCGGCGGCGACCGCCGTCGCCGCGCTCGTGGCAGTCATCGCGATCGCGGCGCT
This sequence comes from Acidimicrobiales bacterium, assembly GCA_035464115.1. GTDB lineage: Bacteria > Actinomycetota > Acidimicrobiia > Acidimicrobiales > SKKL01 > DATHSN01. The sequence continues at coordinate 8,522 of DATHSN010000150.1, read as the reverse complement.
GACCATCGGACCGCTCGGAGGGCGCGCCGACGCTCCGGATGCTCGGGACGCTCCGAGCGCCGACCAGGCCGCGTCGGCGACGCCACCTCGCCCGCCGTCGTCACCGCCGGACCTGAGCGCCGACTTAGCCGGCACCGACCTGCTGGACGGTCCCCTGGTGACGGACCCGAGCCAGGGGACCCCCATCTCCGCACCCGCCGACGACGCCCCCCGCACCGGTCTCGACGCCGTGGCGGGCTGTGCCACCGCGCCGGATGGATCGTCGTCCACCGCCGACGGCTCGCCGTGCGCCGCTCCCCTGCGCATCGACGGCCAGATCCTCGAGGTCGCCGACCTCCGCTTCGATCTGGGCGCAGCCGCTGCGGCCGTCGCGGTCGGCGACTGGGCGTGCGACGGCACCACCAGCGCCGTCGTCCTCGCCGCCGACCGCGACCAGCTCGTGGCCTTCGACGGGTGGGCCACCGCCGATCGCACGGTCGCCGGCCGACCGCTCACCCCGGTCGCCGATGCCCGCCGCCTGGTCGCCGAACCGGCCGGCCCGCCGGGATGCCACCGGCTCGTGGTGCTCGACGGCTGGGGCATCCGCCACCTCGCCGACCCGGTGACGCCGTGACGGGCGACCAGCACCCGACGCCCTCCCCCACCGCGCTGGTGCGGCTGGTCGGGCTGGTCGCCCTGCTCGTCAGCGCCGCCGGCGTGCTCCTCGCGGCCGGGGCCGCGCTCCCGGCCCCTCCGAGCCATCCCTCCACCGCCCTCGCCTGGTGGCGGGCCCACGAACCCGTGCTCGCGGTCGTGTCGCTCGTGCGAGTGGGCGCGCTCGTCGTCGTCGCCCATCTCGGCGCCACCACCACGCTCGGCGCGCTGGCGGCCGTGGTGCGCTCACGACGGCTGGCCCGGTGGGCCCAGCGCCTGTCCCCCCGGAGCTGGGCGGCGGTGCTGCGCCCGCTGGTGGTCGTCGCCGGCGTGACCGTCGCCCCCGTCGCCAGCGCCGGCGCGAGCCCGACGGTCGCCGTCAGCGTCACCGCCGATCCCGATCCGACGCCGTTCGAGCTCCGCCTCAGCCCGTCGGCCGCCGTGGCCGGCTGGGAGATGGTGCTCCTCGGACCGTCACCCGCCACCGACCCGTCCGGGGCCACCGCGGCGGCGACACCGGGGTCCGACGCCGGCACCACCGGCCCGCCCTCGGTCGACCTCGCCGCACCGACCGTCGAGATCTCGTCCCCCGACGCGGTCCCACCCGAGGCGGGCGCCGCCGACATCACCCGGCTCGCCGCCCCTGGCGACAGCCTGTGGTCGCTCAGCGCCGACCGGCTGGCCGAGGTCGCGGGCCGCCCCGTCACGGCCGGCGAGGTCGCCCCCTACTGGCGCGACGTCATCGCCGCCAACGCCGCCACCATCCCCGACCCGGGGCTGGTGTTCGTGGGCCAGGCCGTGCGGCTCCCGGCCCCTCAACTCCCGTGACCGGCCGCCGATGGGCGACGGTGATCCCCGATCGGGACGGGCCCCCCGCCGCCGTCCCCGACCTCGACCAGCTGTTCGTGCTCCCCCTCACCCTCGTGCCGCCCCGCCGGCTCGGCGAGCTGCTCCGCGCCCACCGCGAGGCGGCCGGTCGCACCCTCGGCGACGTCGTCCAGGCCAGCGACGGCGCGCTGAGCCCTCGCGACCTGCGGCGCCTCGAGAGCGGGGGCGCGGTGCCCGAGATCGGGCTCACCGTCGTCGCCCTCGCCTACCGGATCGACCCGGGCCTCTTGGTCCCACCCCGCACGGTGGTGGAGATCGCCGCCGACCGCCGCTGGCTCAGCGCCGACCGGCTCGACGAGCCGTGGGTGCTCGACGTCGACGGCGACATGGACCCCACCGACGCGCTGATCCTGCGGTACCTGGCGCTCGTGTACGCGTTCCGCGAGCGCCCGGTCGGCGACCGGCTCACGCTGCGCACCGCCGATCTCACCTTGCTCGCCCGTCACCTCGATCGCACCATGACCGAGGTCGGCCAGCTGGCCGGTTCCCTCGCGGCGCGTCACGAGGACGAGCTGCGCCGCCTCACCGACGACGCCCGACGACGCCTCGAGTCGAGCCGCCGGCGCACGTCGTGAACCTGCCCCGTTCGCCGAGCGACCGGGGCGACCAGATCAGCGGATGGCGGCGAGGCCCAGGCTGACGAGGTGGTTGGTGGTGCGGTCGAGCTCGGTGCCGAGGATGGCGGCGATGGCCCGCAGGTCGTCGCGGCGGATGGTGAGCACCCGGCCGTTGAAGTCCTGGCGCTGCACCTGGATCATCGCCACGTAGCGGCCCAGCATGTCGGCCTCGGGGCCGGTGATCGACGGCAGCCGGGTGAGGTCGAGGGTGATCGACCCGGCCTCGGTGGCGCGCACGTCGGTGAGGTCGACCACGGCCTCGCCGTCGGCCTCGTCCTCGTCGCGCGGCAACAGCTGCTCGACCGGCACGTTGTAGAAGTGGGCGAGCCGCTGGAGGCGGGGCACCGAGATGGCCCGCTCGCCGCGCTCGTAGGCGCCGAGGACCGAGGCCTTGAACTCCTGGGCCGACGCAGCCTCGACGTCCTGCAGCGACAGGCGCTTCTGACGGCGGATCGAACGCAGCCGCTCCCCCACCCGACGCCCGTAGGCGCTCGGGACGCCGTCGGCGTCGAAGTCGTCGGTGGTCATCGCAGTCGCCTCTCGCCACGCGGCCCGATCTGTCTCGGACCGTCTCATCCCTCGCACGGAGAGTGTAACCGCGGAGTGTGGTCGACGGCAATCACCCTTCGCGACAGCACGCTCTGCGTGGCGGCGACGGGCTCAGCGGGGGCTCGGCGCGGACCGGTCGGCGACCAGCGCCAGCCGCAACGCGGCGAGGAGCACGCCGGCGGTCACCGCCGCCGTCTCGCTGCGCAGCACGTGGGCGCCGAGCCCCACCGTGTCGCCCCCCGTCGCCCGCTCGTGGTCGGACCAGCCGCCTTCGGGGCCGATGAGGATCGTCGGCGAGCGCAACGACGGCGGCGCGCCGTCACGGTCGGCGCGCACCGTCCCGGGGCGGCCGAGCAGATCACCGACCGGCACCGGACCGCGCAGCGTGGGCAAACGGCTGCGACGGCTCTGCATGGCGGCCTCCCGGGCGACCGCGGTCAACCGAGCCAGATGGCGGTCGGCGCGGTCGCGCTCCCAGCGCACCACCGACCGGTCGCACGCCAGGAGGACCACGTGGTCGACGCCGAGCTCGGTCAGCTTCTGCACCGCCCACTCCGGGCGATCGCCCTTGGTGGGCGCGAACGCCACGGTGAGCGCCGGGCCGGGCGGTGCGACCACCACGACCGGACCCACGGGCTCGAGCGCGGGGCCGAAGCGGCACGGTCGCCAGCGCCCCTCGCCATCGGCCACGGTGAGGGGGTCGCCGGGGCGCAACCGCAGGACCCGGGCCAGGTGGTGGCGGTCGGCGTCGGCCAGCTCGGGACGCGCGATGTCGGCGACGAAGGCGTGCGGCCCGCCCCGGCCGTCGGGCTCGGCGCCCCCCTCCGGATCGGGGGCCACCGCGTCGTCGACCCCGGTCACCGCGCTACTTGAACGCCGAGCGGATCCGGGAGAAGAAGCCCTCTTCGTCGGTGGCCACCTCTTCGCCCCGCAGCTCGGCCAGCTGGCGGAGCAGGTCCTCTTCGGCCTCGGTGAGGTCGGTGGGCACCGCCACGGCGAGGCGCACGAGCAGGTCGCCGCGACCCCGACCGTCGACCCGGGGCACCCCCCGCCCCCGCAGGCGGAACACCCGACCGGGCTGGGCCCCGCGGGGGACGAGCAGGTCTTCGTCGCCGTCGAGGGTGGCGAGCACGACGCGCGAGCCGAGCGCGGCCTGGCTGACCGAGACCGCCAGGTCGTGCACGAGGTCGTCGCCGACGCGCTGGAACCGATCGTGGGCCTCGACCTCGAGGTGGACGTAGAGGTCGCCCGCACCGCCACCGCGCGCGCCGACCGCGCCCCGGCCGCTGAGCCGCAGCGTCGAGCCGGTGTCGACACCGGCCGGGATGTCGACGTTGTAGGTCTTCTCGGCGACGATGCGGCCCTCGCCGTGGCAGTCGGCGCAGGGGGTCGGGATGATGCGGCCGGTGCCAGCGCAGCGCGAGCACGGCCCGGCGGTGACCATCTGGCCGAGGATCGACTGGCGGACCCGGCGCACCTGGCCGGCGCCGCCGCACTCGCTGCACGTCTCGGCGCTGGTGCCCGGCGCCGCGCCGGTGGCCTCGCAGGTGGCGCAGGCCACCGCGGTGCGCACGGTGACCTCGTGCTGGCACCCGAACACGGCCTCCTCGAAGCCGATGCGGGCCACGACCTCGAGGTCGGGACCGCGGGCGGGACCGGACGGGCCCCGCTGGCCCCCACCGAACGGGGACCCGCCCCCGAAGAACGCCTCGAAGATGTCGCCGAAGCCACCCGAGTCGAACGGCGACCCGCCGCCGTTGGAGCCGGTGTCGCCGAAGGTGTCGTAGCGGCGCCGCCGCTCGGGGTCCGACAGCGTCTCGTAGGCCCGGGCCACCTCTTTGAACTTGGCCTCGGTGTCGGGGTCGCCGGGGTTGGCATCGGGGTGCAGCTGGCGCGCCAGGCGCCGGTACGCCTTCTTGATCTCCTCGGCCGAGGCGTCGCGCGCCACGCCGAGGGTGGCGTAGTGGTCGGCCATGGTCAGGTGTCCTCCGGACTCGGTGCCACGTCAGCCCTCGCTCAGGCGGGTGCCGAGGCGCTGGCTCACCACGGCCACCGCGGCGAGGGCCTGCGGGTAGTTCATGCGGGTGGGGCCGAGCACGCCGACGGTGCCGACCCCCTCGCCCTCGACGGTGTAGGGGGCCACCACGAGCGAGCACTCGGCCAGGGGCTCGACGCCGGTCTCGGAGCCGATGGCGACGCTCAGGCCGCGGTCGAGCACGTCGCGCACGAGGGTGACGACCACGAGCTGCTGCTCGAGGATGGTGAGCACCCGGCGCACGGTGTCGACCGCGTCGAACGATGCGAGCATGCGCGCCGTGCCGCCGACGAACACCGGGTCGGCGTCGTCGGGGCCGCCGACGAGGGTGCGGCGGGCGGCGGCGACGATGGCGTCGGTGTCGGGGTCGCCGGTGCTCGGGACCTCGGGGGCCAGCCGCAGCGTCTCGCCGACGAGGTGGGCGGCCAGGTGGGCGCCGGCGGCGTTGACCCGGATCTCGTCGACCTCGGCGTCGAGCTCGACGGTGTGCTTGTCGACCGCGCCGTTGGAGAACACCACCACGAGCAGCGCGACCCGGGGGCTGAGGCCCACGAGCTGGGCGGAGCGCACGGTGGCCACCTCGTGGGGCGGCGCCACGACGACCGCGGCGTAGTCGGTGATGTTGGAGAGCAGCCGGCTGGTGTCGGCGAGCATCTGCTCGAGCTCGCCGTGGGCCTTGGCGAAGAACGACCGGACCTGTTGGGTCTCGGCGGCGCCGAGGCGGCCGGGCTCGGACAGCGAGTCGACGAAGAACCGGTAGCCCTTCTCGGTGGGCACCCGCCCGGCGCTGGTGTGGGGCTGGTCGAGGTAGCCCTCGTCTTCGAGCACGGCCATCTCGTTGCGGACCGTGGCCGGCGACACGCTGACGCCCGAGGCCCGGGCCACGTGGCTCGAGCCCACCGGTTGCGCGGTCTGGATGTACTCCTCCACGACGGCGCGGAGGATGGAGGCCTTGCGTTCGTCGAGCATGGTGTGGGTGACCGACGTGCCCCCCTGGGCCGACGGTTCGCACTCGATGATACCGAGTGCCAGCGCTCCGTCCCGGACGGGCGCCCCTCGGCGGCCGTGATCGTGGTCCGCGCCGCGCCTCAGCGGGACGACGCCGGGGCGGCCCGCGCCGCCTCGTAGCGCGCCAGCGCCTCGCGGCGCTCCTCGGCGTGGTCGACGATCGGCGGCGGGTACCCGTTCGGCCCGTCGTCGCGGAGCGTGTCCCCGGCCGTCCACGGCTCGTGGACCCGACGCTCGTCGAGGCCGGCCAGCTCGGGCACCCACCGGCGCACGTAGGTGCCGTCGGGGTCGAACTTGCGACCCTGCGCCACCGGGTTGAACACCCGGAAGTAGGGCGCCGCGTCGGTGCCGGTGCCCGCCACCCACTGCCAGCCGTGCTGGTTCGAGGCCAGGTCGCCGTCGACGAGGTGGCGCATGAAGTGGCGGGCGCCGCGGGTCCAGTCGAGGTGGAGGTCCTTGACGAGGAAGCTGGCCACGATCATCCGCACCCGGTTGTGCATCCAGCCCTCGGCGAGCAGCTGACGCATCCCCGCGTCGACGATCGGATAGCCGGTGCGACCCTCGGCCCACGCCGCGAAGCGCGCGTCGGCGTCGGGTCCCTCGTCGACCTCGATGCTCGCCAGGGTCGGGACGAACGCGGCGCGGGCGCTGTCGGGGCGGTGGTGGAGCACGTCGGCGTAGAACTCGCGCCACGCCACCTCGGAGCGGAACACCTCCTCGCCCCGGGAGTCGCCGAGGCGGGCCAGGATCTGGCGGGGGTGCACGCACCCCCACTTCAGGTAGGGCGACAGGCGCGACGTGCCCTCGATGCCGGGCTGGTTCCTGGCGTCGCGGTAGTCGGTGACGCGCTCGTCGATGAAGGCGTCGAGGCGGTCGTGGGCCGGCCCCTCGCCGGGGGCGGGCAGCGCGGCGTCGACGGCGGGCGCCGTCGGGCGGGGATCGCTGCGCACCCCGCGCACCCAGTCGACGGCGACCGGCGGGCCGGCGGGCGGGTCCCAGCCGTGCTCGGTCCACGCCCGGTAGAACGGCGAGAACACCTTGTACGGGGTGCCCCCGCCGGTGAGGACGCGGCCCGGGTCGACCGCGTAGGGCGACCCGATGCGCTCGAACCCCACGCCCTCGGCGGCCAGGCGGGCCTCGACCGCCAGGTCGCGGTCGTGGCCGTAGGGACCGAAGTCGGCGCTGACCAGCACCGACGCGGCGTCGGCCTCGGCCGCGACGGCCGCCACCACGTCGATCGGGTCGCCGTGGCGGACCACCAGGGTGCCGTCGACCGCGTCGTGGAGCGCATCGAGGCAGCCGGCCAGGAACCAGCGACGGTTCGGCCCCGCTGGACCCCAGAGCCGCTCGTCGAGCACGAACAGGCCCAGGACCGGCCCCCGCTCGGCCGCCTCGAGCAGGGCGGGGTGGTCGGCGAGGCGCAGGTCGCGTCGGAACCAGAGGATCGTCGGGCGGTCGGCCATCCCCCGAGGATGCCGCCGTCGGCGCCGGGTTCCGCAGCCGGCGTCGTGGTCGACCGCTCGGGGGCTACCGGGCGCCCCGCAGGAGCCGTCCGGGGAGGGCCCCGGTGTGCTCGCCGTCGGCCCAGGTCTCGACGCCGGCCACGAACGTGTGGCGGTAGCCGACCGCGCCCTGCACCAGGCGCTTGCCCCCGGCGGGCAGGTCGCGCACCATCCGGGGCGGCTCGATGCGCAGCGCGTCGAGGTCGACCACGTTGACGTCGGCGCGTTGGCCGGGCACGAGCTCACCGCGGTCGGTGAGCCCGATGTGGCGGGCCGGCGCCGAGGTCTGACGGTGCACGACGTGCTCGATCGGGAGCCGCTCGCCCCGGGAGCGGTCGCGCACCCAGTGGGTGAGCAGGTCGGTGGGGTAGCTGGCGTCGCAGATGGTGCCGACGTGGGCTCCGCCGTCGGAGAGCCCGGCGAAGGTGTGGGGGTGGGTGAGCATCTCGCGGATGACCTCGAGGTCGCCGCCGGAGTAGCTCTCGAACGGGTAGTAGAGCAGCGCCCGCCCGTCGTCGCCGAGGAGCAGGTCGTAGACGAGGGCGAACGGGTCGGTGCCCTCACGGGCCGCACGGGCGGCCACCGAGGTGGACGGGTCGGGCTCGTAGTCGGGCGGGTCACCCAGCTCGAAGGTGGCGCCGAGGGCCCGGGCCATCCACTGGTCGAACCCGCCGTCGCGGGGCGCGGCGAGGATGCGGTCGCGCACCTCGGGCCGGCGCAGGGCCGCCACCCGCTCGGCGAGCGCCAGGTCGGCAATCCCGCGGTAGGCGGGGTTGGCGCCGAAGGGGTGCACGGTGGCGTCGAGGCCCATGAGGATGCCGATGGGGCGGCTGCCGACCTGGCCCCGCATGACCACGCCGTCGGCGTTGGCCTCCTCGATGCCCGTCATGGTGGCGCGCCACCGGTCGGGGTCCTGGTCGATCTGCAGGATCGACATCGACACCGGCCGGCCCGACACCTCGCCCATGCGGCGCAGCAGCTCGAGCTCGACGGGCTCGCCGAAGTCGGAGTTGGCCTGCAGCACGCCGAGGCCGGCGGCGCCGATGGCCTCGGCGATGCCGAGCAGCTCGTCGGCGCCCGACGTGAGGCTCGGGGTGAAGCGCCCGTCAGCGGCGCGGTGCTTCTTGGTGCGGCTGGTGGAGAACCCGAGTGCCCCGGCCCGCAGGGCCTCGACGGTGAGCCGCCCCATCTCGCCGATCTCGTAGGCGGTGGGGATCTCGGCGTGGTCGGCGCCCCGCTCGCCCATCACGTAGAACCGCAGCGCGGCGTGGGGCACCTGGGCGCCGATGT
>DATHSN010000149.1:0-7199 GCA_035464115.1 Acidimicrobiales bacterium | reverse complement strand
GCCTGCTGATCGGAGGCCCCGACCCCGGTGAGGAGGTCCCACAGGGTGCCGTCGATGAGCCCCCCGGGTCGCTCGTTGCCGAAGGTCGAGACGTCGACGGGGCCCGCGGCCTCCGCCGGTGGCTCGGTGGTGGTCGTGGTCGTGGTGGGCAGCGCCACCGCCACGTACTCGCCGGAGATCCGCTCGCCCTCCTCGCTGTCGGCGGTGGCGCCGACGGCGACCGCCGAGCCCACCAGCACCACACCGAGCCCGACCGCGGCGACCAGGCGGGGCCCGGTGGGCCGATCGCACAGCCGCACCGCGTAGGCGCCCCGCTCGTCGGCCACCGCGTCGATCCCCACCAGGCCCCGGTTGTCGGCCCAGACCATGAGCGGGGGCATGACCACCAGGGCCGACAGCAAGGCGATGGCCACGTTCATCGTGACGATCACCCCGAAGTCCGACAGCAGCGGCAGGGCCGAGAAGATCAACACGGCGAAGCCGCCGGCGGTGGTGAGGGCCGAGGCGAAGAACGCTCGCCCGGTGCGTGCCGACGCCACGTGGGTGGCCTCGGCGGGGGAGAGCCCCCGTTCTCGTTCCTCGAGGTAGCGCCCGAGGATCAGGATCGTGAACTCGGCCGCGGTGGCGGTGACGAGTGGTCCGCTGACCGTGGTGAGCGGGCTCAAGGTGATGCCGAGCACCGCGACGAGCACCGCCGACGTGCCGACGGCGATCATCACCGGGACCAGGGCGAGCAGCGCCCGCAGCAACCGGCGGAACCGCACCAGCAGCCAGATGCCGACGACCGCCAGCGCGAGATAGGTGAGCACGGCGCGGTTGGCGGTGATGTTCTCGAGCAGCCCCACGCCCACGACCGCGAGACCTGCGGGGGTCGCCGAGGCGTTGGCGGGCAGCGCGGCGCGGTCGGCGGGCGGTTCGGCGATGGCGTCGGCGAGCCGGTCGAGCAGCTCGGCGCGCTCGTCGAGGGCGGACGGACCGACCCGCAGGCTGATCTGGGCGGCGTTGCCGTCCTCGGACACCAGCAGCCGCTGGATGTCGGGCGGGGCCTGCTCGTAGGCCTTCAGCATGTCGAGGCCCGTGGGCGGCAGCGAGGTCGCGCCGGGCACGGCGAGCAGGTAGGACAGCGTCGTGGCCAGGCTGGACCCAGCGGCGAGGGTCGGCTCCACCTCGAGCTCGCCGAGGGTGAAGTCGTGGACGAACGCCGCCAGCTCGTCGGTGAAGATGCCGTTCTCGTCCTCGCCGTCGACCGTGATGTAGATGCCGAGCGTGGTGGCGAACCCGGTCTCGTCCTCGAGCAGGCGGGCGTTGCGGATGGTGTCGGTGTCCTGGTTGGCCCAGTTGATCGGATCGCTCTCGATCTCGACCTGGTCCTCGAGCAGCACGCCGAGCACCGGGACGATGATGGCCAACGCGATGAAGGGCGCCACCACCCAGCTCGGCGCCGAGCCGAACCAGGCGACGACCGCCTCGATGCGGGGGCTGAGCGAGGCCTCGCGGGTGGGTGAGCGGCGCTCGCGCAGACCCAGGACCGCGAGCGGGAGCACGTAGCCCGCGATGACGAGGGCCACGATGCCGAGCGCCAGCAGCACGCCGAAGTCGCGGATCATCGGGACCCGTGACACCAACATCGTCAAGAACGCGCCGGCCGCGGCGATGGTGGCCACCACGAGCCACGGACCGAGGCGCTGGGAGGTCTCGGCGAAGGGGCCTTCGTCGTGGTCGATCGCCACCTCCTCCTCGATGCGGTTGTGCATCTGGATGGCGAAGTCGATGCCGATGCCGATGAGGATGGGGAGTCCGGAGATGGTGACGAGCGACAGGTCGAGACCGACGTAGCCAACCAACCCGAACGCCCAGATCACGCCCACGATCACCATGGCGAGCGGGAGGAAGCGCCAGCGCACGTGGAAGGCCACGAGCAGCACGACGGCCATCACGACCAGGGCCAGGCCGCCGAGGGTGAGCATGCCGCCCTGGAGGTAGTCGTTGATGTCGGTGAGGAAGGTCGGCGTGCCGGTGATGGTGACCCGGGCGTTGTCGAACTCGACCGACTCGATGGCGTCGAACACGGCGTCGTTGCCGGCCGCCAGCTCGTCGAGGTCGGCGTTGCCGACCAGGACCGCACCGAGCAGGGCGTGGGTGGTGTCGGGGATGAAGCCCCGCAGCGACTGGCGGATGACCAGCTCGTCGTCGGGCGGCTCGGTGAGCGTGCCGTCGTCGTTGAGCTCGAAGCCGATGTTCTCGAACAGCAGGAAGCGCACCCACGCCGGGTTCTCGAAGGTGCGCTCACCGGCGAGCGCGGCCCGGGTGGCGGTGACGAGGAGGCTCTCGTTGCGGGCGTCGACGCCGGCAGGGTCGGGCTCGCGCTCGATCGCGTCGGAGAGGATCTCGGTGGCGATGCCCGAATCGACCAGGTTGGCCGTGAACTCGAGCGCGGTGAGCGGGCTGACGACGGCGGTGATCGTCTCGGACGATCGCAGCTGCTCCTCGACCTGGGCGAACGCCTCGAGGTTCGCCGGCGTGAAGAGGTCGGCCACGGTGAGGCCGTCCTCCATCGTGTAGAGGACCACCATGTTCTCGCCGCCGAAGCGGTCCTGGTACGCCTCGTTGTCGACCGACACACGCGACCCGGCGTTGATGTAGCTGTCCTGGCCCGTCGCGAACTCGAGGCGCGTCAGACCCGCGCCGAGCACGACCGTGATGATCGCAGCGACCGCGAGCACCACCCCCGTGCGGCGGCTCAGGGCCTGCCCAAGGCTTCGCCAGCGCTGTTCCATGCTCCCCTCCTCGGCGCGGCCGCAGGAGGGCCGAACGCTGTCGGGGAGCATACGGAGGACCCCCAGGGGGGCACAGGGACCTAGTGCTCTTCGGAACGACCCCGGGTGGCCGCGCCGCTAGGGTCGACCGGGTGCGGATCGCGACCTGGAACGTCAACTCGCTCAAGGCCCGCCTCCCCCGGGTGGAGGACTGGCTGACCCAGGTCCAGCCCGACGTGCTCTGCCTCCAGGAGACCAAGACCGCCGACGACGGGTTCCCGGCGCTGGCGTTCGAGGCGCTCGGCTACGAGTCGGCGCACCACGGCGACGGCCGGTGGAACGGTGTCGCGGTCCTCAGCCGGGTCGGGCTCGACGATGTCCACGCGGGCTTCGCGCCCGACCTCGAGCCCGACACCGACTGCCGCCTGATCGCGGCCACCTGCGGGGGCGTGCGGGTGCACAGCGTCTACGTCCCCAACGGCCGGGCGCTGGGCGACCCCCACTACGACTACAAGCTGTCGTGGCTCGGACGGATGCGCGAGCACCTCGACCGCACGTGCCGTCCCGACGACGACGTGGTCGTCTGCGGCGACTTCAACATCGCGCCCACCGATCTCGACGTGTGGGACCCTGCGGCCTTCGTCGGCTCCACCCACGTCACCGCCCCCGAGCGCGATGCCCTCGCTGCGCTCATCGACTGGGGTCTCGTCGACACCTTCCGGCGGCGCTATCCCGACGAGCCTGGTCTCTACAGCTACTGGGACTACACCGCAGGGCGGTTCCACAAGCGCGAGGGCATGCGCATCGACTACGTGCTGGCCAGCGCCCCACTGGCGGAGCGCGGTGCCCTCGATGTCGTCGACCGCAACGCCCGCAAGGGCACCAAGCCCTCCGACCACGCGCCGGTGATCGCGGAGTTCGCGGGATGAGCGACGACGAGTCGACCGATCCCGGTCCGGGCACCGGGTGGGCCTCCTCGATCATCAAGGCGGAGGACCCCGTCGCGCTCACGCCGCTGCGCGTCGAGAAGCGGCGGCTGGCCGCCTCGATGCGACGGGTGATCGACCAGCTCGTGTCGGTCGATGCGCCCATCGACCTGGTGCGCGACGCCGCCGACGACCTCGAGCGCGTGGCCGACCGGTTCTCCGGCCAGCCGCCGCAGGGCTACGAGGGCTTCGCCGAGGCCGCCAACGCCCCCCGCCACGACAGCTTCGTCGACCACAGCCCCGTGCTCGGCCGGGCCAACCCGCTGGCTCCGCCGCTCGAGCTCTGGTTCGACGACGGCCGCATCGTGGCCGAGGTCACCTTCGGTTCGGCCTACGAGGGTCCGCCCGGGTGCGTCCACGGAGGGTGGGTGGCGGCCGCGTTCGACGAGGTGCTCGGCGCCACCCAGTCGCTCTCGGGGTCCGGCGGCATGACCGCCAAGCTCACGGTGAACTACCGCAAGCCCACGCCCCTGCACGAGCTGCTGCGCTTCGAGGGCGAGCTCGCAGGGGTCGAGGGCCGCAAGATCTTCACCATCGGGCGGCTCTACCACGGCGAGCTGCTCACCGCCGAGGCCGAGGGCCTGTTCATCTCCATCGACTTCGCCCGCTTCGCCGAGCTCCGCCGCCGGCGAGAGCAGGAGCGCAGCTGACCCGCAAGCTCCCCCCTGGAGAGATCGATCGTGTTGGAGTCCCTCACCGAGCACCAGCTGCTCGTGTTCTGGACGCAGCTGCTCGTGCTGGTCGCCACCGCCCGGCTGTTCGGGACGATCCTGCGCCGGATCGGGCTGCCCGGGGTCATCGGCGAGCTCGCCGCCGGCTTGGTGCTCGGCCCCTCGGTCTTCGGGCGCCTGTGGCCCGACGGCTTCGACTGGTTCCTGCCCGACGACCCCGTCCAGTCCGGGATGCTGCAGTCGGTCGCCTGGCTCGGCGTCGGGTTGCTGCTCGTGTTGACCGGCTTCGAGACCGACCTGGGGCTGATCGGCCGCCAGGGGCGCGCCGCGGTGCTCGTCTCGGCGGGCAGCCTGATGGTGCCGTTCGCGGGCGGGCTGGCGGTGGGGTTCGCCCTCCCTGAGGCGTTCGTGGGCGACGGTGCCGAGCGCACGGTCTTCGCGCTGTTCGTCGCCACCGCGCTGGCGGTGTCGTCGCTCGCCGTCGTCGCCAAGATCCTGTCCGAGCTCGGGTTCATGCGGCGCGACTTCGGCCAGCTCACGGTGGCCGTCGGCATGGCCAACGACCTGGTCGGGTGGGTGCTGCTCGGCATCATCACCGGTCTGGCGGTGGAGGGCACCGTCTCGCTGTCGGGCATCGCCACGACCATCGTCGGCATCGCGGTGATCGGGGTGCTGGCCGTCACCGTCGGTCAGCGCGTCGTCGACTGGTCGCTGCGGCGGGTCCGCCGTCAGGGCGAGAACCTCGAGGGCGCGCTCACCATCACGCTGATCTTCGCCCTGACGATCGGAGTGGCCACGCAGTGGCTGGGCGTCGAGGCGCTCCTCGGCATGTTCGTCGCCGGGGTCGTGCTCGCCCGGTCGCGCTTCCACCAGGCAGGGGTGGTGGCCACGCTCGAGACCGTCACCCTCACCTTCTTCGCGCCGCTCTTCTTCGCCACGGCGGGGCTGCGGGTCGACCTCGGCCTGCTGGCCGACGGCGAGGCGCTGATGTGGGCCGTGGTCATCATCGTGGTGGCGCTCACCACGAAGTTCGCCGGGGCGTTCATCGGCGCCCGGGTGGCCCGCTTGACGACCCGCGAGAGCGTCGCCCTCGGCGCCGGGCTCAACGCCCGGGGAGCGCTCGAGATCATCATCGCCACGGTCGGGCTCGGGCTCGGCGTGCTCAACGACACCGCGTTCACCGCGATCGTCCTCGTCCCGATCGTCACCTCGCTCGCCGCGTCGGGCCTCTTGCGGCTCACCGTCCGGGGCTGGAGCGGCACGTCCGAGGAGCAGGCCCGTCTCGAGCGCGAGGAGGTCCTCAGCCGCAACGTCGTGGTCCGTGAGCAGCGCATCCTCCTGCCGAGCCGAGGCACCGCGAACTCGATCGCCGCCGCCCAGGTGCTGCACTTCGCCTGGCCGGCGCAGGCCGCCGTCACGGTGATGTCGGTGGGCGACAGCCTCGACGAGGAGTCGTTGCAGCCCGTCGTCGACGTGCTCCACGAGCGATCGGTCGAGGTCCACCGGGTCGGCGGTGACGACCCCGCCGCCGAGATCCTGGCCGAGGCCCAGCTGGGCTACGGCGTCATCGGGGTGGGTGCCAGCGACCTCGCGCGCGCCGGCGGTGTGATCACGCCCCTCGTCGACCGCCTGCTGTCGCAGAGCCCGCTACCGGTGGTCATCGTGCGGCGGGCCCGCGACCTCGATCGTGCGCTCCCCGGCGCCTTCACCCGCGCCGTGGTCCCCGTCACCGGGTCGCGCTCGTCGCGCGCCGCCCAGGAGATCGCGGGCGAGCTCAGCGCCGAGCTCGGCACCGAGCTGCTCCTCGCCCACGTGACCGTGCCGAAGGAAGCCGCGGCGCGGTCGCGGCCCGGTGGCTACCGCTGGCAGGGCGCCAGCCTGCTCGACACCGGCGTCGGTGCCGGTCTGCTCGTCCAGGCGCAGGCGCACGCCGAAGGTCTCGGCGCGCGGGTCCGCACCGCGGAGCGACGGGCCGAGAACCCCGCCGACGAGATCCTGGCGCTCGTCGACGACGAGGAAGCCGACCTCATCGTGGTGGGAGCCAGCGTGCGCCGCCTCGACGACCGCCCGTTCCTCGGCCACACCGTCGAGGCGATCCTCGAGCACGCCACCGCCACGGTCGTGGTGGTCGTGCCGGGAGCGGCCGCCGACTGAGGCCGTGGCCCACGGCCGTGCGGTCCTCGCTCACGGCGCGCGTTGCGATTGGGAACCGTCCTCAGTATCTTGCGGGGGTCGCTCGTCCCCGGAGGTCCCCGTGCGCGCTCCCACCCGTCTGCTGCTCGTCCTGGTCTCGGTCGTCGCGCTGGTCGCCGCCGCGTGCGGTGACGACGACACCACCACCACCACCGAGGGCGCGACGCCCGCGGACCCGTCCGACGCCTCGAGCGATGCCGACGAGGCGGTCGGTGCGGGGGCGACCGACGAGGCCGAGGCCGCCGACCGGCCGTTGGTGCTGGTGACGACCACGATCCTGGGCGACGTCACCCGCTCGCTCGTCGGCGATCAGGCCGAGGTCGAGGTGGTGATGCCCATCGGCGCCGACCCCCACGACTTCGAGGCGTCGGCGCAACAGGCGGCGCGCATGCGCGACGCCGACCTCATCGTCGCCAACGGGCTCACGCTCGAGATCGGCCTCGAGGGCGCGCTCGAGGGCGCCGAGGCCGACGGCATCACCGTCCTGCACGTGGCGGAGATGGTCGATCCGCTCCCGTTCGGCGACCACGACCACGACGACGACGACCACGGCCATGGTGACGACGACCACGGTGACGACGACCACGCCCACG
>DATHSN010000148.1:0-20962 GCA_035464115.1 Acidimicrobiales bacterium | reverse complement strand
GCCATGGTCGCCCGGCTCGAGGTGGTCCCCGCCGGGCTGGTCGTCACGTGGGCGCCGACCACCCGACGACGAGCCCGGGCGCGCGGGTTCGACCAGGCCGAGCTGCTCGCCCGCGCCGTGGCCCGACGGGTCGGTCGCCCGGCCCGCCCCCTCCTGGCCCGCCTCGACGGCCCGGCCCAGACCGGCCGGTCGCGGCACGAGCGCGCCGCGCCGGCGTCGTTCCGCCCCCGTCGCCGCCACACCGGCCCGGTCGTCGTCGTCGACGACGTCAGCACCACCGGGGCGACGCTCACCGGCGCGGCCGGCCCGCTCCTCGCCATGGGCGCAGCACCGATCGTCGGCCTGGTGGCCGCCCTGACGCCCGCCCCGTCCGACCCTCCCCGCGGGGGACCTTCGGCGGTACCGGGTGGCGAACGCCGTTCGTAGCATCTGACCACGGGGCCCGTGGTGGGCACCGGGGCCCCGGGGGCCGGGGCTCTGTGGAAGGAGCCGTGGTGCAGATCACCCTCAGCGCACAGCACACCGACCTGCCGCACGGGCTGGACGAGGCGGTGGCCGACACGGTCGGCCGACTCGATCGCCTCGATCCACTGCTCGAGCGGGCCGATGTGCACCTCACGGTGGAGCGCAACCCCCGCATCGTGAACCGCATCGTCTGCGAGGTCACGTTGCACGGTGGTGGCGAGCCCCTCGTCGGTCGCGAAGCCGCCCCCGACGTCCCCGCTGCGCTGACCAAGGTCACCCACACCCTCGAGCACCGGCTGCACAAGCGCAAGACCCTGCGGCTGAACCACCGCCACGGGGGCGCGGCCCACCGCACCGCCGGCACCTGAACGGCGCCGGCGCTCCGATCACCGGGGTCGGCCACCACGGCCGGTAGCCTGCCGACGCGCCACCTGGCGCGACGGTGCCACGACCGTCCGACGACTGCGAGCCATGGCCGAACCCCTCCCCCCGCGCGTGTTGGTGTGTGACGACCACCCGTTGTTCCGACGCGGCGTCGTCACGAGCCTCGAAGACGGCGGCGTCGACGTGGTGGCCGAGGCCGCCGACGGCGTCGAGGCGGTCGAGCTGGCGATGGCCCACGCCCCCGACGTGGTGCTCATGGACCTGCGCATGCCCCGCGCCGGCGGCGTCGAGGCCACCGCCGAGCTGCGCCGCCTGCGTCCCGACGCCCGGATCGTGGTGCTCACCGTCGGCGACGACCTCGACGAGCTCGCCGACGCCATCCGGGCCGGGGCCCGGGGCTGGCTGCGCAAGGAGGAGTCGGCCGACCAGCTCCTCGACGCGGTGGCCGAGGTGGCGGCCGGCGGCTGCCGGGTGCCGGGGCCGCTCGCGGCCCGGGTGCGCTCCGAGCTGGCGCGGGTGGCCGAGACCCGCCCCGAGGCGCTCACCGCCCGCCGCGACGCCCTGCTCGCGCACCTCGTCGACGGCGGCTCGGTGGCGAGCGGCGCCTCGGCGCTCGGTCTGCCCTACCTCACCGCCCGCAACGAGCTGCGCGTGGCGCTCGAGTGGGTGCAGCGGGCCGCCGCCGCAGCCATCCCCCGCCCCGGGGGGTGAGGTGCCAGGGGTGAGGAGCCCCGAGCGGGCCCACCGGTAGAGTGGGCAACCGCATGGGACTCCTCGACAAGGTCCTTCGCTCCGGCGAGGGCAAGAAGCTGAAGGCCATCGCCACCCTGGTGCCCGAGATCAACGCGCTCGAGCCCGAGATCCAGGCGCTGTCCGACGACGGCCTGCGGGCCAAGACCGTGGAGTTCCGTGAGCGCCTCGCCCAGGGCGAGACCCTCGACGACCTGCTCGTCGAGGCCTTCGCGGTGGTCCGCGAGGCCGCGTGGCGGGTGATCGGCCAGCGCCACTACGACGTGCAGCTCATGGGCGGCGCCGCCCTGCACTTCGGGTGGGTGGCCGAGATGAAGACCGGCGAGGGCAAGACCCTGGTGTCGACCCTGCCGGTCTACCTCAACGGCCTGTCGGGCAAGGGCGTCCACCTGGTCACGGTCAACGACTACCTGGCCAGCCGCGACGCCGACTGGATGGGCCAGATCCACCGCTTCCTCGGCCTCACCGTCGGCCTGGTGGTGCCCGGCCAGCGCGACACCGCCCACAAGCGGGCCCAGTACGCCTGCGACATCACCTACGGCACCAACAACGAGCTGGGCTTCGACTACCTGCGCGACAACATGGCGATGTCGTCGGAGCGCAAGGTGCAGCGCGGCCACAACTTCGTCATCGTCGACGAGGTCGACTCGATCCTCATCGACGAGGCCCGCACCCCGCTCATCATCTCGGGGCGCGTCGCCGACGCCGCCGAGGCCTACTACAAGTTCTCCGCCATCGTCCGGGGCCTGAAGCGCGACGTCGACTACGAGGTCGACGAGGAGAAGCGCCAGGTCTCACCGCTCGAGGCGGGCATCGAGAAGGTCGAGGAGGCCCTCGGCCTCGAGAACCTCTACGACGAGGTGAGCACCAACCTCGTCCACCAGCTCCAGGCGGCGCTCAAGGCCAAGGAGCTCTACCACCGCGACAAGGACTACATCATCCAGCAGGGTGAGGTCCGCATCGTCGACGAGTTCACCGGTCGGGTGCTCGAGGGGCGGCGCTGGTCCGAGGGCCTCCACCAGGCCATCGAGGCCAAGGAGGGGGTGAAGATCAAAGAGGAGAACCAGACCCTCGCCACGATCACCCTCCAGAACTACTTCCGCCTCTACGACAAGATCGCCGGCATGACCGGTACCGCCGAGACCGAGGCGGCCGAGCTCATGAGCACCTACGGCATGCCCGTGGTGCCGATCCCCACCAACAAGCCGATCCAGCGCATCGACGAGGGCGACCTCATCTACAAGACGATGGCGGCCAAGTTCGACGCCCTGGTCGAAGACATCGTCGAGCGCAACCAGGCCGGCCAGCCCATCCTCGCCGGCACCGCGTCGGTGGAGCACTCCGAGCTGCTCTCCAAGCTGCTCGACCGGCGGGGCATCCGCCACGAGGTCCTCAACGCCAAGCAGCACGCCCGGGAGGCCGACGTCGTCGCCCAGGCCGGGCGCCTGCACTCGGTCACCGTGGCCACCAACATGGCCGGTCGCGGCGTCGACATCATCCTCGGCGGCAACCCCGAGGCGCTGGCCCAGCGCGACGTGCGCGCCGAGGGCCTCGAGCTCGACTCCGACGAGGGCCGGGCCCGCCTGGCCGAGCTGACGGCCCGCTACGAGGCCGAGACCAAGCTCGAGGGCCAGAAGATCCGCGAGCTCGGTGGGCTCTACGTGTGCGGCACCGAGCGCCACGAGAGCCGCCGCATCGACAACCAGCTCCGGGGCCGCGCCGGCCGCCAGGGCGACCCGGGCGCCAGCCGGTTCTACCTGTCGCTCGAGGACGACCTCATGCGCCTGTTCGCCACCGGCGCCATGAACTGGGTGATGGGCAAGGCCCTGCCCGACGACGTGCCCATCGAGGCCAAGATGGTCACCAAGGCCATCGAGCGGGCCCAGAACACCGTCGAGCAGCGCAACGCCGAGATCCGCAAGAACGTCCTCAAGTACGACGAGGTGATGAACGCCCAGCGCAAGGTGATCTACCGGCGCCGCGACCAGATCCTCGCCGGCGAGAACCTGCGCGACGAGGCCATGGAGGCCCTCGCCGAGGCGGTCGACACGGTCATCGGCACCCACTGCGTCGCCGAGTTCTCCGAGGAGTGGGACCTCGACGGCCTGCTCGCCGAGATCGGCACCTACTGGCCCACCGAGCTCACCGTCGATCAGCTGCGCGAGGCGTCGAGCACCGACGAGCTCTACGAGTCGTTCATGGCCGAGGCCGCGAACCGCTACGAGATGCGCGAGGTCGAGCTGGGCGAGGAGGTGATGCGCCAGGTCGAGCGCCAGGTGATGCTGCGCATCATCGACCAGAAGTGGCGCGAGCACCTCTACGAGATGGACTACCTGCAGGGCGGCATCAACCTGCGGGCGATGGGCCAGAAGGACCCGCTCATCGAGTGGCAGCGCGACGGCTTCGCCATGTTCTCCGAGATGATGAAGTCGATCTCGCAGGACTTCGTGAAGTACGTCATGCACGTGCAGGTGGCCGTCGACCAGCCCGCGGCCGAGCCCGCGGTGCGCGACGTCACCTACTCGGCCCCCGCCGACCCGTCGCAGTCGAGCGTGCGGGCCGCCGCGCTGCTCGGGGCGGGCGCGGCGCCCAACGTCATGGGCGGCGAGGCGGCGGCCACCGAGTCGGCGCCCCCGGTGAACACCCCCGTCGTGAAGTCCGAGTGGGACAAGACGCCGCGCAACGCCCCGTGCCCGTGCGGCAGCGGCAAGAAGTTCAAGCTCTGCCACGGCGCCTGATGCGCGACCTCACCGACGACCTGCGCGCCGTGCGCACCCGGCTCCACGAGGCCGAGGGCTACCTGAAGATCCCCGAGCTGCGCGCCCGCCGCCCCCAGCTCGAGACCGAGGCGTCGCGGCCCGACCTCTGGGACGACCAGGACCGGGCCCGCCAGGTCACCTCCGAGCTCACCATGGTCACCGACGACCTCGAGGTGTTCGACCGCCTGGCCGGCCAGATCGACGACGTCGAGACCCTCGCCGAGCTCGCCCGCGACGAGGGCGACGACAGCCTCGAGGCCGAGATCGACGAGTCGCTCGCCGACGTCCGTCGCCAGCTCGACGACCTCGAGCTGCGCTCGCTGTTCGCCGGCGAGCACGACGAGCGCGACGCCGTGTGCGAGGTTCACTCCGGCGCCGGGGGCACCGACTCCCAGGACTGGGCCAACATGCTGCTGCGCATGTACCTGCGGTGGGCCGAGCAGCGCGGGTTCGACGTCGAGCTCGACGAGGTGTCGGCGGGCCAGGAGGCCGGCATCACCTCGGCCACGTTCATCGTCAAGGGCCGCTACGCCTACGGGTTGATGCAGGCCGAGCGCGGCGTGCACCGCCTGGTGCGCATCTCGCCGTTCGACTCCAACGCCCGCCGCCACACGGCGTTCGCGTCGGTGGCGGTGGTGCCGTTCCTCGAGCTGGGCGACATCGACATCCAGATCGACGAGAAGGACCTGCGCATCGACACCTACCGCTCGTCGGGCGCCGGCGGCCAGCACGTCAACGTCACCGACTCCGCGGTGCGCATCACCCACCTGCCCACCGGTCTCGTCACCTCGTGCCAGAACGAGCGCAGCCAGCGCCAGAACAAGGAGCGGGCCATGCAGGTGATGGTCGCCAAGCTGGCCGACCTCGAGCGCGAGAAGCGCGACGCCGAGCTGGCCGCCATCGCCGGCGAGCAGCGCGAGGTCGGGTGGGGCAGCCAGATCCGCTCCTACGTGCTGCACCCGTACCAGATGGTGAAGGACCTGCGCACCGAGTTCGAGGTGGGCAACGTCGACGGCGTGCTCGACGGCGACGTGTCGCCGTTCATGGAGAGCTACCTGCGCTGGCGGCGCGGCGCGCTCGAGCCGGCCGACTGAGCGTCCCCCACCCAGGGGGGGTGCCACGGCGGCGCCGCCCCCCACTGGTACCCTCACCCGGACCCCGGACGGGCGGTTCGGGGCCAGGAGCGATCGAGGCGTCGAGCCCGCGGGCCCTCCACCGCCCGCCGGCCACGCCGCAGAGGACCTGCGTTGATCAAGCTGGAGAACGTCACGAAGTCGTACAAGGGCGACGTCGTCGCCCTGCGCGACGCGAGCGCCGACATCGCCAAGGGCGAGTTCGTGTTCCTCGTCGGGGCCTCGGGCTCGGGCAAGTCGACGATGCTGCGCCTGATGAACAAGGAGGAGTCGCCCGAGAGCGGGCAGATCTTCGTGGCCGGCAAGGACATCGGCCAGCTCTCGAGCTGGAAGGTGCCCTACCTGCGCCGCAACATCGGGTGCGTCTTCCAGGACTTCAAGCTGCTGTCCAACAAGACGGTGTCGGAGAACGTGGCGTTCGCCCTCGAGGTGATCGGCCGCCCCCGCCACGTGGTGCGCACCCAGGTGCCCGCCATCCTCGAGCTGGTGGGCCTCTCGAAGAAGATGAAGAACTACCCCCACGAGCTCTCCGGCGGTGAGCAGCAGCGCGTGTCGATCGCCCGGGCGTTCGTGAACCGGCCGCTGATCCTGCTGGCCGACGAGCCCACCGGCAACCTCGACCCCGCCACCTCGGTGGGCATCATGCGGCTCCTCGACCGCATCAACCGCACCGGCACGACGGTGGTGATGGCCACCCACGACCGCGGCATCGTCGACACGATGCGGCGTCGTGTGATCGAGCTCGACCGCGGGCGCATCGTGCGTGACCAGTCCCGCGGCGTCTACGAGTAGGGCACCCACATGGCCAAGGTCGATTACGTCGTCCGGGAGACCGGGCACAACCTCAAGCGCAACATCACCCTCACGCTCGCCTCGATGGTCACCGTCGCGGTGTCGCTGTCGCTGGTGGGCTCGGCGCTGCTCCTGCGCCAGGGCGTCGAGAACGCCACCGCCCGCTGGCGGGGCGGCATCGAGTTCATCGTGTTCATGAACGCCGACGCCACCGTCGACCAGGACCGCGCCGTGCAGGAGTCCCTCGAGGGCAGCCCCGCGGTCGACGAGTGGGTCTACGTCGACCAGGAGCAGGCCTACGAGGAGTTCCAGCAGCTGTTCGCCCGCTCGCCGGAGATGGTCGAGGCGGTCACGCCCGACATCCTCCCGCCGTCGTACCGGGTGGTGCCCGCCGACCCCGACGCCGAGGCCATCCGGGCCCTCGGGTCGCAGTACGAGGACCGCCCCGGGGTGCGCGAGGTGGTGTTCGCGTTCGACACCGTCCAGACGGTGCAGCGCCTGTCGCGCGTGCTCTCCATCGGCATCCTCATCGTCGCCGGCGTGCTGTTGTTCGCCGCCGGTCTGCTCATCCTCAACACCATCCGCATGGCCATGTACGCCCGCCGTCGCGAGGTCGAGGTCATGAAGCTGGTGGGTGCCACCAACTGGTTCATCCGCATCCCGTTCATGCTCGAGGGCCTGATCCAGGGGGTGGTCGGCGCGGTGATCGCGGTGGGGTCGGTCTACGTGCTCAACAACTTCTTCGAGACCCGATTGTCGAACGCGGAGGATCTCCAGATCCTCCAAGGGTTCGTGGTCGACTCGAGCGAGGTGATGAGCACGAGCATCTTCATCCTCGTGGTCGGCATGCTCGTCGGCGCCATCGGGTCGGGCATCGCGGTGAGCCGCTTCCTCGACGTGTGACCGCGGCGGTCAGGTGACCGCCCGCAGGGCGGCGGTGACGGCGGCGGCCAGGCCGATCACCACGAGGAACGGGGCCCGTCGCCACGCGGCGATCGCCCCCGCGGCCACGCCCGCGGCCCGGGCGTCGACCACGATCGCCTCGTCGACGGCCAGGGTCTGCACCACCACCAGCCCGGCCAAGAGCGCCGGGGGCAGCAGCCGCAGGAACCGCAGCACCGCCGGCGACGGGGGTCGGGCGTCGAAGGCGAGCAGGCCGACGGCCTTGAACAGGTAGGCGCCGGCGGCGAGGGCGAGGATGAGCCACCAGCTCACGGCGCCGGGTCCTGCACGAGCGGCTCGGGGCCGGGTCGCACCCGGAGGGCCACCACTGCGCCGAGCGACGCGGCCAGGATCGGGGCGCCGGCCGGCAGCAGCGGGATGGCGCCGAGGGCCACCAGGGCACCCACCGCGGCGGCCACCTGGCCGGCCCGGGTGCCGAGGTGGGGGGCGGCCAGGGCGATGAACCCGGCGGGGAAGGCGGCGTCGAGGCCCCAGCGCTCGGGGTCGCCGAGCGCGTCGCCGCCGAGCGCCCCGGCGAGCGTCCCCAGGTTCCAGAACACGAACACCGACAGGCCCGCCACCCAGAACGCGCCCTCGGCGTGGCGCTCGTCGTGCTGGCCGACGGCCATCGCGGTCGACTCGTCGATGACGAGCTGGGCGGCGAGCAGGCGACGCAGCCGCCCACCCCGAAGGTGGCGGTGCAGGGTGAGGCCGTAGACGCCGTTGCGGGCGGCCAGCAGCAGCGCGCTGGCCAAGGCCGCGGGTGGTGACCCGCCCGACGCCACCACGCCGACCACGGCGAACTGCGAGGCGCCGGTGAAGACCAGCAGCGACATGACCGAGGCCTGGGCCACCGAGAGCCCGGCGGTGGTGGCGAGGACCCCGAAGGTGACCCCGAACAGCCCGACGGCGGCGCCGAGCACGACGCCGTCGCGCACGAAGCGGGGGCGGGGAGGGCGGTCGTGACGGGCAGGCATCTCGGATCTGCGACGCTACCGGGCGACGAGACGACGACCGACCAGGGGGGACCGGTGGCACCCGACACCGCCAGCTTCGAGCACATCACCTACGAGGTGGCCGATCGCATCGCCACGATCACGCTGAACCGGCCCGACCGGCTCAACGCGTTCACCGGGCGGATGATGTGGGAGCTCATCGCCGCGTTCGACGCCTCCGACGCCGACGACGACGTGCGGGCGGTGGTGGTCACCGGCGCCGGGCGGGGGTTCTGCGCGGGCGCCGACCTCGAGTCGGGCGGGGCCACGTTCGACGCTGCGGCCCACGACGACGGCGCGGCGCGCACCGAGGCCGAGGAGCTCGACCGGTTGCGCGACGGCGGCGGGCGGGTGTCGCTGCGGATCTTCGAGAGCCTCAAGCCCGTCATCGCCGCCATCAACGGCCCTGCGGTCGGGGTCGGGGTCACCATGACGCTGCCGATGGACGTCCGGCTGGCGGCCGAGAGCGCCAAGATGGGCTTCGTGTTCGCCCGGCGGGGGATCGTCCCCGAGGCGTGCTCGAGCTGGTTCCTGCCCCGGGTGGTGGGCATCAGCCAGGCCATGGAGTGGGTGGCCACCGGGCGGGTGTTCCCGGCGTCCGAGGCCCTCGCCGGCGGCCTGGTGCGCCGGGTGCTGCCCGACGCCGACCTGCTGCCCGCCGCCTACGAGTTGGCCGGCGAGATCGCGTCGAGCACGTCGGCGGTGTCGGTGGCGATGTCGCGCCAGATGATGTGGCGCATGCTGGGCGCCGACCACCCGATGGAGGCCCACGTGGTCGACAGCCGGGCCATCGCCCAGCTCGGTGCCGCCGCCGACGCCCGCGAGGGCGTCGTGTCGTTCCTCGAGAAGCGCCCCCCGGAGTTCACGCTGCGTCCCAGCGACCAGATGCCCGAGGTGTTCCCATGGTGGGAGGAGCGTCCCTTCCGCTGAGCGGCGTGCTCGGGCCGGCCGCTCAGGCGGGGCGGCGGGCCCGCACGAAGGTGTCGAGGGCCACGGCCTCGGACGGTCCGCCGTGACCGGGGTCGAGGGCCACCACCCGCTCGAGGACCTCGGCGCGCTCGATGTCGAAGCCGGGCAGATCGGCGGCGATGTCGTCGGGGGTGCACAGCACCGCCGGGTCCTGCGGGCCGCCGTGACCGTGCTCGATGTTCGACAGGTCGTGGCCGACCAGCAGGAACGTGCCGCCCGGCGCCACCGCCTCGCGGGCCGCCGCCATCACCGAGTGGCGCTGGGCGGCGGGCAGGTGCAGGTAGGCGATGAGCACCAGGTCGTAGGCGCCGGGCTCGGGTCGGTGGACGGTGACGTCGTCGACCACCCAGTCGACGTCGACGTCGCGCTCGGCGGCCATGCGCCGGCCGGTGGCGATGCCGGCGTCGGAGAAGTCGACGGCGGTGACCCGCCACCCCTGCTCGGCCAGCCAGATGGCGTTGCGGCCCTCGCCGGTGGCCAGGTCGAGGGCCCGACCCGGCTCGAGGTCGGCCACCTGCTCGGCGACGGTGCGGTTCGGCGTGGCCGTCCACACCAGGTCGGGGGACGAGTAGCGCTGGTTCCAGGCGTCGCGATCCATGGCTGCCAGGATGCCCGACCCGGCCGGCGCCAGGTGAGCAGGGCTCAGGGGCCGGCGGGGGCGGGGAGCTGGTCGGCGGGCACGCCAGCCAGGTCGGCCACCGCGTCCCACAGCTCGCGGCGATGCTCGTCGCCGCTGCGGGTCCACGGCACCTTGTGGGTGGCCCGGGGTCGGCGGTCGAGCCAGAAGCGCCCGGTGGTGTCGGCGCCCTCGGGGGCGGCGGCCAGCCAGACGATGGTGTCGGCGCCGTCGTCGGGGGAGCGCAGGAACGGCCCGGTGACCTTGGCGAAGCCGGGCAGCGAGGCGGTGACGCCCGGCGTGTCGGCCCACCCCGGGTGCATGGCGTGCACGGTGATCCCCCGTGGCGCCAGCCGCTCGGCCCACTCCTCGGTGAGCAGCACCTGGGCCCGCTTGGCCCGGGCGTAGGCGGTGGTGCCCTTGTAGTCGTGGGCGGACTGGAGGTCGTCGAGGGTGAGCGGCTGGGTGTACATGCCCCCCGATGCCACGGTGATGATCCGCCCGCCGGCCGACGCGAGGGGCTCCACCAGCTCGGCGGTGAGCAGGAACGGGGCGACCACGTGCACCTGCAGGGTCAGCTCGATGCCGTCGGTCGACTCCCGGCGGGTGTCGTAGAGCGCTCCGGCGTTGTGCACCAGCACGTCGAGCGACGACACGTTGGCCCGCAGCTCGGCGGCCACGTCGCGCACCGAGGCCAGGTCGCCGAGGTCGGCGAGCAGGACGCTGACGTCGTCGTTGCCGGTGGCGGCGATGACCTCGTCGCGGGCGGCCTCGCCCTTGGCCTCGTCGCGCACGAGCATCCACACCGAGGCGCCGCGCCCGGCCATGGCGCGCGCCGCGGCCAGCCCGAGACCCGAGTTGGCCCCGGTGATCGCCACCGTGCGGCCGGCCAGCGACCCGGGCTCGTCCCAGTGGAACAGGCGCCGCCGGGCGGCGGCGCCGACGTTGGTGAAGCTGAGCACGACGGTGGCCTCGAGGACCTCGTCGATCAGATCGGTGAACCCACCCTCGGCGGTCATGGCTCCAGGATGCCCGGCGCGACGGCGAATGCCGTGACGGGCCCGCGCCCGGGCGCGATGCTGCTCGCGTGTCGATGCGTCACACCGGGCGACCCGCGGCCCGATCCCGTCGTGTTCCGGCCGCCGCGCTCGCGGCAGCGGTCCTCACGGTGGCGCTGGTGGCGGCCGCGTGCGGGTCGTCGGGCGAGCCGTCGGGCGGCCCCGACCGGGCCGACGCCCCGGCCCCGGTCACGTCGCTGGCGCCCTCCCTCGACCTCGAGCCGGTGGCCGAGACCGTGGTGCTCGCCCCCAAGCTGCTGCTCGCTGCGGCGCCCGAGCGGCCGCCGTTGCGCCGGTTCACGATGGCGGCCGCCGGCGACCTGTTGATCCACACCGCGGTGACGCGGTCGGCCGCCGCCCACGCCGGGGGCGACGGTCACGACTTCCGGCCCATGTTCGACCCGGTGCGCGACGTGATCGCCGGCGCCGACCTGGCCCTGTGCCACCTCGAGAACCCACTGTCGATCGACGGCGGCGACCTGTCGAGCTACCCGATCTTCAACGCGCCCTTCGAGCTCGCCGACGGCATCGCCCACGCCGGCTTCGACGGGTGCTCGTTCGCGTCGAACCACACCTACGACCGGGGCGAGGCGGGCATCGACGCCAGCCTCGGCCACCTCGATCGGGTCGGGGTGGGCCACGCCGGGGCCGCCCGCACCCCGGAAGAGGCCGAGACCATCCGGGTCTACGACGTCGACGGCATCCGCGTCGCCCACCTGTCGGCCACCTACGGGCTGAACGGGTTCCGCCTCCCCGCCGAGCGCCCGTGGCGGGCCGAGCTCATCGACCCCGCTCGCCTCCGGGACCAGGCCGCCCGGGCCCGGGCCGAGGGCGCCGACGTGGTGCTGGCCAGCCTGCACTGGGGCAACGAGTACCAGCGGGCCCCTTCGGCATGGCAGCGAGACGTCGCCGCGGCGCTGTCGACCTCGCCCGACATCGACTTCGTCATCGGCCACCACGCCCACGTCGTGCAGCCGGTCGAACAGGTCGGCGACCTGTGGGTGGCGTTCGGTTTGGGGAACCTGCTGTCGAACATGCTCGGCGCCGACCGCCAGGACGGGGTGATCCTGCGGGTCACGTTCGTCGAGGAGCGCGCCGGCGGGTTCACCGTCGAGGCGGTCGAGCACCTGCCGACGCGGGTCGCGGTCGACGACGGTCACCGCATCGTGCCGGCACCACCCGACTCGTGGGCCCGCACGGTCGAGGCCATGGGTCCGCTGGCCACGCCGATCTCCGGAGGCTGAGCAGCCCGGCGACTACCGTGCCGCCGGTGGAGGAGCGGATCGACCCCCTCACCGGGCGCACGGTGGTCATCGTGGGGTCCCGCCAGGCCCGGCCCAACTTGCCGTCGTCGGGCTGTCCGTTCTGCCCGGGCGGCCTCGAGGCGCCCGAGCCCTACGTCACCCGTTGGTTCCCCAACCGGTGGCCGCCCCTGCCCGGGGGTCGGGCCGAGATCGTCCTCTACACGTCGGCCCACGACGCCACCTTCGCCGACCTCGGGGTCGACGGCGCCGCTGCCGTGGTGCACCTGTGGGCCGACCGCACCGAGGCCCTCGGGGCCCGCGACGACGTGGGCTACGTCCTCGTGTTCGAGAACCGCGGGCCGGCGGTGGGCGCCACCATCGCCCACCCCCACGGCCAGATCTACGGGTTCGGCGCGGTGCCCGAGGCGGCCCGGATCGAGCTCGAGCGGGCCGACCCGCTCGGCGACCCGGTGCCCGACGAGCTGGTGGTCGCCACCCACGGCGCCTGGCGGGCGTGGTGCCCGGCCGCGTCGGCGCACCCCTACGAGATGCTCGTGGCCCCGTTCGACCCGCTGCCCGACCTCCCCTCGGCCCGCGCCACGGCCACCGATCTCGGTGCGGTGCTGGTCGACGTGCTGGGCCGGCTCGACCGGCACTTCGACGCGCCGGCGCCGTACATGATGTGGTTCCACCAGCGCCCCACCGACGGCGGCGCGTGGCCCTCGGCCCGGGTCCACCTCCACATCGCCCCCATCTGGCGGGCGGCGGGGGTGCCCCGCTTCATCGCCGCCGGCGAGCTGGGCAGCGGCGTGCACTTCAACCCGGTGGTGCCCGAGGTGGCCGCCGACGAGCTGCGCCGGGCCTGAGCGGCTCGGTCGCCGCGGTCGCCTCAGTCGTCGCCGGATCGCATCCAGGTGTCGAGCAGGTCGGCCTCGATGTCGACCCGGCGCAGGATGGCAGGGGCGAGCGCCCGCTCGGCCCGGCCGCCGACCAGGGGCACCCGCACCTCGAGCCTGCCGGTCATGGTCCGCCGGGTGCCATCGGCGTCGGGGATCAGGCGCAGGGCGGCGCCGCACCGCAGCAGGCCCTGGTGGCGCTCGGGCGTGATGTCGACCGTGCCCGTGAGCCGGGCCGCGTCGAGCCGGTACTCCTGGATCCACGCCACCTCGTCGCCGCCGAGCACCCGCTGGGCCACCGGGTCGAGCTGGCCGTCGTAGGCGAGCCGCACCCGCAGCCACGAGACCGGCCCGTCGCGGCCCGACCCCAACGCTTCGGCGGCGCCCACGTCGGGCAGCTCGACGAGTCGGGGGGCGAACGCGGGGTCGGTCATGGCCGCGGCCACCCGGTCGGGAGGGGCGGCGAAGCGGTGCTCGGCGGAGAAGTCCACGACGCGCAGTCTGTCGGGTTCCTGGCCCGGGTGTGACGACCGTCCCGCCTACGCTCGCCGCCGTGCCCCACCCGTCCGACCCCGCCACCTCGTGGTGGGGCGACCTGCCGGACCACTTCCGAGCGTTCGCCCGCACCGACGGGGTGCGGGCCCCGCTCTACGGGCGGATCACCGCGGCGGCGGCCGACGATCCCGAGGTGCTGGGCCTGCTCGACGCCGCCCCCGCCGACCAACGGCGGGCGGTCCTCCTGCTCGCCGCCGTGCACGACCTGGTGCTGGCCGAGCCCGACCTCGACCTCGCCCGCTGGTACCCGAGCGTCACGCCCGACCCGACCGACCGCCCCGCCGCCGACCCCTGGCCGGCGTTCCGGGCCCTCGCCCTGGCCCGATCCGCCGAGCTCCGGGCGACCATCGCCACACGATCGGTGCAGACCAACGAGGTGGGGCGCTCGCTGGCGCTGCTCCCGGCCCTCGGCCTGGTCGCCGCCCAGGCGGGCCGGCCTCTCGCGCTGCTCGAGGTGGGCGCCAGCGCCGGGCTCAACCTCCGTTTCGACCGCTACCGGCTGGGCTACCACCAGCCGGGCGGTGCGGTCGTCGTCGCGGGCGACCGCGACGGTCGGCCGGCGCTCGACTGCCGGGTCCACGGTGGGGTCCCCGTGCCGGTGCCCACCGAGGCGGTCCCCGTCGCGGCCCGGGTCGGGCTCGACCGGGCGCCCATCGACGTCACCGATCTCGACGCCACCCGGTGGCTGGAGGCCTGCGTGTTCCCCGACCGGGTCGACCGCCTCGAGCGGCTGCGGGCCGCCATCGACGGCGCCCGTCTCGACCCGCCGCGGATCGAGACGGGCGACGCGGTGGCCGACCTGGCCCGGGTGGCGGCGACCCTCCCCGCCGACGCGGCGCTGTGCGTGGTGCACAGCTGGGCGCTCACCTACGTGCCCGAGCCGGACCGCTTCGTCGCCGAGCTGGTGGCGTTGGCGTCCGACCGGCCGGTGTGGTGGGTCTCGGTCGAGCCGCCCCGCACCGTCCCCGGACTGGACGTGCCCCGCCGCGATCCCTCGGTCACCCCGGAGATGGCCGGGAACACGATCACGGCGGTGGTGCGCCTCGCGGGCGACCACCGCCGTGACCAGGTGCTGGCCCGCTCCCACCCGCACCTCGACTGGATCCAGTGGGTGGCGCCCGGCCCGATCTGACCGGGGTCGATCAGACGATCACCACGGGGGTGCCGAGCGGCACCAGCTCGGTGAGGGCGACGATGACGTCGTTGGGCAGCCGGATGCAGCCGTGGCTGGCCGCCGTGCCGATGCTGTCGGGCTCGTCGGTCCCGTGGATGCCGATCTGCCCGGGGCCACCGGCGAACTGGTCGAGCACGTCGGAGTGGGCCGACAGCCCGAGGGCGTAGGGGCCGTAGGGGCCGGCCGGGGCGCCGGTGTCGACCTTGTCGGTGATGTAGAACCGCCCGGTCGGGGTGGGGGTGTCGTCGGTGCCGATGGCGACCGGGGTGGTGAGCACCACCTCGCCGGCGTCGGTCAGGGTGAGGGTGCGGGCGCCCAGGTCGACCACCACCTCGAGGTCGACCTCACGCAGCTCGATGCCCGCCGCCGGGATCCAGCCGGTGGCGCCGTTGGGTCGCACCGGGAGGGCCACCTGCAGCCAGTCGTCGGTCCGGTCGACGACGAGCAGGGCCCGGGCCGAGCCGAGCTCGGTGACGGGCTCGAGGGTGGCGATCACGTCACCGCCGGGGATGGTGGTGACGGTGACGGCGGTGGTCGGGCGGGCGACGAGGGCCACGTCGGGGGCCGTGGCCACCGCGACGGTCTCGCCGTCGGTGTCCTCGGTGTCCTCGGGGACCGCAATGGTGGGCGGGGCCGGGACGGCGGTGGTGACGGGGGCGGGGTCGGCGGTCGGGGCGGGGGAGCCCCCGCAGGCGCCGAGGAGCAGGGCGACGGCGAGCAGGAGGGGGGCGAGGAGGCGAGCGAGGGGGTGCGGGGTGCGGGACACGGCGAGCTCCGGGCGGGGTGAGCGGGCGGGTGGGCAGCGTGACGGGGGACGGACGAAAGGGGACGGGACCCGGTGGAGGTCGGGTCCCGTCCCCCTGGGGAGATCAGCCGGTGAAGTTGGCCTCGCCCCGGACCGGCTCGTCGACCTGGTCGTCCACCTCGGGCGTGTCCTCGGGCGTGTCCTCGGGGGTGTCCTCGGGGATCCGCTCCTCGCCGGGGGTGTCGTCGCAGGGCGGGGTGCCGGGAATGCCGCAGTCGGGGTCGGGGATCCGCAGGTCGCCGGGGGTGTCGTCGCACGGCGGGGTGCCGGGGATGCCGCAGTCGGGGCCCTCGGGGGTGGTCAGGTCGCCGGGGCCGGGGATGCGGGGGGTGGGGGTGGGGTCCGGGTCGATCGGCTGGAACTGGATGGCGCCGGCCGGGTCCGGGGCGGGGGTGAGGGCCAGCGCGGGGCCGGCGACGGCGGCACCGGCGAGCATGACGCCGGCGGTGGTGAGGGCGATGCGGCGGGCGAGGCGGGAGCGGGTCACAGGGGTTCCTCCGGTGGGTGGGGGCCGGTCGTTCCGGCCCGTCCCCCCTCCTGACCCGGCCGGGCGACGACGCTTACGGCCCATCCCGAGATTTCTCGCGGATCGGTCCGGGATCCTTGCCGGGGCCCGAGCGCGGCCCTAGGTTGCCGGCGGCGTGGGGGCCGCGCTGCCCCCACCCGACCCCCCCGCCCGACGATTCGGGGCGCGCCCCGGTGCGCCACCACCGAGGAGCTCCCCCGTGCGATCCATCCGCCCCCGCTCCGCCGTGATCGCCCTGGCCCTGGTGAGTGCCTCGATCGCCGGGTGCGGCGGCGACGACGGTGGCGACATCTCCCGCGACGATGCGGTGTCGGCGCTCGCCGAGGGGCTGGCGACCGACTCCGGTCTCAGCGACACGCAGGCCGAGTGCCTCGCCGGGGAGATCATCGACGCTGTGGGCCTCGACCGGTTGGTCGAGGCCGGTCTCGACAGCGGCGGCGACATCGAGCAGCTCGACGAGGGCATCCAGGCCGATCTGGTGACCGCCACGTTCGACGCCTTCGAGCCGTGCGCGATCGACATCACCCAGCTGGGGGAGTGACTCCCGAGCTGACCAGGGTCAGCTCATCACCGATCGTCACCCGTCCGGGGGTGCGCACCACCGCGCCGATGCCGAGGCAGCCGTCGCGCTCGGCGTTGATCGTGCGCAGCACGTCGACGTCGCGCTCGATGCCATCGGGTTGAGGCCGGGTGGTGACCACGCAGCGGTCGATCCGCTTCACCACCTCGACGTCGGCGGTGCCGAGACCGATGGTCCGGCCGATCAGCTGGTCCTCGCCCCGCCCGTCGACCACCACGTTGGCGCGGAAGCGGCGGCGGTCCCAGGCGCCGATGCTCGCCGTCGACGCGATCGACACCTGCGTCCGGCCCGAGTCGTGGAAGCTGCCCGACGGTCCGTCCCAGGTGACCCACGGCGAGCCGTCCTCGTCCTCGGGATCGGTCGCGATCTCGTAGGTGCCGTGGACGTCGGGTGCGGCGCGGCGCAGCGCCACCGGGTGTCCGAGCCAGGCCGAGAGGTCGGCGTCGCCGTCGGCCGTCGACCCGTCGGGCAGCGTGATGGCGACCGTGTCGCCCCGGTCGTCACCGAGTCGGGCCGTGGCGAACAGCAACCGGGGTTCGCGGCGGGCGGTGAGCGCCAGACCGGTGGTGAGGTCGACAACCGCCCACCGTCGGTCGCCGAGCAGGCCCCGGGGCCCGACCCCAGCGGTGTCCACCCGCTCGCCCTGCATCGACTTCACCGGGTATCGCCACAGCTCCACGACGCGCATGTCCCAGTGTCGCGCCCGGTCCGGGGGGCCGACCGATCCGGGCGGGGCGGCGCGGGTCGTGCGCTCAGGCGACGAGCGAGGCGACCGCGGAGAAGTGCAGCACCGCCGCCACCACGGTGAACGCGTGCCAGACCTCGTGGTACCCGAAGGTGCGGGGCCACGGGTCGGGCCGCCGGGTGAGCAGCACGGGGAACCCGACGGTGTAGGCCACCCCGCCGGCGACCACGAGGCCGAGCTGGAGAGGGGTGAGGTGGGTGACGAGCGCGGGGGTGGCCACGATCGCCGACCAGCCGAGGATGGGGTAGAGGCTGTAGCTGAGCCAGCGGACCCGCCCGAACGCCGCGAGCATCAAGGTGATGCCGACGGCGGCACCGACGCCCACCCCCGCGAGGAGGGGGATGCCCCACGCCGGGGGCAGCGCCACCAGGCACACCGGCACGTAGGTGCCGGCGATGAGCAGGTAGATGGCCGAGTGGTCGAGGCGCTGCATGATCGTCCGGGCCCGGGGCGAGCGGGCGAGGCGGTGGTAGGCCGCCGAGGTGCCGAACCCCACCAGCACGGTGACGATGTAGATGACGCTCGCCACGGTGGCCGCGGCGCCGTCGGCCATGACCACCAGGATCGCGCCGAAGGGGATGGCGGCCAGGAACGCCGCGGTGTGGAGCCACCCGCGCCACACCGGGCGATCGAGCGCGGCGGGGACGGGGAGGGTGGCGGTCACTGCGCACCAACGTACCCGCATGGCGGGCGATCGAACCGTGGCGCGGGTCAGCGGCCGCCCGACCCCGAGCGGAACTGGTCGCGCAGCGCCACCGTGTCGGGGTGGGGTTCCACGCCGAGCTCGGCGTGCAGGACCCGGGCGCAGCGATCGAAGGTGCGCAGCGCCTCGCCCCGGTCGCCAGCCAGGAAGTGGGCCCGCATGAGGTGGCGGTAGGCCGACTCGCGGTACGGCTCGAGCCCGATGGACTCCGACGCCAGGCTGATCGCCAGCCCCGGGTTGCCGCGGGCCAGCCACACCTCGGTGAGGCAGTCGATGGACCGGACCCGCCAGAGGCGCAGGCTGCTCCTCACCTCGTCGACCCAGGCCAGGTCCTCGCCGGGAAGGAACGGTCGCCGGGCGATGGCAGACGCCACGGTGGCCTCGCTCCACGCGGTGGCGATGTCGTCTCGCCGCAGGGCGGCCTCGGCCTGGTCGAGCGCCAGGGGACAGGCCTCGAGGTCGACCCACCCGTCGGCAGGGAGCCGCAGCTGGTAGCTGCCCGAGACGGTGGTGATGGCCCGATCGGGGTCGAAGCCGGTGCGGACCAGCACCACCCGCAGCTTCGACACGAGGGCCTTGAGCGCGCCCTCCCAGCCTGCGGGCAGGTCCTCGCCCCAGATCGCATCGGCCAACGCGTCGCGCGACACCGGCCGCTGGGCGCCGAGGGCGAGGTGGGCGAGGGCCAGGCGAGCCTGGCGCCCGGGCAGATCGCGCTCGTCGACCACGCCCGTCGACGACTCGATGGCCATCCGGCCGGTGAGGAACAAGCGCACGATCGACCTACCGCATCCCAACCTTTTCACTACCGGGGCTGCGTATGTTCCCACGTGACCGACGACACGGAGGACAGATGATGGACGTGACCAACGGCAAGGTGATCGAGTGCCCCTGCGGCGTGGTGCTGCGCGGACCGGGCAACGACGAGGTGATCGCCGCCGCCCAGGAGCACGCCAAGGCCAACCACGACATGGACCTGACCGACGAGCAGGCGCTGGCCATGGCCCGCCCGGCCTGAGCGAGCTCGCACCCACGCGATCTCCCGGACCAACGCTGTGTGACGGCGCTCTGGCACACTGGGCGTCGTGGACGGGGGGTGGCCACTCGTGGGGCGCGACCACGAGCTGGACCGGATCGGCCGGGCGCTCGGCGATCCGGCGATCACCGGGGTGGTGATCGCCGGTCCCCGGGGCGCCGGCAAGACCCGCCTGGCCCGTGAGGCGCTCGCTCTCGCCGCCACCGCAGGGTTCGCCACGGCGCGGGTCCAGGCCACCCGGGCCAGCCAGCAGATCCCGCTCGGCGCCCTGGCCGCCCTCGTCCCGGAGGCCACCGCGGTGCGTGTCGGCGCCGAGGCACTGGCCCGGGGCCGGGCCGGGCTCCTCGCCCGCGCCGAGGACAGCCCGCTGCTGCTGCTCGTCGACGACGCCGATCGACTCGATCCGACGTCCGCCGCGCTGATCGCCCACGTCGCCGACGACGCCCGGGTGTTCGTCGTGTCGACGGTGCCCAACGACCAGCCGGTCCCCGATGCGGTCACCGCCCTCTGGAAGGACCTGGGCGCCGACCGCATCGACCTCGAGCCGCTCGGCGAGGCCCATGTCGGCGAGCTGCTCGAGGCGGCGCTCGCCGGAACGGTGTCGTCGCGCACCGTGACGCGCCTCGCCGAGGCCAGCCGGGGGGTGCCGCTCGCGCTCACCGAGCTCGTCACCGCCGCGGTCGACGCCGGGCGCCTGACGCTCCAGGGCGGGGTCTGGGAGCTCCAGGGTGAGCTCGTGGTGTCGCCCCGGCTCGCCGAGCTGGTCGGGCAGCGACTCGACGGCCTCGCCGACGCCGAGCGGCGCCTCGTCGCCGCGCTGGCGCTGTGCGGCCCGCTCGCCCACGACGTGGTGGTCGCTCTCGGACTCGCCGACGCGCTGGTGGCGCTCGACGCCCGGCGCCTGCTCGACGTCGAGGACACCGCCGCCGGACCGGAGGTGGCCCTCGCCCACCCCCTCTACGGCGACGTCGAGGTCGACCGCTGGGGACCGCTGGCTCGTCGCGAGCTGCTCGGCGCCTGCGCCGACGCCGCCACCGGGGGCGACGACGAACGCCACGACCTGCGCTCGGTGCTGTGGTCGGTGCGCGCCGGCCGCCGGGTGTCGTCGCGGGTGCTCACCGATGCGGCCGCCGACGCCTACCGCCTGGGCGACTACGAGCGCGCCGGCGAGCTGGCCCGGGCGGCATGGGACGACGCACCGTCGGCCGACGCCGGTCACCTGCTCGGGTTCAGCTGGTCACGGGCGAACCGGGGCGACGACGCCGCGGCGGTGCTGGCCGAGGCGGCCGACCTCGCGGTCACCGATCGCGACCGGGTCCTGGTGGCCATGACCCGCTCCGAGAACCGGTTCCGCTGCCTCGGCGACGCCACCGGCGCCCTGGCCGTCATCGACGACGCCGCCGCGGGCTGCGGACCGGGGCCGTGGCGCGACGAGCTGTCGGCCCACCGCTCGATGCTGCTGGTGCAGAGCGGCCGCTCCGCGGAGGCGCTCGCCGCGCTCGGTCCACTGCTCGACGGCGACGTGGCCGACCGTCCGTTCGTCAAGGCGGCCTACGCCGCAGGACCGGCCCTGGTGCACGCCGGACGGGCCGACGAGGCCCTGAAGCTCGCCCAGCGGGCCCTGCCGGTCCACGAACGGGTCTGGGACGGCGATCTGTTCCAGACCGAGCCCGCGGTCCACCACGTCACCTCGCTCCTGGCGCTCATCGAGCTCGGTCGGTTCGAGGAGGCGGCGACGCTCGCCGACCTCGCCGTCGACGTCACCCGGCGCACGGTGCCGGCCTACGCGTTCGCGTGGTTCTCGATGCTGCGGGGTGATGTCGCCCTGTACCGGGGTC
>DATHSN010000147.1:0-9075 GCA_035464115.1 Acidimicrobiales bacterium | reverse complement strand
CACCCCGTTGGCTCGGCTTCCGCGCGGAATCCGAGCCAACCGGTTGGCGGGGGAGACGGGTACGGGGCTGGGCGAGTCGACGAATGCCGCCAAGGCGCCGCGATCGCCGGCTCCCCCTCCACCGCGCTCACCCGGGTACCGGCGAGCTACTCCCGTGCCGCCGCCGGCTGCTCCGAGCCGTCGGACTCGACCTCGAGCCCCTCCAAGGTTCGCAGCACCTGGCGCAACAGATGGGCGAGATCACGTCGCTCGGCCACCGACAACCCGGCGACGATCTGCTGCTCCTCACCGTTGAACCGGGGGAACAGCGTGCGCATCGTGCGCCGCCCCTTGGCCGTGGCCCGCACGAGCACCAGGCGACGGTCGTCGGCGTGGGGACGTCGCTCCACCAGGCCTCGTCCCTCGAGGGTCGAGACGACGCCGGTGAGCGTGCCCTTGGTGATCCCGGCCTCGGCGGCGAGGTGGCGGGATTCCTGCTCGCCCCACACCCACAGCACCCACAGCACCGTGAACGCCGAGAACGACAGATCGAGCGGCGCCAGCACCGAGCGCTCCAGGTGCGACCGCGCTGCGCTCGCCACGCGGAACACGTTGGCCACCGCCGCCATCGACACGAAGTCGACCTCGAGGTCGCCGATCCGGGCCTGGACGTCCTGCTCGGCGCGGATCAGGTCGGCCTCGTCGGACGAGGAGAACCCCCGTCGCATCGGAGCCCGGCTCATCGGGTCAGCCAGCCGCCGTCGACGGGGAGCTGGGCGCCGGTGATCCAGGAGGCGTCGGCGGAGAGCAGGAAGCTGATCGCGGCGGCCACGTCGTCGGGCTCGCCCACCCTCGGCACCAGCAGGCGCTGGCTCAGGAACGCCCACGCCTCGTCGGACCGGATGCCGTCGAGCGACACGAACTCGGTGGCGACCGGACCAGGGGCCACCGCGTTGACCCGGATCGACCGATCGGCCAGCTCCACCGCGAGGGCCTTGGTGAGCATCTTCACCCCGCCCTTGCTGGCGTTGTAGTGGATCTGCGCCCGTCCCGTCGACGAGACCACCACATCGGCCTCGACGGTGGACAGGTTGACGATCGCGCCCCCGCCCTCGGCCGCCATCGACGGCACCACGGCTCGGGTCACGAGCCACACGCCCTTGAGGTTCACGTCGACGACGAGATCCCACTCGGGCTCGCTGAGGTCGTCGAACCCCGACATCGTCACCACGCCGGCGTTGTTCACCAAGAGCGTGATGGGCCCGAGCTCGGCCACCACCGCGTCGACCGCGGCGGCCACCGCCTCCCCCGAGCGCACGTCGGCGACGACCGCCGTCGCCCGGCCGCCCTCGTCGGCGACGGCCGACACCGTGGCTGCCGCCGCGTCGGCGTCGAGATCGAGGACCCCGACGGCGGCGCCCTCCCGGGCCAGGCGCAGGCACGTCGCCCGACCGATACCCCCGCCCCCGCCGGTGACGAGGGCGACCCGCCCCGAGTGGTCGTGGCTCACCGACGACCGACCCGATCGGCGGCCCGTGCGCGGGCCCGCTCGACGATCCAGGCGAAGATCGGATCGCCCGACCGCCCCCGCATCATCTCGGGGTGCCATTGCACCGCGATGACATCGAGCCCCGGCAGCTCCAGCCCCTCCACCGTGCCGTCCTCGGCCCGGGCCGTCACCACCAGTCCCTCACCCACCCGGTCGACCGTCTGGTGGTGCAGCGAGTTCACCGTCATCGAGCTCCCGTAGAGCCCGGCGAGGCGGCTTCCGGGCTCGGTCACGATCTCGTGCACCTCGCTGTCGGGGACGATGTCGAAGCGGGAGTGGGCCGGGACGTGCTGGTGCAGCGACCCACCGGCCCGCACGTTGAGCAGCTGCAGGCCACGGCAGATCCCGAGGACGGGGAGGTCGAGGCCCAGGGCCCGATCGACGAGCGCGAGCTCGTAGGTGTCGCGCCGGGGCTCGGGCGGGAACAGATCGGTCTCGGGTTCCGCGCCGTACAACGTCGGCGAGAGATCAGCCCCACCGGTGAGGACCACGCCGTCGAGGTGCTCGGCCAGCTCGGCCGGGTCGGCGTCGACCGGGAGGTGCACGGGCAGGCCTCCCGCCTCGAGGACCCCGCGGGCGTAGTCGGCGAAGTAGAGGTCGAGATCGACGCCGTGGAGCGCCTCGGGGAACTCGTCGATCTGGCGGCCGACCTTGCGGCGGCCGGGCAGTCCGATGAGGGGGCGTGGCGTCACTGGCGCTCCGTTTCCGGCGGTCGTTCGGAGCCGAACGGTAGTCTCGGCCGCGATGGCCGCCAACCTTCGCGACGTCGCCGGGCCGATCGCCTGGCGCGACGCCGGCTCGGGGCCCGACACGATCGTGCTCCTGCACGGGCTCGGTGGCAGCCGCACCGCGTGGGACCCACAGCTCCGCTCCCTCTCTGACCGGTGGCGGGCCGTCGCCTGGGACATGCCCGGCTACGGCGCCTCGGCCCCCCTGCCCCGGCCCACCACGTTCGCCGCGCTCGCCGACGCCGTGGCCCGCCTGCTCGACGCCCTCGGCGTCGAGCGCGCCCACCTCGTCGGCTGGTCGCTCGGGGGGATGGTGGCCATGCACACCGCGCTCGCCCACCCCGACCGCGTCGACCGGCTCGTGCTCATCGCCACCAGCCCCGCCTTCGGGCTCGACGGCACCGACCCCGACGAGTGGCGCCGGCTCCGGCTCGACCGGCTCGACGCCGGCGAGACCCCTGCCGACATGGCACGCGCCGTGCTCACCTCGGTCGCCGGCCCCCGCCTGTCGGGCCCCGCCCTGGCCGACCAGATGGCCGCCATGGCCCGCATCCCCGCCGCGGGGCTGCGCGCCATGGTCGAGACCCTCCCCCACCACGACGTCCGCACCCGCCTCGCCGACATCACCGCTCCCACCCTCGTCGTCGTCGGCGAGCTCGACCACGAGACGCCACCCGCGTACGCCCGGGCCATCGCCGACGCCGTCCCCGGCGCCCGCCTGATCGTGCTCCCGGGGCTCGGCCACCTGGCCCCCGCCGAGGACCCCGACACCGTGTCCGCCGTCATCCGGTCGTTCCTCGACGACCGGCCCGCCCATCACCCCGATCGCGCACCCGGAGGTGCTCCGTGAGCCTCACCACCGTCGAGACCGAGCGGGCCGCCCCGTTCGTCGCCCGCATCGCCGAGCTCGGCCCCACCTTCGCGGCCCGGGCCGAGCGCTACGACCGCGAGGCCTCGTTCCCCTACGAGAACTTCGCCGACCTGCGCGACATCGGGTTCCTCGGGTTGTGCATCCCCGAGCGCTTCGGGGGTCTCGGCGCCGACTTCACCACCTACGCGCTCGTCGCCGAGGAGATCGGCCGGCACTGCGGCTCGACCGCGCTCACCTTCAACATGCACACCGCCACGTGCCTGCTCGCCGGCGAGGTCGCCGACCAGCTCGGCCTCCCACCCGACGACGCCGCCCTGCTCGAGACCCGCCGCGCCCGGCTCTACGCCGACATCCTCACCAACGGGACCATCCACTCCCAGCCGTTCTCGGAAGGGCTGAGCGGGCGGGCCACCAGCGGCATCGCCACCACCGCCACGCCCGTCGAGGGCGGCTACCGGGTCGACGGCCGCAAGATCTTCGCCTCGCTGTCGGAGGCGGCAGGCATCCACGACGTCGTCTGCCTGGTCCCCGGCGACGAGCGGGTCCGGCTCCTCGGGGTCCCCGCCGGGGCCGACGGGGTCACCATCACCGGCGACTGGGACCCGCTCGGCATGCGGGGCACCATCTCCAAGACACTGCTCTTCGACGACGTGTTCGTCCCCGCCGACAACGAATGGGTGCCCCCGGGAGTGTTCGACCAGGTCGCCGCCCGCTGGCCGTGGTTCTACATGACCCTGTCGTTCGCGTACCTCGGCGTCAGCCGGTCCGCCCTCGACCTCACCCGGGCCTACCTGCGGGGCGAGGTCGACGGCACGTCGCGCGCCGCCCACCCCCAGAAGCAGGCGGTCTGGGCCGAGATGCAGCTCAAGCACCACCAGGCCCGGGCCCTGTGCCACGCCGTGCTCGCCGACATCACCGTCGATCCCCACCCCGATCTCGTCGCCCGGGCCTGGGCGTCGATGATCACCACCATGGAGACCGCGCCCGAGGTGGCCTCGCTCGCCATCCGGGCGTGCGGCGGCCGGTCGATCCTGCGCCCGCTCCCCCTCGAGCGGATCTTCCGCGACGCCCGTTGCGGCGCCACCATGCTCCCCTGGAGCGTCGAGGTGTGCCTCGACCGACTCGGGCGCTACGGCCTCGACGACGGCGACGGGACCTTCGCGTGACCACCACCGAGTGGGCCTGGATCCGCCGCTACGCCGAGCAGCTCACCGCCTGCGCGCTCGGCGCCGGCGACACCGTCGTGGTCCTGTCCGAGACCCGGTCGCGCCCGAGCGTGGTCGACACCGCCCGCCTCGCCGCCCAGTCGCTCGACGCCCGGGTGATCGACGTGGTCCTGCCCACGCCCACCAACCCCGGTCCCCTGCCCATCCGCTCCACCGGCGCGTCGCAGGCCCTCGACCACCACCCCGCCGCCATCGCCGCCTGCGCCACCGCCGACCTGGTGGTCGACTGCACCGTCGAGGGCCTCCTCCACGCCCCCGAGCTCGGCCAGATCCTCGCCGGTGGCGCCCGGGTGCTGATGATCTCCAACGAGCACCCCGAGCACGTGGAGCGCTGGCCGCTCGACCCGGGCCTGGCCGACCGCGTCGCCCGCGGCCTCGCCCGCGCCGAGGCCGCGACCACCATGCGGGTCACCTCGCCCCACGGCACCGACCTCACCGTCGACCTCACCGGCGCGTTCCGCGCCGGATCCCACGGCTGGACCACCGAGCCCGGCACCATCGCCCACTGGCCCGGCGGCCTCGTGCTCGCCTTCCCCGCGGCGGGCACCGTCAACGGCCGGGTCGTCCTCGCCCCGGGCGACGTGAACCTCGCGTTCAAGGAGTACGTCCGCGAGCCCGTCACCCTCGACCTGGTCGACGACCACGTGGTCGCCATCGACGGTCCCGGCCACGACGCCGCGCTGCTGCGCGACTACCTGCACGCGTTCGGCGAGCCCGAGGCCCTGGCGGTGAGCCACGTCGGCTGGGGCATGAACCCGGGCGCCCGGCGGGAGGCCATGGTCGCCTGGGACAAGGCCGACCACAACGGCACCGAGCTGCGCGCCGTCGCCGGGAACTTCTTGTGGTCGACCGGCGCCAACGAGGTCGCCGGCCGCTTCTGCCGGGGCCACGTCGACCTGCCGATGTTCGGCTGCACGGTCACCCTCGACGGTGTCGCGGTGGTCACCGACGGGGTCCTCGCCGCCGACCTCGCCGGCTGATCGCCCGACGGCACCGGGCCGAGCCGCCGACAACCAGCCTGCTATCGTTCGGCCCCAAACGACAGGGGGTAATCGTGGCTGATTTCGACCGCGTCCGCGTGCTGTGGCCCGACCATCTCGGCATCGCGCGGGGCAAGTACATCCCGGCGCGCCACGCCAACCGGGGCACGGCGCACTGCGCCGCGGTCTTCGCGCT
This sequence comes from Acidimicrobiales bacterium, assembly GCA_035464115.1. Classification (GTDB taxonomy): domain Bacteria; phylum Actinomycetota; class Acidimicrobiia; order Acidimicrobiales; family SKKL01; genus DATHSN01. The sequence continues at coordinate 3,546 of DATHSN010000147.1, read as the reverse complement.
CGGCTACGACAAGGACATGACCCCGGCCCCGGGCAGCTACATGCTCGAGGGCTTCCCCGACGTCGAGACCGAGTTCTCCGTCGACGACATCCGTCCCTGCTGGGAGGACCGCACCGGGGTGGTCGTCGCCGACCTCATGTTCCGCGGGGAGCCCTACGCGGTGTCGGCCCGCGGTGCCCTGCGGCGGGCGATCGCCGACTGGGAGGCCCTCGGCTACTCCCCCAAGATCGGCATCGAGCTCGAGGCCTACGTGATGGAGCCCGACGGCCAGGGCGGGTGGACCCCGTGGAACACCCCCTACGCCTACGTCTACTCCACCGGCACCATCGCCGACCCCGTCGGGCTCATGGACGAGATCATGCGCACCGCCGAGGCCAGCGGCATCAAGGTCGAGTCGATCAACTCGGAGTACTTCGCCCCCCAGTTCGAGCTCACCCTCGAGTACGACGACGCGCTGCGGGCCGTGGACGACGCCTTCCTCTTCAAGGTCCTCGCCCGCGAGGTCGCCCACAAGCACGGGCTGCACCTCACGTTCATGGGCCGGCCCTTCGCCGACCGCGGCGGCAGCGGCCTGCACATCAACATGTCGCTCGCCGACGACTCCCAGCCCAACGCCCTGAACGACCCCAGCACCCCCGACGGCCTGTCGGCGCTCGCCAAGGGTTGCCTGGCCGGCCTGGTCGGCCACCACCGGGGCATGACCGCGCTGTGCGCCCCCACCGTCAACGCCTACAAGCGCCTCCGACCCGGCGAGCTGTCGGGCTACTGGGCGAGCTGGGGCCACGACCACCGCTGCACCGCCAACCGGGTCCCGTCGATGCGCGGCAACGCCACCCGCATCGAGAACCGTCTCGCCGACGCCGGCGCCAACATCCACCTGGTGGCCGCCACCGTGCTGCAGGCCGCCCGGCTCGGCTTCGTCTCGGGCGTCGAGTGCCCGGGCCCCGAGACCGGCGACGGGCTCGAGGACGTCTGCACCGACGTCCACTGCGCCCACAACCTGGCCGGCGCGCTCGACGACCTCGAGGCCGACACCGAGCTGGTCGAGGCGGTCGGCGCCGAGCTGGTCGCCAACTTCGTGGTGATCAAGCGGGCGGAGTGGGACCGCTTCGAGGCGGCGGTCACCGACTGGGAGCTCAAGGAGTACCTGCCGTACCTGTAGCCGACGCCACCACGGGCGCGATCACCGTGCGGGGAGGACACTGGTGACCACCGTCGACGACATCGACCTGGCCGCGCTCGAGCACGAGCCCGACCCGATCCTCGCTCGCCTGCGCGCCGACGCTCCGGTGTGCTTCGTGCCGTCGCTCGACATGTGGCTCGTCACCCGCTGGGACGACGTCGCCGAGATGGAGGCCCACCCCGAGCTGTTCAGCGCGGCCACCGAGCCGTCGTTCCTGGCCCGGGCGCTCGGCCCCAACATGCTCACCACCGATCCACCCGAGCACACCCGGGTGCGCGACCTGCTGCTGCCGCCCCTGCTCCCCGGTGGGCGGGCCGGGGCGTTCGCCGCCGACGAGCTGGCCCCGCTGGCCGACCAGCTCATCGACACCTTCGCCGACCGGGGCCACGTCGAGCTGATGGCGGACTACGCCCAGCCGCTCGCCGCCCTCGCGCTGGCCACCGTGCTCGGCCTCGACGCCGAGGGCGCCGACCGGGTGTGGGCCTGGTGCGAGGGGCTGTGCGCCGACATCGCCAACTTCGAGAACGACCCGGCCCGCACCGCCCTCGGCGACGCCGCCCGCGACGAGCTCGGCGCGGTGATCGACGCCCGGCTCGGCGAGCTGGCCGCCCACCCGGACCGCTCGGCGCTCGCCTCCTACCTCGGGGTCGGCGCCTCCCGCGACGAGATCGTCAACAACGTGCGCCTCATGATCTCGGGGGGCATCAACGAACCCCGCGACGGCATCGGGCTGGTGGTGTGGACACTGCTCTCCCGCCCCGACCTGCGGGCCCGGGTCGACGCCGAGCCCGCCGCCTGGCGACGCCTGGTCGAAGAGGTGCTCCGGGTGTTCACACCGGTCGGCACGGTCACCCGCCAGACCACCGCCGACGTCGAGCTGGCCGGCACCACCATCCCCGCCGGGGCGCTGGTCGCCGGGGTCCTGCGGTCGGTCAACCTCGACGAGGGCCACTGGACGAACCCCACCGAGATCGACCTCGACCGCCACGAGGGCAGCCACGCCGCCTTCGCGCTCGGTGCCCACCGCTGCCTGGGCGAGTGGCTCGGCCGCCAGGAGGTCCGCGTCGGCGCCCAACGGCTCCTCGCCCGTCTCCCCGACGTCGCCCTCGTCGACGACCGGCCCGTCGAGCTGCACGGCTTCGAGTTCCGTGGCCCCCGGGCGCTGCACCTGCGCTGGCCGACGTGAGCCCCGGTCCCGCCGCCACCGACCTGTTCGACCTCACCGGGCGCGCCGCGCTCGTCACCGGGGGCTCCACCGGCATCGGCGCGGCCACCGCGGCGATCCTCGCCGCCGCCGGCGCCCACGTGGCCCTCGTGGCCCGCCGAGCCGAGCCGCTCGCCCGCACGGTGGCCGCCATCGAGGCCGACGGCGGCCACGCCGTCGCCATCCCCGCCGACCTCGCCGACGACACCCAGCTCGACCGGGTGGTCGACCGCGCCGTCGACGCCCTCGGCGGGCTCGACATCGTCGTCAGCAACGCCGGCCGGGCCGAGCACCTCCCGATCGACGAGCTCGACCGGGACCGCTTCGACGCCCTGGTCGGGCTCGACCTGTGGGCCCCGCTGCGCCTCGCCCAGCTCGCCCACCCCCACCTGGCCCGCTCCGGCTCGGGTGTCCTCGTCACCATCGGCTCGATCGACGCCACCCGCCCGTCGGCCGGCGCCGCCGTCTACGGGGCGGCCAAGGCCGGCCTGGCCGCCGCCACCGTCGCCCTGGCCAAGGAGTGGGCCGACGACCACATCCGGGTCGTCCAGGTCGACCCCGGCCTCGTCCGCACCCCCATGGCCGCCGGCGCGGTGGCCGACGTGGAGGCCGCCGGCGCCCGGATCAACCTGGTGGGCCGGGTCGGCGAGCCCCACGAGGTGGCGGCGCTGGTCCTCTACCTCGTGTCGCCCGCCGGTGGGTTCGCCAACGGCGCTACCTTCCGCGTCGACGGCGGCGCGCTCGCCCTCGGTCCGTTCGACCTCACCATCGGGTCCACCCGACCCACCCCCGCCTGAGGAGGCTGTCGTGTCCCATCTCGCCGACGTCTGGTTCTCCGTCACCGACCTGCAGGTCGAGTCCGGCTCGGGGGCCACCATCCGCACCACCGACGGGGTCGAGTACCTCGACTTCACCGGCGGCATCGCGGTGACCTCCACCGGCCACTGCCACCCCCACGTGGTCGAGGCCATCCAGCGCCAGGCCGGCCGGTTCATCCACGCCCAGGTCAACTGCTACCGCCACGACCTGCTCGAGCCGCTCGCCACCCGCCTGGCCGAGATCACCCCGCCGGGGATCTCGAAGTTCTTCTTCTCGAACTCGGGCGCCGAGGCCCCCGAGGCGGCGGTGAAGCTGGCCCGCCAGGCCACCGGCCGCCCCA
>DATHSN010000146.1:0-6099 GCA_035464115.1 Acidimicrobiales bacterium | reverse complement strand
CCGCGTGCCCGCCGGTCCCCCCGGCGGGGGCTACGACGAGTACGACAGCTACGAGCACTACGACGAGCCGGCCAGCCGCACCGGTTGGTTCGTCGTCGCGCTCGTCGTGCTGCTCTTGGTGCTGGCCGGCCTGCTGGTGGTGTTCGCCAACTCGCTCGGGCTCGGCGGCGACGACGACGAGGCCGGCCCCGCCGACGTCGAGGTGCCCGGCGTCATCGAGCTCAGCATCGAGGAGGCCACCCGCCTGCTCGAGGCCGAGGGCTTCGTGGTCTCCCCCGAGTTCAGCGAGAACGAGGACTTCGACGCCAACGTCGTGTTCGACCAGAACCCCCGGGGCGGCGCCATCGTGGCCGAGGGGGCCACGGTCACCATCTTCGTGAGCTCGGGCACCGAGTCGTTCCCCATGCCGTCGCTCGAGGGCTTCCTCGAGTCCGACGCGCGCGCCGCGCTCGCGCAGGCCAACCTCACCGTGGGCAACGTCACGCGCGAGATCAGCGACGAGTACGGCCTCGACGAGATCATCCGCACCGTGCCCGCCGCCGGCGAGCCGGTGGCACCGGGCACCGCGGTCGACCTCGTGGTGTCCGAGGGGCCCGAGTCGGTCACCGTGCCCGACGTGTCGGGCCAGACCCCCGAAGAAGCGCTGGTCACCCTCCAGGACCTGGGCTTCCGGGTCGCCGAGGCCAGCCAGCCGTCGAGCTCGGTGCCCGCCGGCGGCGTCATCGGCACCGACCCGCCCGCCGACGCCGAGGTCGAGGCCGGGTCCACCGTCACCATCCTGGTGTCGACGGGCCCGCAGCAGGCGATGGTGCCCAACGTGGTGAACCAGACCCAGGCCACCGCCGAGGCCACCATCACCTCGGCGGGGTTCACCCCCCAGGTGCAGTTCGCGGCGTCGAACTCGGTGCCCGAGGGCAGCGTGATCGACCAGGACCCCGACCCGGGCACCCAGCAGTCGGTCGGTTCCCCGGTGGCGATCCTCGTCTCCACCGGGCCCGACGCCACCACCACCACGAGCACCACCACGTCGACGACCTCCACCACCGTGGTGGAGGAGGACGGCTGAGCGCCGCGGTCAGGCGGTCCCGGCGGCCGCCAGGCCGGCGCGGGCGAGGAACGTGCGCAACAGGTCGTGGCCGCCGACGGTGAGGATCGACTCGGGGTGGAACTGCACGCCCTCGATGTCGTGCTGGCGGTGGCGCAGCCCCATGACCAACCCGTCGTCGGTGCGGGCGGTGACCTCGAGCTCGGGGGGCACCGAGTCGGCGGCGACCACGAGCGAGTGGTAGCGGGTGGCCTCGAGCGGTTGGGGGAGACCGGCGAACACGCCGGCCCCCTCGTGGCGGATGAGCGAGGTCTTGCCGTGCATCACCTCGGGGGCGCGCACCACGTCGCCGCCGAACACCTGGCCGATGCACTGGTGGCCGAGGCACACCCCGAGGATCGGCACCCGGCCGGCGAACCGGACGATGACGTCGTTGCTCAACCCGGCGTCCTCGGGCCGCCCGGGCCCGGGGGAGATGAGCACCGCGTCGGGGGCCAGGGCCTCGACGTCGTCGAGGGTGAGCGCATCGTGGCGGTGCACGAGCGGCTCGGCGCCCAGCTCCCCGAGGTACTGCACGAGGTTGTAGACGAAGCTGTCGTAGTTGTCGATGACGAGCACGCGGGGGGCCATGGGCCGCTCAGGGTACCGGTGCCGTGGTCGGGGGCGCCGGCCGGATCGCCTATCGTCGGGTCATGGCTCGACCGCCCAAGAAGAAGAGCGCCGGTGGACGGGTGACCCCCAAGGCCACCGACCGCGACGACGGCCCGCACCATCCCGGCTCGAGCACCCGCTACACGCCCCCCGTGCCCCAGAGCGAGAAGATCAGCGCGCCGTGGGTGGCGCCGGTGATGTTCGCCCTGCTGGGGCTCGGCACCGCGATCATCGTGCTGAACTACCTCGGCGTGCTGCCCGGGGCCACCGACAACTGGTACCTGCTCGTCGGGCTCGGGTTCATCCTCGGGGGCATCATCACCGCCACCCAGCTGCACTAGCCGGGGGAGTGCCCCCTGGGTGAACGGAGTGTGACGTGGGGGCGACCTCAGGGTGTGGTCGAGTTACATCCGTGTCGTCCTCCCCAGAGTTGTCCACACCCTGTGGAGAGGGGCATCTCGGTGTAGACGACCCCGGCTACTCGACCGGCGCCACCAGATCCATGTCCTCCAGGCAGTGCCGCGGGGGCGGTGGGTCCTCGGTGGGGGCGGCGGTCATGCGCACCTCGGTGCCACAGATCGGGCACCGGTAGATCAGCTTGACCTTGCGCATCTCGCCCTCGGGCGGGGGCTCGGGTTGGGGCGCGGCGAGCCCGCGCAGGATGGCCAGACCGGCCTTCATGATGAGCCAGCCAGCGGCGATGGCGATGAGGATCGACCAGACGGACACAGCGGCTCCCACGCGCCGGAGGGGCGCCCGTGCGGACGCCCCTCCAGGCTACGGGTCGGCGGGGTGGATCAGCCCAGGCGCTCGATGATGGTGGCGTTGGCCATGCCGCCGCCCTCGCACATGGTCTGCAGGCCGTAGCGGCCCCCGGTGCGCTCGAGCTCGTTGAGCAGGGTGGCCATGAGCTTGGCGCCCGAGCAGCCGAGCGGGTGGCCGAGGGCGATGGCGCCGCCGTTGACGTTGACCTTGCTCATGTCGGGGGCGAGCTCCTTCTCCCAGGCCAGCACCACCGAGGCGAACGCCTCGTTGATCTCGACCAGGTCGATGTCGCTCATCGCCAGCCCCGAGCGCTCGAGCACCTTGTGGGTGGCCGGGATCGGGCCGGTGAGCATCGTGATCGGGTCGACGCCGGCGAGGGCGAAGGTGTGGAACCGGGCGCGGGGGGTGAGGCCGAGCTGGGCGGCCTTCTCCTCGCTCATGATCAACATGGCCGAGGCGCCGTCGGTGATCTGCGACGAGTTGCCCGCGGTGACCTTGCCGTCGGGCTTGAACGCCGGCTTGAGCTTGGCGAGGGTGTCGACGGTGGTGTCGGGGCGGATGCCCTCGTCGGCGGTGACGAGGCCGTCGCCCACGATGATCTCGCCGCTCTCGCGGTCGAGGCGACGCTCCTGCACGGGGATGATCTCGTTCTCGAAGCGGCCCTCGGCGGTGGCCTGCGCGGCGAGCTGCTGGCTGCGGGCGGCGAAGGTGTCGAGGTCGGTGCGCGACAGGTTCCACTTGTCGGCGATGAGCTCGGCCGAGATGCCCTGGGGCACCAGGCCGCCCTGATCGGCGTAGCGCTCGCCCACCTTGGGGCCGAACGGCATGCCCAGGCCCTGGCCGATGGAGGCGCCCATGGGCACCAGGCTCATCACCTCGACACCGGCAGCGATGACGACGTCATAGGCCCCGGCGATGACGCCCTGGGCGGCGAAGTGGGCCGACTGCTGCGACGAGCCGCACTGGCGGTCGACGGTGGTGGAGGGCACGGTCTCGGGCCAGCCGGCCGCGAGCACCGCGTTGCGCCCGATGTTGATGCTCTGGGCGCCGACCTGCATGACGCAGCCCATGATGACGTCGTCGACGAGCTCGGGGTCGAGGTCGTTGCGCTGCGCCAGGGCGGCCAGGACCTCGGCGGCGAGGTCGGCGGGATGCCAGCCGGACAGCTTGCCGTAGCGCTTGCCTCCAGCGGTGCGGACGGCGTCGACGATGACAGCGTTGGGCATGAGGGGCTCCTTGTTCGGGTCCCCGGGCCGGACGCTCCCCCCGGGTCGGACCTCCCCCGATCATCGCGACCCCGCACGCGCCCGGTCAACGCAGCACGAACTGTGCTTCCGGTGTCGACGCCGGTAGTGTGACGTCCGTCATCCGTGCCACCAGACGCACGACGCCACCAGATGGAGGAGAGCTCGTGACGAGCCAGGTCACCAACGAGGAGCTGCACGCCCGGGTCGCCGACCAGACGATCCCGTCGGAGTTCCTGCGGACCAGTCGTGAGCACCCCGACCTGGCGGCGCTGCGCTGGAAGAACGACGACGACTCGTGGGGCGAGTGGACCTTCGCCGACTACGCCGACAAGGTGGCGCGGGCGGCGGCGGGCATGCGGGCCTGGGGGATCGGCCCGGGCGATCGCGTCGTGCTCATGATCCGCAACGTCCCCGAGTTCCACGTCATCGACATGGCCGCGGTGTTCCTCGGCGCCACCCCCATCTCCATCTACAACTCCTCGTCGCCCGAGCAGGTCGAGTACCTGGTGAACCACTCCGGTGCGGTGGCCGGCTTCGTCGAGGACATCGGCTTCCTCGAGCGGTTCCAGAAGGTGCGCGCCGAGATCCCCGGGCTGCGCCACCTCGGCATCGTGCGCGATCCCGACGGCTTGGCCGGCCCCGATGTCGTCACCTGGGACGCGGTGCTCGCCAACGAGCCGCTCGACCTCGACGAGGCGGCCCGCACGTCGCAGCCCGACGATCTGGCCACGGTCATCTACACCTCGGGCACCACCGGGCCGCCCAAGGGCGTCATGCTCACCCACCGCAACGTCACGTGGACCGCCGAGTGCCTCCGCGAGACCATCGACCTCGGCGACTACGCCGGCAAGCGCCTGGTGTCGTACCTGCCGATGGCCCACATCGCCGAGCGGATGACCAGCCACTACATGCAGGCGTTCCTCGGCTACGAGGTCACCTGTTGCCCCGACCCCACCCAGATCGCGGCCTACGCCGGCCACGCCCGCCCCAACATCATGTTCGGGGTGCCGCGGGTGTGGGAGAAGATCTACGCGGGGGTCACCGCCGCGCTCGCTGCCGACCCCGAGAAGGCGGAGAAGTTCAACGAGGCCGTCGCCGCCGCCCGCCCGCTGGTCGAGAAGATCGACTGGGGCACCGCCACCGACGAGGAGATCCAGACCTGGGAGTTCCTCGACGCCGTCGCGTTCTCCACGGTGCGCCAGCTCATCGGCCTCGATCAGCTCGACATCGCCATCACCGGCGCGGCGCCGATCCCCGCCGAGCTGCTGTCGTGGTTCCGGGCCATCGGCGTGCCCCTGGCCGAGATCTACGGCATGTCGGAGAGCTCGGGCCCGATGACCTTCACGCCCAACCGGGTGAAGCCGGGCACGGTGGGACCCGCCATCGCCGGGTGCGAGGTGCGCATCGCCGACGATGGCGAGGTCATCTGCCGGGGCGGCAACGTGTTCGCCGGCTACCTCGACGATCCGGAGAAGACCGCCGAGACGATCATCGACGGCTGGTTGCACTCGGGCGACATCGGCGTCATCGACGACGACGGCTACATCAAGATCGTCGACCGCAAGAAGGAGCTCATCATCACCGCGGGCGGCAAGAACATCAGCCCCGCGAACCTCGAGGCCGCGCTCAAGACCATCCCGCTCGTCGGGCAGGCGTGCGCCATCGGCGACAACCGCCCGTTCGTGTCGGCGCTGGTGGTGCTCGATCCCGACGTCGCCCCGGTCTGGGCCCAGTCGAAGGGCATCGAGTTCACGTCGCTCTCCGAGCTCGCCGGCCACCCCGACGTGGTCGCCGAGATCGAGGCCGGGCTCGGCGAGGTGATGGCGCAGTTCAACAACGCCGAGCGGGTGAAGAAGGTCAGGATCCTCGGCGAGGAGTGGCTGCCCGACTCCGAGACCCTCACCCCCACGTCGAAGCTCAAGCGCCGGGGCATCCACGCCCGCTACGAGGACGAGATCGACGCGCTCTACGCCTGAGCGTCCTCCTGCGCCGCGTCGCGCGCTGAGTAGTCTCGCCCCCGGGCGGCCGAACGCAGACCGTGGGAGCGCGACGTTGGGGGACACGACCGCGAAGTCCGGCCGGGGGCCGTGGGCCCTCCTGGTCGCGGCCGTCGCACTGGTGGGCGTCTACCTGTGGGACGACCTGATCTTCGCCGCGCCCGTGGTGGCGGCCAGCGCCTGGCTCGGACCCCTGGTGGCGTTCGCCCTGCTCGCGCCGGTGTACGCGATCGTGAGCTGGATCGTCGCCATGGCCGCGGTGCGCGCCTACGAGCGGGCGTCGGCCGGTGAGCCCAGCCGGTTCGCCACCTGGCTCGAGCACCAGCGCACGCGCCAGCGCAGCGCATGGGGGGCCCGGCTGCTCGACGGCGGCAAGCTCGTCGGGTTCGTGGTG
>DATHSN010000145.1:0-3572 GCA_035464115.1 Acidimicrobiales bacterium | reverse complement strand
GAGGAGCTCGGGGTGTCGCGCAACCCGGTCCGCGAGTCGATCCGGGCGCTGGAGGCCACCGGCCTCATCGAGGTGATCCCCCGGCGGGGCGCCTACGTCACCAGCTTCGACGTCGACGAGCTGCGCGAGGTGCTCGAGGTGCGGTCGGTGCTCGAGGCCTACGCCGCCGAGCTCGCCGCGCTGCGCCACTCCGCCGCCGACCTCGCCGCGCTCGACCGGTGCCTCGACGAGGGGGTCGCCGCCTCCACGCGCGGCGACCTGGTCACCGCGTCGCAGTGCCACCGTGAGTTCCACCTCGCCATCGAGGCCGCGTCCGGCAACCGGCACCTGCCCACCACCGTCGGTCCGTTGCGGCACCGCACCGAGCTGGTGTTCTCGGTGCTGGCCCCCGAGCGGGGCCTGCTCAGCTGGGAGGAGCACCGTCGCATCCGCGACGCCATCGCGAGCGGCGACCCGGCCGCGGCGCGGTCCCGCGCCGTCGAGCACCTCACCGCGGTCCTCGACGACCTCTCCCGCTCCACCCGGGGATGAGCGCCAGCGGGGCCGACGTCGTCGTCATCGGCGGCGGCATCGCCGGGGCGTCGGCGGCGTGGGCGCTGGCCGCCGACCACCGCGTGGTGCTGCTCGAGCTCGAAGCCCAGCCCGGAACCCACGCCACCGGCCGCTCGGCCGCGGTGATCTCGGAGACGTCGGGCAGCCTCGAGCTGTGCGCCCTGGCCGCCGCGTCGCGCCCCTTCCTCACCGACCCGCCCGACGACCTCGACGCTCCCGGGGTCCTGTCCCCCCGAGGGCTGCTGTGGGTGGCCGACGCCGACCACGGCCACGAGCTCGACGCCCTCGCCCACACCGCCGCGACGCTCGGCGTCCGCGCCGACCTCCTCGCCACCGACGCGGCCACGGCGCTGGTGCCGGTGCTGCGGCCCGAGTGGCTGGCGGGCGCGCTGCACGAGCCCGACGCCATGTCGATCGACGTGGCCCGCCTGCTCGACGCCTTCCTCGACGGCGTCCGCCGCCGGGGCGGCGAGGTGCGGGTGTCGAGCCCGGCGCTGCGCCTGGCGCCGACGAGGTCGGGGTGGCGGGTGGTGACACCCGAGCTCGAGCTCGACGCCGCCGTGGTGGTGAACGCCGCCGGCGCGTGGGCCGACGAGGTCGCCACGCGGGCGGGGTTGGAGCCGCTGGGGTTGCAGGTGCTGCGACGCACCGCGTTCCTCTTCCCCTGGTCGGCACCCGACCCGTCCGGGTGGCCCTTGGTGATGGACGCCGGGTCGTCGTTCTACTTCGAGCCCGAGGGCCCGGGCCTGCTCGCCTCACCGTCGGAGGAGACGCCGTCGCCCCCGTGCGATGCCCGCGCCGACGAGCTGGCCATGGCCCTGGCCGCCGACGCCCTCGCCGCCGCCACCACGCTGGTCGTGCGGGGCGTGCGCCACCGTTGGGCGGGGCTGCGCACCTTTGCCCCCGACCGCCGGCCAGTGGTGGGATTCGACCCCGACGCTCCCGGGTTCTTCTGGCTGGCCGGCCAGGGTGGGGCCGGCATCAAGACGTCGCCCGCGCTGGCCGCGCTGACCGCCGCCCTCGTCGACGCCCGCCCGGTGCCCGAGGAGCTGGGCCGGTTCGGTCTCGACCTCGCCCGGCTCGCCCCCGACCGGCTCCGCCGACCGCCCGGCGCGCCGACGCACGAGACCTAGCGCCCTACAGCAGCTCGCGCACCAGGATCGAGACGGCCGAGGCCGCGGCGAAGGCCAGCACGGCGGTGCGGGTGTGGCCCCGGTCGAGGAACCGGTTGGTCCAGCGCGACGTGGCGAAGCCGGCGAACACGCCGGGCACGAGCAGCAGCGACAGGCCGAGCTCGGGCCCCCGGAACTCCCCGACGGCCACCAGCACCACCAGCGAGAAGGCGGCCCCGAAGGCCATGAACGCCCCGAGCGACGCCCGCAGCCGGGCTCCGGTGTTGCGCTGGTACACGAGCGCCATCGGTGGCCCGCCGATGGAGGTGGTGGTGCCCATGAACCCCGAGGCGAAGCCGGCCACCGTGACGGTGCGCCGGGTGGGCGACAGGTTCCAGCCGACCACGCTCAGGATCACGGCCACGATGACGGCGACGGCGAAGAGCACCGCCAGCCACCGCTCGGCGAGGACCACCACCGCCACCGAGCCGATCAGCGTCCCCGGGATCCGCCCGAAGATCGCCCACTTCACCTCACCGAGGTCGAGCGCGTGTCGCTCCCGGAACGCCACCATGAGGGTGAGCGGGACCCCCATGGCGATGATCGTGCCGGGGACCAACCGGGTGTCGAGCAGCACGAGCACGGGGGCGGCGAGCAGGCCCAGCCCGAACCCGAGCGATCCCTGCAGGGTCGCGCCCGCGAACACCGCCACGAGCGCGATGGCGATCTCGACGATCGTGAGCCCGAGCACCTCCACGCTCAGTACAGCCCCATCAGTACAGCCCCATCAGTACAGCCCCAGCAGCTCGCCGGCCAGGGCGAGAGCGGCGACCACCATCACGACCCGGATCACCCGCTCGCCGCCCTTGACGGCCACGTGGGCGCCGAGCCATCCGCCAGCGGTGAAGCCGGCGGCCAGCACGAGCGCCGGCACCCAGGCGATCTGGCCCTGGACGATGAACACGGGCAGGGCCACGAGCGTGACCGCGAAGGTGACGAGCACCTTGATGTTGTTCCCGGTGACCAGGTCGAACCCGGCCCGCCCCAGGGTGGCCAGCAGGACGAGCCCCACGCCGGCCTGGATGGCGCCGCCGTAGATGCCGATGAGGAAGAACACCGCGACCGTGACGGAGCGGCTCCACGGCTCGGCGGCCACGTTGGCCTTCGGCTTGCGGATCGACAGGATGATCAGCGGGATCATGATCAGGCCGAACACGGTCTCGAACGCGCCGTCGGTGAGCTGGCTGATGGCGATCGACCCAACCAGCGAGCCGACGAGCACCGGTACCAGCACCGGGGCGGCGTGGGCCAGGCCCTGCACGCCGAGACGGTGGAACGACACGGCCGCCGCCAGGTTCGACGTGAGGATGCCCACCCGGTTCGAGCCGTTGGCAGCCACCCCGGGCACGCCGGCGAGCACGAGCAACGGGACGGTGAGGATCGAGCCGCCACCCGCGACGGCGTTGATGCTTCCAGCGAACAGCCCGCCGACGACGAGCAGCACGCCCTCGAAGAGGGTCACCTGTGACGGACCGTCAGCGGACCCAGCAGGCCACGAGGTGGCCTTCGGCGCGCGCCGTGAGCGGCGGCTCCTCCTCGCGGCAGCGGGCCTCGGCGAGCGGGCACCGCGACGCGAAGCGACACCCCGGCGGGGGGTCGACGGGGTCGGGGATCTCGCCCTCGAGCACGATGCGTCGCCGCGCCCGCTGACGGGGCGGGTCGGGGATCGGGACGCTCGACAGCAGCGACTCGGTGTAGGGGTGCAGGTGCTGGTCGTACACCGTGTCGCGGTCGGCGATCTCGACGATCTTGCCCGCGTACATGATGGCGATGCGGTGCGAGATGTGGCGCACGACCGAGAGGTCGTGGGCGATGACCAGGTAGGTGAGGCCGAGCTCGCGTTGCAGT
>DATHSN010000144.1:0-3068 GCA_035464115.1 Acidimicrobiales bacterium | reverse complement strand
CCGCAGGCGGACGACGAGCCCGAGGTCGTCGCCGACCCGCCCCGCCCCACGGCGCCGCGGCTCGTGCGGGGCGAGGCCCTGGCCCCGCTCCTCGCCCGCCTCGAGGCCCGGATCCGACCCGCCCCGTGGCCGGCCCGGCCGACGGTCGTCGCCGTCGTCGGCGACCTGGCCGCAGCCCGCTCGGTCGCCGCCTCGCTCGCCCCTCGCTTCGGGGTCGACCCCGATGGGGTCGTGGTGGCCACCCAGATCACCCCGGCGGAGGTGCCCCGCTGGATGCGCATCGACGATCCCGCCACCGCCGCCACGCGCGCCGCGTCGTGGCGGGACCGTCACCGCTCGGCGGTCGTCGCCGTGGAGCTCGTCCCCGGGGCCGACGGCCACGCCGCCGCCGCCGCGGTGCTCGCCGCCCTCGCCCCCGACCAGGTCCGCCTGGTGGTCCCCGCCTGGCGGGATCCCACCGAGCTCGACGTGAAGTCCGCCGCCCTCGGCGGGCTCGATGTGGTCGACCTGGTCGAGCTCGACCAGGCCAGCGACCCCGAGGCCTTCCTCGACGGCCACCTCCCGGTCGGCTCGCTCGACGGCCGGCCGGCCAGCCCCGAGCTGTGGGCGGCCACCCTCCTCGCGGCGCGGAGCGCTCGCCGTGGGTAGGCGCGACGGCGACACCGACGTCGCTCCGGAGATGTTGGCCGACCCGGGCGCGAGCGCGATGCTCGGCTGGGCGCTCGTGTGCGGCACCGTCCTCGCCTCGCCCATGCTCCTCGCCGCCGCCCAGGGCCAGCGCGACGTCGTCGACACCGTGCAGATCTACGGCCTGCTCCTGCTCGCCAGCTGGATCGGGTGCAACGTCGTCGGCGGGATCCTCGACATGCTCGACCGACCCCGGGACCACTTCGAGGACGATGGCGATCCCGCGGTCACCGCGGCGGCCGCACCCAGCGCGACCGCCGCCGCTCCCACCCGTCCGGTCACCCCGACCCGCCCCACGACCCCCACCCGGCCCACCACGCCCAAGGCCGCCGAGGCGCCCGACGCCACCGCGCCGACCTCGGTCGACCAGCTCGCCAACGGCGTCGACGACGCCGCCGAGGTGGGCTCCCCGGGTCAGGGGGCTCACGGTGGGTAGGCTCCGACCGTGCTGATCGAGTCCGAGCGGCTGGGAGCCGTCGAGGTCGACGAGGACACCGTCTTGTTGTTCGAGGACGGTCTCCTCGGTTTCCCCGACGTCGCCCGCTACGCCCTCGTCGACGCGGCCGAGGGTGACACCTACTTCTGGCTCCAGGCCATCGACGACCCGCGGCTCGCGTTCCTCGCGGCCGTCCCCTGGGCCTTCTTCCCCGACTACGAGCCCGAGCTCGGCGACGCCGACCAGGACGCCCTCGGGCTCACGTCGGCCACCGACGCCATCGTGCTCTGCCTGCTGACCGTCACCGACCTCGCCGTCACCGCCAACCTGCTGGGCCCGCTCGTGGTCAACGCCGCCACGCGCCGGGGTCGCCAGGTGGTCCTCTCGGATCCGGCCCTCCCCGTTCGCGCCCCGCTCCTGCCCGCCTGATGCTCGTCCTCAGCCGACGGGCCAACGAGTCGATCGTGATCGCGGGTGAGATCGTGGTCACCGTCCTCGAGGTCCGCGGCGACCAGGTCCGCCTCGGCATCCGCGCGCCCCGCTCGGTGAGCGTGCACCGCGAGGAGGTCCAGGCCGCGATCCGCGACGAGAACCGGTCGGCGTCGGGTGTCCGGCGCGACGCCCTCGACCACCTCCCGACGCCGCCCGGGTCGCCCGGCTGAGACCCCGGTCACCGCAGGAGGGCCGGTCTGGGTCGTTCGGCCCGGGCCGCGCGGTTCATTTCCGGCGAGTTGCTGAAGTCGGCGGACGAAGCATCCGAAGCAGCACTCGGGGCGCCGTTCCGGGCGCCCGAGGAGGCAGCTCCGGTGGACCGCACGACCGAGGAACTGATCGAGCAGCACCTTCCGCTGGTCGAGCACATCGTCCTCCGCGTGAGCTCTGGCTTCCCCCGTCACGTCGACCGCAACGACCTCGTCGGCGCCGGCACCATCGGTCTCGTCGAGGCCGCCCGCCGCTTCGACCCCGAGCTCGGCGTGCCGTTCTCGCGGTTCGCCGCCCGGCGGATCCGTGGCGCCGTCCTCGACGCGGTCCGCACCGCCGACTGGGCCCCCCGCTCGGTCCGCCACCTGGCTCGCGAGGCCGACCGGGCGTCGCAGGCGGTCGCCACCCGCACCGGCCACGCGCCGACCCCCACCGAGGTCGCCGCCGAGCTCGGCATCGACGAGCGCCAGCTCGCCCGCCTCCGCGAGCGCGTCCAGCGCGGCGTCGTCGCCGCCCTCGACGGCCCGTCGCACCTCGGCGACGCCGCCGACCCGGCCGACCGCCTGCCCGACCTGTCGGTCCTCGGCGCCGACGAGCGGCTCGAGGACCACGAGCTGCGGGGCTACCTGCGCGACGCGCTGGCCTCGCTCCCGGAGCGCCACCGCGTCGTCGTGGTCGGCCTCTACCTCGAGGGTCGCAGCTTCGAGGAGATCGCCGAGCTGCTCGAGGTGACCCCCTCACGGGTCTCGCAGCTGCGCTCGGCCGCCATCGACATGATCCGCGAGGGCATCCTGGCCCAGTACCGGCCGAGCACCCCCGGTCGGCCCAAGGGGCGCGTCGAGATCCGCCAGGCCCAGTTCGCCGCCTCCATCTCGCAGCGCTCGTCGTGGCACCACCGCCTCGACGCCGGCCGGTTCCAGGTGGCCGACCCCGCCGTCGCTCCCATCGTGGACGACCCGGGCCTCGGCGCCGTCGCCGCCGGCTGATCTCCCGCCGTCAGCGCCGCGGCGCCCCGGCCGTCATCCCCGGGTGAGGGTGGTGACCCACGGCTCGACCTCGCGCTCGAGCTCGGCGGTCCACACGAGGGCCGCCTTGCGGGCGCTGGTGAGGTCGGCGGGCGCGATGTCGCCGCGCCGGAGCCGCTCGACGTCGCCCTGGTCGAGCGCGATGGCCACCTCGAGCAGCTGACCGAGCGTTCCGGCGTGCGAGCGCAGCGCCTCGGCGATCTCGTCGGCGATCGGCA
>DATHSN010000143.1:0-8583 GCA_035464115.1 Acidimicrobiales bacterium | reverse complement strand
ATGCCGGCCGCCATCTTGGAGGTCCAGAAGGTGTAGCCACCGGCGTCGGGCTCACGGTCGAGGACGTTGCGGTAGACCAACCGCACGAAGTCGCCGTTGCTGAGCGAGCCGTAGGTCGCCAGGAACTCCTTCGACCGGGAGAACTCGTAGGAGACCTGCCCGAGCGGGTAGCCCTGCCGGAGCTTGGCGGCCCAGTAGTCACGCCCTGCGGTGTCGGGCTCCCGCTCGAAGTAGGCGAGGTAGAGCCGGCGCACCGTGGCCTGCGCATCCGACAGCGACAGACTCGGCGCCGGGGCCGCAGCCGCGGTCTGGACGACCGTGCCCTTGGCGAAGCGGAACGTCACGAACGTGCGCGACTCGGTGTACACGACCCCGACGCCGAGCATGTTGTAGTCACCGATGATGTTGGCGTAGTGGCCCGGCGAGTTCACGAACGCGCCGTGCAGCGAGGGAGCGCTCCAGCCGACGCCGACGTTCTCGCCGGCCCGGCGCCAGTCGGTGACCGACCGGGCGGTGTCCTGCCCCAGGGTGGAGGTGTGGAAGATGCCGCCGGTGGGGGCCATCACGCCCGACCACCGACGGGCGTCGTTGGCCAGGTTCTCGTTCCAGATCAACGGGGCCTTGCCGGCCCGGGCCCGCTCGGCGTTGAGCAGCGAGAAGAACTCCTGCTCCTGGGCTCGGGGGTCCGACGGACGGGTCGGCCCTGCCGAGGCCGGTGCGGCGGCGAGGCCGACGGCCAACAACGCCGCCACCAGGGCGATCGCCAGCAACCGTCCCCGTCGGCGTCCTTCCGTCTGCCCGTCTCGCTGGTGCATCCGGCCCTCGACTCAGCTCGTCCGTGAGGTGGTTCCCTCACGAGGGAGCATCGGCACCGAGAGTGGTGCTACTTGAGCACGGAGGGCCGTTCGGCCCACGGTCCTCGGGCGCCGCTCGGGGCGGGCCGCTCAGGTCCGGTCGTCGGGCAGCTCCACCGAGGAGTGGTCACCGAGCATCACCCGCATGGCCCGGGGGCGGCGGGGGGTCCGGCGCACGTCGGCGTCGCGGCCCACGAGCGAGTCGGTGAGGCGGGCCACGCCCTCCACCGACGCCCGTTCGAGCAGCACCGAGTGGTCGAGCTCGGAGTCGACGATCCGACAGCCGGCGCCCACCGACGAGTAGGGCCCGATGTAGCTGCGCTCGACCACCGCCCCGGCGCCGATCACCACCGGTCCCCGGATGCGCGACTCGGTCACCCGGGCCCCGGCGTCGACCACCACCCGCCCCTCGATGGTCGATGCCGCGTCGACGTCGCCGAGCACGGCCGGCTCCACCAGGTCGAGCACCAGGCGGTTGCACTCGAGCAACGGGTCCTTCTTCCCGGTGTCGATCCACCAGCCCGACAGCACCTCGTGGTCCACCCGGTGACCTTGGGCGAGCAGCCAGCCGATGGCGTCGGTGATCTCCAGCTCGCCCCGCGCCGACGGCTCGATGGCCCGCACCGCGTCGTGGATGCGCCGGTCGAACAGGTAGACGCCCACGAGGGCCAACCTCGACGGCGGGTCGGCCGGCTTCTCCACCAGGCCAGCCACCCGGCCGTGGTCGTCGAGCACGGCGACGCCGAACTGGCGGGGGTCGTCGACCTCGGCCAAGAGCAGCTGGGCCGCCGGCGGGTCGGCCGATGCGTCGTCGAACCGCAGCTCGCCGCCGCGGCGCCCCGCCCGCCAGCGGGCGACGAAGTCGACCAGGCCCTGCTGGAGCATGTTGTCGCCCAGGTACATCACCAGGTCGTCGTCGCCGGCCCAGTCCGAGGCGAGGGCCACGCAGTGCGCCAGCCCCAGCGGGGCCTCCTGGGGCAGGTAGGTCACCGTCGCCCCGAACGCCGACCCGTCGCCGACCGCGGCGCGGATCTCGGCTCCGGTGTCGCCGGTGACGATGCCGATGTCGGTGATCCCGGCGGCCACCATGTGGTCGATGGCGTAGAACAGGATCGGCCGGTTGGCGATCGGCACCAGCTGCTTCGCGCTGGTGTGGGTGATCGGCCGCAGCCGGGTGCCCGAGCCGCCGGCGGGGATCAGTCCCTTCACGGCCGGCACCCTAGCCATCGACCGGCGCGGCCGGCCCGACGCATGGCTCACCGCCCGACGCATGGCTCACCGCCCGACGGGGTACGCCGCACCCAGCGCGCGGCGGGCTCAGTCCACCCGGGTTCGGCGCGCCCCGAGATGGCGGTCAGCGATCCGAGGTGAGTGGAGTGCCATTCGAATCCCGTTCCGACGTCGTCCCGCGACTCACGATCGGGATCCCGGTGCGCAACGGCGAGAACTACCTCGAGCGGGCGCTCGAGACGCTCCTCGCGCAGACGTTCACCGACCTCGAGGTCCTCGTCGCCGACAACGCGTCGACCGACGCCACCTGCGACATCGTGCGTGACGCCGCCGAGCGCGACCCACGGGTCCACCTGCACCGCCACGAGGCCAACCTCGGGGCGGCGCCGAACTACAACTTCCTCGCCGACCACGCCCGCACCGAGCTGTTCAAGTGGGCGGCCCACGACGACGAGTACGAGCCCGAGTTCCTCACCGCGTGCGTCGACGCGCTCGACGCCGACCGGGGCGCCGTGCTCGCCTACACCGCCACGGTCGACATCGACGCCGAGGGCCGGGTCATCGGGCCCGCCGACGAGCCACCCCGAGCCGACCATCCCGACGTGGCGGTCCGCTTCGGCGAGCTGCTGCGGCCCCGCCAGGCGTTCCAGATCTTCTCGGTCATGCGGACCCCGGTCCTGCTCGCCACCGGGCGCCACCGTCTCTTCCCCGACGGCGATCTGGTCACCATCGCCGAGATGGCGCTGCACGGGCGGTTCGCGTTCGTCGACCGACCGCTGTTCCGGCGTCGCGAGCACCCCGACCGCAGCATGCGCAAGCTCCGCCGGGCTCGCGACCGGGTGGCGTTCTTCGACACCTCACGTGCCGACGCGATCACCTGGCCGACCTACCGCCTGGGCTGGGAGTACCTCGGCGCCGTCCGCGACGCCCCGCTGACCCCGGCCGAGAAGCGGGCCTGCGTGCTCAAGATGGGCGGGTGGGTGCGGTGCTACGCCCCCGACCTGCTGCGGGGTGGGGCGCGCAGCACCAGCCTGCTGCTCGGACAGCTGGCCCACCGGCCGCTGCGGGCGCCTCAGCGAGCGGGGCCCACCACCGACGTCGCCCCCGGCCCGGACCCCTCCCCGGACCCCTCCCCAGACCCGGACACCGCCCCGTGCCCGGTGGGAGATGCCGCCCGCAGCTCGGTGCCGAGGCGGGCCCGCACCAGCACGGCCAACGTGGCAACGACCACCGCGGTGCCGGCCACCAGCCCCAGCTGGACCCGCAGGTAGAGGTCGTCGCCCAGCGCGGTGACCACCACGAACGTGGCCACCCCCGCAGCCCATCCCAGGCTCATGCGGCCCGCCGAGCCGAGGGCGATGAGGGCCTGGCCCAGAGCGACGCCCACCATGAACAGGCCGCTCGACAACGCGAGCAGACCGAGGTCGCGGTGCCCGAGGGCGAACTCGGCGCCGAAGAAGAGCTCGACCACCTCGGGGCCGATGGCCCACGCCACCACGGTGGCGGTGACGGCCAGGCCGCTGACGGCGATCACCAGCCGCCGCAACGAGTCCTGCAGCTCGACCCACTCACGGGCCCCGGCGTGCAGCGCCAGCCGGGGCAGCAGCGAGGCCTGCACCGCCTGGAACAAGAAGAGCGGCACCCGGGCGATCACCAGACCAGCCAGGAACCGGCCGGCCTCGTCGCTCTCGTCGTCGGTGGCCAACAGCTCGATGGCGATCGGCCCGG
The DNA here is from genome assembly GCA_035464115.1 of Acidimicrobiales bacterium. GTDB lineage: Bacteria > Actinomycetota > Acidimicrobiia > Acidimicrobiales > SKKL01 > DATHSN01. The sequence goes on along the minus strand of DATHSN010000143.1, from coordinate 4,771 downwards.
CGTTCAACAACAAGGCGGTGAACAGCGACGCGGCCAGCAGCGCCCCCAGCGCCGACGTGAGCTCACCGGCCCGCGACGGCGGCCCGGGGGTGAGCAGCTGGCGGGGGCGCACCAGGGCGGCGGCGAGGGCCACGAACGGCACGAGGCCGATGGTGAGCCCGTACCAGCCGGCGGCCGACACGCCGACCACGAGGAACCCGATGCCGACCCCGGCCCGCAGCAGTCCCTCGGTGCCGAAGTAGACGGCGTAGTCGCCGAAGCGGCCGTTGCCCGACAGCACCCCCCGCACCAGGTGCGCGCCGCAGTAGCCCGTCAGGGCGAGGACGAACCCGGTGAGCAACAGCACCTGGTCGTCGAAGAGCCGGTCGAGCAGCCAGCCCGAGGCCACGAGGGCGCCGAGCACCACCACCCCGAGCAGCGCGCCACCGAGGAGCGCGGCGTGGCGCACCACCGGCAGACCGCCCTCGCCCCGCGCCCGCCGGCTCGCCACCGCCCGGCTCACCTCTTGCTCGAGGGGCAGGAACAGGCCCGGGGCCACGAGGAACGCCAGCGCCCACAGCACCGACAGCGGTGCGAACTCCGACGGACCGAGCGAGCGGGCCGACAACGCCAGGAACAGGTACGCCCCGACCCCGTTCACCAGCAACCCGGCGCCGACGGCGAGCGTGCCCTCGGGCAGCGGGTTGGCGGCGCGCAGCCGCTCGAGACGAGACACGGGCCGCGACGTTATTCGTCGCGGCCCGTGCCGACGCTCACACCGGGGCGGGAGCCTCCACCGGGTGGGGCATGCAGTACTCGTCGTACTCGGCGATGACGATCTGGTCGGGGGGCAGCGAGCAGGCCGGGCAGGTGGGGTCGCGGCGCACCTTGAAGGTGCGGAACGACTGCTCGAGGCTGTCGTAGGCGAGCAGGCGGCCCGACAGCGAGTCGCCGAGGTCGAGGATGAGCTTGATGGCCTCCAGCGCCTGGATGCTGCCGATGATGCCGGGCAGCACGCCGAGCACGCCGGCCTCGGCGCACGACGGCGCCAGCTCGGCGGGGGGCGGCTCGGGGATCATGCAGCGGTAGCAGGGCCCGTCGTAGGGCGTGAACACGGTGGCCTGGCCCTCGAAGCGGAAGATCGAGCCGTGAACCACCGGGGTGCCCGTCTTGAGCGACGCGTCGTTGAGCAGGTACCGGCTCGGGAAGTTGTCGGCGCCGTCGATGACCACGTCGTACTGGCTGAGCAGCTCGATGACGTTGGAGGCGTCGAGCCGGGTGTCGTGGGTGACCACGTTCACGTCGGGGTTCAGCGCGGTGAGGGTCTTCTTGGCCGAGTCGACCTTGCGCTCGCCGATGCGGTCGATGTTGTGGAGGATCTGGCGCTGCAGGTTCGACTGGTCGACCACGTCCATGTCGACGATGCCGAGCGTGCCCACGCCGGCCGCGGCCAGGTAGAGGGCGGCGGGCGACCCGAGGCCACCGGCGCCGAGCAGCAGCACCCGGGCGTCGAGCAGCTTGAGCTGGCCCTCCTCGCCCACCTCGGGCAGGAGCAGGTGGCGCTGGTAGTGGTTGCGCTGCTCGGGGGTGAGGGTGCGCGGCGTCTGCCAGTCGCGGCCCTCGTCCTTCCAGCGGTTGAAGCCGCCCATCATCGAGACCACGTCGGTGTAGCCGAGCTCGGTGAGGGTCTTGGCCGCGAACGCCGAGCGCACGCCACCGGCGCAGTAGACGACGATGGGCGCGTCCTTGCTGGTGATGCGGCCCTCCACCTGGGCCTCGAGGTGACCACGGGGGATGTAGACCGAGCCCGGGATGGTGCCCTGCTCGAACTCGTCGGGCTCGCGCACGTCGAGGAACACGGTGCCCGGCTCGTTGCGGGCGGCCTCGGCGCCGGCCGTGTCGACCTCGCGGATCTGGGCCTTGGTCTGGTTCAGCAGGTCGCGGAAGCTGGCCATGCGGATCGGTCTCCCCGGTGGGCTCGGAACGTACGCCTGCTAAAGCCTACCGGGCGAGTCAGGTATTCCACGACGGGCGGCCGCCGGACGCTCAGCGGGCGACCATCGCGGGGAGGACCGCGGAGATCGAGCCACCGACCACCACGTCGGCGAGGCCGTCGAAGGGCGTCGGCTCGGCGTTGACGATCACCACCCGGGCACCGGTGGCGTGGGCCAGCGGCACCACCTGGGCGATCGGATACACCCCGAGCGAGGTCCCCACCGCGAGCATCACCTCGCACTCGAGCGCCGCCTGCTCGGCCCGGGCCAACGCAGCCTGGTCGAGCGACTGGCCGAAGCTGATGGTGGCCGACTTGAGGATGCCGCCGCACGACCGGCACGGAGGGTCGTCCTCACCCGCCTCCACCCGCTCGAGGGCCCGGGCCATGGGCGCCCGGTCGTCGCACGACAGGCACGCCACCTCGTGGATCGTGCCGTGGATCTCCACCACCCGCTGGGGATCGGACCCCGCGGCCTGGTGCAACCCGTCGACGTTCTGGGTGATGACGGTGTGCAGCCGCCCGTCGCGCTCGAGCTCGACGAGCGCCTGGTGGCCGGGGTTGGGCCGGGCGGTCCAGGCCTGGTGGCGCAGCCGGCCCTGCCAGGCCCGACGCCGCACGTCGGGGTCCGACACGTAGTGCTGGAGGGTGGCCTGCTTCTCGGCGTCGGGGTTCTTGGTCCACACCCCGTTCGGCCCCCGGAAGTCGGGGATCCCCGAGTCGGTGGAGATCCCGGCGCCGGTGAGCACCGCCACCGATCCCGGTCTCGCGGCGGCGAGCACGGCGCGGGCGGCGGCCACGGCGTCGGGGTCGACGATCGTCGGCTCGCTCATGGACGTCCAGCGTAGAGACCCCGCCCCCCACGTGCCCCTTGACACATGGAAATACACGAAACAGCATGAAGAGCACTTCCCCGGCGCCGTGCCATCCACGAGGAGCCGACCCGTGCCCGCACCCGATCCCGTCCCGCTCGCCCCCACCATGGCGGTCCGCCCCTGGTCCGACCCCGTCATCGACCAGCTCGGCCACGACCTGCGCTCCGACTACGTCGAGCGCTTCTGGCTCGGGATCCTGGGGCCGAGCACCACCTTCCTCCTCCGGCGCATCGCCGCCGGGTTCGACACCGAGCCCGACGGCTTCGATCTCGACCTGCACGACACCGCCCGGTCGCTCGGGCTCGGGGTGCGCGGCGGCAGCGGGTCACCGTTCCTGCGGGCCATCACCCGGTCGTGCCAGTTCGGGCTGGCCCGCCGGGTCGACGACGGCCTCGAGGTGCGCCGCCGGGTGCCGCCGCTCACCCGGCCCCAGGTCGAGCGGCTCCCCGAGCGCCTCCGCGACGAGCACCAGCGCTGGCAGGAGGCCCTGCTCGCCACCCCCACCGTCGAGCAACGGCGCCGGCGGGCCCGTCACCTGGCGCTCAGCCTGCTCGAGCTCGGCGAGGACGAGCAGAGCGCCGAGAGCCAGCTCCACCACTGGCGCTACCACCCGGCCATGGCCCACGAGGCGGTGGTGTGGGCCCGGCACCGCCACGAGCAGGCCCGCCTCGCCGCCGAGGGCGACTCCGCCGCCTGAGGCCCCGATCGTCGGCCGGCCGTCACCACCTCCCACGGTCGGTCGACCGGCCCGCCGGGCGGGACTCCGCCCCCGCCCGGCGGGCCCACCCCGCGACCCACTCCGGGGTGGACCCGCCCCGGAACCCGCGGCGGATCGGCCCCCGACGCCGAGCCCTACCGGCCGTAGCCGGCCACGACCTCGGCCAGCAGGCGCACGCCGTAGCCGGTTCCGCCGGGGGTGAGCACACCCTTGTCGTCGTCGGTCCAGGCCGGGCCGGCGATGTCGAGGTGGGCCCACGCCAGGCCCTCGGCCACGAACTCCTGGAGGAACAGCCCCGCGGTGAGCGCGCCGCCGTAGGGGACCTTGCCGATGTTGCGCAGGTCGGCCACCGACGAGTCGAGCAACGGCCGGTACTCGCGGGGCAGCGGCAGGTGCCACACCGACTCGTCGGTGGCCGTCGCCGCATCGCGCACCCGCTCGACCAACCCGTCGTCGTTGCCCATCAGCCCGGCCACGCCCCGGCCGAGGGCCACCATGCACGCCCCGGTGAGGGTGGCGACGTCGATGATGGCGTCAGGAGACGCCTCCGAGGCGATGCACAGCGCGTCGGCGAGGATCAGCCGCCCCTCGGCGTCGGTGTTGAGGACCTCGGTGGTCTTGCCGTTGCGGTGGCGGAGCACGTCGCCGGGGCGGGTGGCGTCGGGGCCGGTCATGTTGTCGGTGAACGGCAGGTAGGCGGTGACCGTCACCGGCGGCGCCTCGGCGGCGATCACACCCATGGCGCCGAGGACGGCGGCAGCACCGCCCATGTCGCACTTCATGGTCGACATGCCGTCGGCCGTCTTGATCGACAGGCCACCCGAGTCGAAGGTGATGCCCTTGCCCACCAGGGCCACGCTGGCCTTCGACGGGCCCGACGGGGTGTAGGTGACGGTGACGAAGCGGGGCGGCTGCGACGAGCCCCGGTTCACGCCGAGCACACCGCCCATGCGGGCCTCGCGGATCGCCCGCTCGTCCATCACGCTCACCCGCAGGCCGTGCTTGCGACCCCACGAGCGGGCTGCCTTGGCCGCCTCGGTGGGCACCAGGTCGCCGCCGGGGCGGTTCACCAGGTCGCGGCTGAACACCACGGCCTCGGCGGTGGCGGCGCCGAGGGCGACCCCGGCGGCCACCGCCTTGCCGCCGGCGGCCCCCACCGTGACCCGCTCGAGCTCGGCCGGCGTGGGCTCGGCCGTGTCGGCCCGG